>NZ_JBSHGZ010000058.1:0-45171 GCF_053618075.1 Embleya sp. NPDC055664
ACCCCGATTTATCGGGGTCGACCCACACCCCACCCTTTTCCTATGCATCCGAGGTGGCACTCGCCCGTCGGAAAACCCGAAAACACCACCGCGGTCCGAAATGAAAACCACCTCTCCGGGTAGGAGTGAACCAAGCCGGGACGGCCGTGAAGAATGCGGGAGTCATTCGCACCTCCACACGACCGCCCCGGCCCCCACGCGTCGGGTCAGGTGATCTGGATGCCCACCACGCACGTGTCGTCGTCGGTGTCCGCCCGGCTGTGGGTGAGGAGTCGGTCGAGGCGTTCGTCCAGGGTGGCGGTGATGGCGCGTGCGGTGGCCAGGAGTTGGTCGAGGGAACTTTCGAGGCAGTGGTCGCGGCGTTCGATCAGGCCGTCGGTGTAGAGCAGGAGTGTGTCGCCCAGGGCGAGGTGGATCTCGTCCTCGGCGTAGCCGGCCTCGGCGAAGGCGCCGAGGAGGGGACCGTCGAGCAGGGACAGGCGTTGCGTCGTGTCGTCGCGGATCCATACGGGCGGCAGGTGGCCGGCACGGGCCCAGCGCATCGTGCGCGTGCCCGGGTCGTACAGGGCGCACACGACGGTGGCGGTGACGTGGTCGGTCAGATGGTGCGTCACGGTGTTGAGCCAGGTGAGCAGTTGCGCGGGGCCGGCGCCGGTGATGGCCAGGCCGCGTAGGGCGTTGCGCAGCACGATCATGCTGGTCGCGGCGTGGATGCCGTGTCCGGCGACGTCGCCGACGCACAGCAGGATCTTCTTCGACGGCAGGACGAGGGCGTCGTACCAGTCGCCGCCGACGGCGGTGTCGGATTCGGCGGGGCGGTAGCGCACGGCCACCTGGAGACCTTCGACGTTCAGCGGGGTGGGCGTGGGCGGCATGATCGCGTGCTGGAGCTGCCGGGCGAGGCGGTTTTGTTCGCCCACCTGTTGTTCGCTGTGCGCAAGGCGGTCGCGGGTCGCGGCAAGGGCGACCTCGGTCCAGTGTTGGGCGGAGACGTCCTGGTAGGCGCCGCGGATGGCCAGCAGGCGGTCGTCGGAGTCCAGGACCGGTTCGGCGACGATCCGGATGCGTCGGGTGACACCGTCGGTGCGTTCCAGCCGGAAGGACACGGTGGCGGGGCGGCGGCGGTGTACCAGAGTGCGCAGGAATCGGGCGAGCGCCGCGGCGTCGTCGGGGTGTGCGTGGTTCGGCAGGTCGACCAGAGCCACGGGGATGGCGGTGGTCGGCAGGCCGTGCAGCGCGAACAGGGAGTCGTTCCAGGTGACGGCGCCGGTGACGAGGTCTTCCTCGAAGCCGCCGATCCGGCCCAGTCGTTGGGCGTGTTGGAGCAGCCGGGCCAGGCGGGCCGCCTCGTGTTCGATGCGCCAGACGAGCAGGATGGCGTTGGCGTGGCGGCTGACGGCGACGTCGGCGATCGCGTCGAGGCGGACGTCGTCGACGAGGGCGGTGAGCGTGACGCTTTCGGCGCGGTAGGACTCGCCGGTGGCATGGACACGCTCGACGATGTCGTACAGCCCGCCGGGGGTCGCGGCGAGGGGGTATGCCTCCAGGAGCAGGGCGCCGTGGATCAGATTGGCCGGGCGTCCGGCGGGGTCGAGGAAGCGCGCGTTGACGTGGTGCACCCGGAAGTCGACGAGTTGCCGGTGCTCGTCCACGTGCGGCACGAGCACCAGGGCGGGGTCGTGGAGGCAGTCGGCGATCTCGACGAGGTCGACCGTGGCGGGGTGTGTGACGGTGGGGTCGCCGGGGACCGGGTGGATTTCGAGGGTGTGCGCGCACAGTTCGGCCAGTGCCTCGATCTGGCGGCGCAGGCGCGGGGGTTGTTCGGGTAGCGGATTCGGCCAGCAGATCTCCAGGATGCCGTGGATCCGGCCGCCGGTGCCCGCCGGGGCGGCGGCTCGGGCGCCGGTGAGGTCGTGTCGGCCGATGGAGGGTGTTCCGGTCCGGGACAGGTCGGAGGTCCAGGTCCAGTCGAGATCGGCGAGTGCCTGGCGGGCGAAGGTCGCCACTCCGGGTGGGACGTGTCGCCAGCGGGTGGCCTCGTGGTCGGTGAATCCGGCGCTGCCCGCGAGGGTGAGGGAGGCGTCGGGGGCGATGGCCCATACGGCAACGGCGGTGGCGCCCAGGGGCGCGAGGGCGTGTTCGAGGAGGGATCGGGCCACGGCCTGGGTGTCGTCGGCGGCACAGGCGCCGCTTTCCGCGGTACGCAGACGCATGCTCACGGTCTTGCCGTCGGGGGGTGCGGCGGGGGCGGCGGTTTCGGTGACGAAGTCGCAGGCGGCTTCGGTGAGGCGGTCCGCGGCGGTGCGGTCGAGGATGTCGGCGGCGAGTTCCATCACGCTCACGCCCGCGTGGTCGGCCAGGGTGGCGAGTTGTCGGGCGGCTTCGGTGGGGCTGCAGTGCAGGCGTTCGATGAGGATGCCCTTGGCCGTCTCGATCAGGGCACGACCATCCGCTTGGGCGTGTGCGGCGCGGATCTCGTGGCGCAGGCGTTCGACGGTCGCCGCGAGGCGGCCCACGGCGGAGGTGTGGTCCGGGGCGCTCTCGCCGCGCGGTGGTACGGCGGCGGTCTCGTTCCCGGTGACGGTGTACGGGCCCGTCGGGTCGTCGCCGTCCGGCCGATGGGATGTCTCGGGTGGGGGTGCGGTATTGCTCACGATGGGTTCACTCCCGAAGGCGAGGACGTCGGGCGGGGTCGACCGGCGGGGTGCTCTCAGGAGGGGAGCAGGTGGCGGCGGAGGACTGCGAGCAGGTGGTCGGTGTCGACGGGTTTGGTGACGTAGTCGCTGGCCCCGGCGGCCAGGCTCTTGTCGCGATCGCCCGGCATGGCCTTGGCGGTGACGGCGATGATCGGCAGGTCGGTGTAGCGGGGCATGCGGCGGATTTCGGCGGTGGCGGCGTAGCCATCCATCTCGGGCATCATCACGTCCATCAGGACCAGGTCGACCTCGGGGTGCTCGACGAGGGTGGTGATGCCCTCGCGGCCGTTCTCGGCGTGGAGAACGTTGACGGCGTGAAGTTCGAGGATGCTGCTGAGGGCGTACAGGTTACGGGTGTCGTCGTCGACGATCAGGACGGTGCGGTCGGCGAGGGCGGCGTCGAGGGTGGGTGCCGCGTGGTGGGTGCGTTCGGTGGCGTGGACCAGGGGCAGCACGTCACCGGGCTGTTCGGCGGACAGGTGCAGGGTGATGCGTTCGCGGAGTTCGTCCAGGCCCGCGAGCAGTTCCAGGGGTTTGGTGTCGGCGCGGGTCTGCAGGGCGCGGGTCTGTTCCCGGGGCAGGCGACGGGTGTTGTGGGCCAGGACGGGCACGTTCGCGGAGGCGCTGTCCGCGTCGAGGGCGTCCAGGAGGGTCAGTGCCTGGCCGTCGGGCATGTCCAGGTCGAGGACGACGCAGTGACAGGGTGCGGCGGCGAGGGTGGTGGCGGCTTCCTGGGCGTCCACGACGGTCAGGACGTCGACGCCCGGCCCGCCGGCACCGTCGTGTCCGCCGGTCGCGATGTCGGCCACGGCGCTTTGCGTGACCAGGCTCAACAAACCCTGTGGCCGTTCCTCCAGCACGAGTACGCGCCGCCGGGCGGGTGGCGCGGCGGGTTCGAGGGAGCGCGGCCGCGGATCGGCGTCGGTACCGGAGGCGTCGAGGCTCGGGGGGTGTGTGACGAACGCCGGGCCGACGGCGTCGGTGGCGGCGGCGGTGTGTACCGCGGGCAGGTACAGGGTGAAGACGCTGCCCTGTCCGGGGGTGCTGTCGGCGGTGATGGCGCCGCCGAGCAGGTTGGCGATCTCGCGGCTGATCGACAGTCCGAGGCCGGTTCCCCCGTATTTGCGGCTGGTGGTGCCGTCGGCCTGTTGGAACGCGCCGAAGATCGTCTCGAGTTGGTGCTCGGCGATGCCCACCCCGGTGTCGCGCACGCGGAAGGCCACGACCGCGTCACCGCGCGGTACGCCGGCGGGGACCTCGTGCTCGGTGGCCGGTTCGATGCGCAGCTCGATGTGGCCGCGGTCGGTGAACTTGACCGCGTTCGACAGCAGGTTGCGCAGGATCTGCCGCAGGCGTGAGTCGTCGGTGAGCAGGTCGGCCGGTACTCCGGGGCCGATGGTGATGTCGAAGGTCAGACTCTTTTGGGTGGTCATCGGCCGGAACGTCGCCTCGACGTAGTCGAGGAGTCGGCGTAGCGATACTCGTTCGGTGTGTACGTCCATCTTGCCGGCCTCGACCTTGGACAAATCGAGGACGTCGTTGATCAGTTGCAGCAGGTCGGAACCGGCGGAGTGGATGATGCCGGCGTATTCGACCTGTTTGGGGCTGAGGTTGCGGGTGGGGTTCTGGGCGAGGAGTTGGGCGAGGATGAGCAGGCTGTTGAGGGGTGTGCGCAGTTCGTGGCTCATGTTCGCCAGGAACTCCGACTTGTACTTCGAGGCGAGGGTCAACTGGCGGGCGCGGTCCTCGAGTTCCTGCCGGGCCTGTTCGATCTGGAGGTTCTTGGCCTCGATGTCGCGGTTCTGCGTCGCGAGAAGCGCGGCCTTTTCCTCCAGTTCCTCGTTGGAGTGCTGGAGTTCCTCCTGCTGGTGCTGCAGTTCCTCGGAGCGCACACTCAATTCGCCGGCCAGGCGCTGGGATTCGGCCAGGAGTTCGTCGGTGCGCGCGTTGGCGACGATGGTGTTGACGTTGACGCCGACGTTTTCCATCAGCTGGTCGAGGAAGTCGCGATGCGCGGGGGTGAACGCGGTGATCGACGCGAGCTCGATGACGCCGAGCACCTGGTCCTCGACCACGATCGGCAACACGATCAGCGCGGTGGGCGCGGCGCGACCGAGTCCGGAGGAGACCACGTAGTCGGTGGGGACGTCGTCGACGGCGATGGTGCGCCGACTGCGGGCGGCCTGGCCCACCAGGGTGCGCCCGGGCGGGATGTGCGTGGCGTGGCCGTCGTCCGCACCGAGCCCGTACGAGCCGATCAGGCGCAGCCCCGTTCCGGTCGCGCCGTCCTCGGCGAGGTAGAAGGCACCGTACTGGGCGCCGACCAGGGGGGTGAGTTCGTCCATCACGAGTTCGGCGACGACGGCCAGGTCGCGGTGGCCCTGCATGAGCGCGGACACGCGGGCGAGGTTGGACTTGAGCCAGTCCTGTTCCTCGTTGGCGCGGGTGGTCTCGCGCAGCGAGCCGACCATCGCGTTGATGTTGTCCTTGAGTTCGGCGACCTCGCCGGAGGCGTCGACGGTGATCGAGCGGGTCAGGTCGCCCTCGGCGACGGCGCTGGCGACCTCGGCGATGGCGCGGACCTGGCGGGTGAGGTTGCCGGCGAGTTCGTTGACGTTCTCGGTCAGGCGTTTCCAGGTGCCCGAGACGCCCTCGACCTCGGCCTGTCCGCCGAGTCGTCCCTCGCTGCCGACTTCGCGCGCCACCCGGGTGACCTCGGCGGCGAAGGAGGAGAGTTGGTCGACCATGGTGTTGATGGTGGTCTTGAGCTCCAGGATTTCGCCGCGCGCGTCCACGTCGATCTTCTTCGACAGGTCGCCGTTGGCCACCGCGGTGGTGACCAGGGCGATGTTGCGGACCTGGCCGGTGAGGTTGTTGGCCATCGAGTTGACGTTGTCGGTCAGGTCCTTCCAGGTCCCGGCGACGTTGGGCACGCGGGCCTGACCGCCGAGGATGCCCTCGGTGCCGACCTCGCGGGCGACCCTGGTGACCTCGTCGGCGAACGCGGACAGGGTGTCGACCATGGTGTTGATCACCTCGGCGAGGGCCGCCACCTCGCCCTTGGCCTCGACGGTGATCTTGCGGGAGAGGTCGCCACGCGCCACGGCGGTGGCGACCTGGGCGATGGAACGCACCTGGCCGGTGAGGTTGGACGCCATCACGTTGACGTTGTCGGTGAGGTCCTTCCAGGTGCCGGACGCGCCACGCACGGTCGCCTGCCCGCCGAGGTTGCCCTCGGTGCCGACCTCGCGGGCGACGCGGGTGACCTCGTCGGCGAACGCGGAGAGCTGGTCGACCATCGTGTTGATGGTCTCCTTCAACTCCAGGATCTCGCCGCGCGCGTCCACCCGGATCTTCTGCGACAGGTCGCCCTGCGCGACGGCGGTGGTCACCTGGGCGATGGAGCGCACCTGCGCGGTCAGGTTCTCCGCCATCACGTTGACGGACTCGGTGAGGTCCTTCCACGTACCGGAGACGCCCTTGACGTCGGCCTGTCCGCCCAGGCGCCCGTCGGTACCCACCTCCCGGGCGACGCGGGTGACCTCGTCGGCGAACGCCGAGAGCTGGTCGACCATCGTGTTGATGGTCTCCTTCAACTCCAGGATCTCGCCGCGCGCGTCCACCCGGACCTTCTGGGACAGGTCGCCGCGCGCCACCGCCGTGGCGACCTGGGCGATGGACCGTACCTGGGACGTGAGGTTGCCGGCCATGAAGTTCACCGAGTCGGTCAGATCGGCCCACGTCCCGGACACGCCCGGCACGAGCGCCTGACCACCGAGGGTGCCCTCCGACCCGACCTCGCGTGCCACCCGGGTGACCTCGGAGGTGAACAGCGCCAGCTGGTCGACCATGCCGTTGAACACCCCGGCGATCTCCCCGAGCAGGCCGTCGCCGTCGTCGGGCAGTCGGCCGCCGAAGTCGCCGTCGCGTACGGCGGTCAAACCGGCCAGCAGGCGGCGCAGTTCGGCGTTGCCCACGACGTCCGTCTCGTGCCGCGTCCGCGCGGGAGGCACAAGCCCGGTGTCCGCGTCATCGGTCATGTGATCCGCCCTCGCCTCGGTCGCCGGCCTCCGGGAATTCGCCCCTATTCTGCGGAACCCCCGCACACCCTTGCCACGCGCTCACCCGACGACACGCGGTCGGCAAATCCGACGAACACGGCCACGTGATCCCGGACACGCCGGCATCGGCCTTTCCGGTGATGGTCGACCTCCTCGACGCCGGGGCAGGCCCGACAGAGCGGCACTTATGCGGCTTGGATGAAAAATTGCCCGTTTTACTCCTGGTGTTGCGTATGGCTGGAGCATAGGACACGGTTGCACGAAGACAACTGTTGTCCAGCGACAGAGAGGTGGTGGGGTTCGCGCGATGCGTTCCCCGGCTTGTGATCCGTACTTCGGGTACACCCAAGACTCCGCACGATGGTGACGTTCACGTCGCCTCGATATGGGACAGCGCCCCCTGCCCCGTTCTCGTCGTCGACCCCGGCGGGGACGTCATCGGATCCAACGAAGGAGCGCGCCGGCTGTTCGCGCACGCCGAGGAGGTCGGCGAAGATCTGACCTCGGGCGGCCTGCCGCACTGGCTCGCGCGGGCACACCACCGCCACCTGCAGTCGGCCACAACGCCGCGGGAGGCGGTGTCGGGCGCCGTGGTGGGTCGGACATTCGCGGCGCATCCCTCGCGGATCGAGAACGGGGATGTGGTGTGGTGGCTCGTGGAGGACACCGATCTCCGTCGAGCCGAGCAGGCACTGCGCAACGAGCGTGAACGGGCAGAGCTGTTGGCGGACATCTCCGGCGCGCTGCTGTCGTCGCTGAACCTCGAACGATGCGCGGAGGTGACGGCGCGGATGGCTGCGGATCACCTGGCCGACGCCGCGGTCGTCATCGTCCCGGCCCAGGGTCGCCGGCACGCGCTGACCTACGCGCAGGCCGGCGCCGGCATCACGCGTACGGTGGCGTCGATCGATCCGCGTACGGTTCCCGGACTGGCGGAGGCGTTGCAGGGTTTCCCACCGGTGCCGACTCGGTGGATCGACCCGGAGGGCATTCCCGACTGGAGCGTGCCGCCCGGTTTCGCCGGTCCGATCGGCTCGGTGATCGTCACCCCGCTGCCCGGACACGGAGTGCCGGCCGGGGTGCTGATCCTGCTGCGCGCGAGCACGCACCGGGCGTTCACGGACGGCGAGGAGGTGTTCGCGCGGCTGTTCGCCGCACGGGCCGGCGCCGCTCTGTCCGCGGCACGGCTGTACGCGGAGCAGGCCTCGATCACGACCACGCTGCTGCGCGAGTTGCTACCGCCGCGCCTGGAGCGGGTGCACGGCGTGGAGTACGCCGGCGTCTATCGGGCCTCGCAGGACCACGAGCGGGTCGGCGGTGACTTCTATGACGTCCATCCCGGTGCGGACGCGTCCCGGGAGACGTTCGTCGTACTGGGCGACGTGGCGGGCAAGGGCCTGGAGGCCGCCGTCCTGACCGGAAAGATCCGCAGTGTCCTGCACGCGCTGGTGCCGCTGTCCGGTGATCACCAGCGGATCCTCGTCCTGCTCAACGACGCGTTGATGAACTCCCACCACACCCGGTTCGCGACCCTGGTGCTGGCCTCGGTGCGGCGCAGCGCGGGGCAGGTGTTGTTGCGGCTGACCAGCGCCGGACATCTGCCGCCGCTGATCGTCCGCGCCGACGGGCGGGTGGAGGAGGCCGCGACCGGCGGCACCCTCGTGGGGGCGCTGCCCGACGTCCGGACGCGGAGCGTGGAGGTGGCGCTGGCACCCGGCGAGACCTGCCTGCTGTACACGGACGGGATCACCGAGGCGCGCGGCGGGCCGCTGGGTGACGACTTCTACGGCGAGGAGCGGCTGCGGGAGGCTCTGCGGGAGTGTGCGCGCATGCCGGCGGAGGCCGTGGTCGAGCGGGTACAGATGCTGGCGGCCCAGTGGCTGGGCGGCGGTCGTCACGACGACATGGCCACGCTGGCGATCACCAATCCGGCCGGCGGTGTCGACGGATTCCCTGGCGCGGACGACCGCGAGGACCGCGAGGGCCACGAGCCACGACGGCGGGAACCGTGATGACGAACACCTTGAAGGCGAGCACTGTGAAGACGGGCACTGTCACGACGGGCGCCGTGAAGACGGGCAATGGGAATGCGGACGCCTCGGCCCCGGGCGCACCCGCACCCCGCGATCTCGCGGAGCGACTGTGGACGGCCGTGATCGGCCGGGACGAGCCGGGCGCGATGGCACTGGCCACCGCGGCGGCCGATGCCGGGGCCGACGGTGAGACCCTGCTGCTGGACGTCGTGGCCGCCGTGCAGCGTCGCGTCGGGCTCGAATGGGCGGCGAACCGGATCGGAGTGGCCGAGGAGCACGCGGCCACCGCAATCATCGACCGGGTCATCGCCGTCCTCGCCCACCACCCCGCACCGCCTCCGTCGCCGACACGGGGCAACGTCACGGTCGCGTGTGTGGATGGCGAATGGCATTCCCTGCCCGCCCGGTTGCTGGCCGAGACCCTCACCGGGCGCGGCTGGCGGGTGGACTTCCTCGGCGCCCACACCCCGACTCCGCACCTGATCGCACACGTGCATCAGAGCAACCCGACCGCGGCCCTGCTCTCGGCCTCGCTGCCCACGCACCTGCCCACCGCCCATCAGGCGGTGACCGCCGTGCAGTCGCTGGGCATCCCGGTCATGGTCGGCGGCGCCGCCTTCGGCGCGGACGGCCGCTACGCGCGTCTGTTGGGCGCCGACGCCTGGGCCCCCGACGCGCGAGGCGCCGCGGACCGGCTGGCCCGGGGGATCACCGCCCGGCATGCGGAGCGGCGCCACGAGATCGACGACCTGCCCCATCTGGCCGATCAGGAGTACACGTTCGTCAAGTCCAACCGCACCACCCTGGTGCGGCAGTGCCTGGTCGCCCTCGACGAGCGCGGGCCCGACATGCGCGCGTACAGCGCCGCCCAGCGGGAACGAACCGCCGAGGACCTGGCCCACATCGTGGACTTCCTCACGACGGCCCTCTACGTCGACGAGGCGGACCTGTTCACCTCCTTCGTCGACTGGACCAGGGACATACTCACCGCCCGCCACGTGCCCGCGGCCGGTTTGCGCCTGGGACTGGACATCCTCGCCGAACAACTGCGCGACTTTCCCCGCGCGCTCGGCTTCATCCGCGTCGCGACCGACACCCTGCCCACCGCACCCATCCACTCCGGCCCCGGAACGGCATGAGCTCCCCCACGCCCGTCGAGTTCTCCGTCGACGTTCTGGCCGGCGACACCCGGTCGCTGCATCTGGCCATTCGGGGAGGCCTCGACTACGACACCGGCACCGCGTTCACCGAGCGGGTGAACGCGGCGCTGGACACACATCTGCGGCGGTACGGACCGGCGCTGCGTCATCTGCACCTGGACTGGGCGGCCCTGACCGCCATCGACTGCGGCGGGCTGTCCGTCCTGATCGGCCTGCGCCGCCGCACACACGCCGCCGGGATCGCCCTGCATCTGCACCGTCAACCCGTGCGACTGACCCGCCTGCTCGACATCACCGGCGTCGGCGGATACCTCACCGGGCCCACCGACACGGATGGGCGCGGCTTCGCCGCAAGCGGTGACGAAGGCCGGTCCGCACCCTCCCCCTGATGGTCGGCGGGACGTCGGCACACGACGGCGGATCGTTCACAGCGACCCCGGGATACATGTCCGGCCGCAACATTTGTCATCAGTCAATAATTCGATACGCTTCGCATCGGGACGCCGGGGGCGGGGGCAAAGCCGTCGACGTCAGGGAACAACATCGACGTGACGCGCGCATCGCCGGCTTGCAACCGAGCGCCACCGCTCGTTCATCCGACGAAAGGGGGCGCCGCCATGGGACGTCGACGTCGGCCGACATACGCTCGGCACGTGTCCGGCCCACGTACTTCGCGCTCCCCGCACACGGTGGAGCGGGTACACCGCGCCCGTCACCCGACGCGGCCGATCGCCTCAGGCGGTTCGCGCACGCGAGGAGAGGGAGGACGCATCGCCCGTCGCCTCGTCCATGACGGGCCCGGCGGCGTTGCGCAGGGATTCGAGGCCCTTGAGCAGCATCGCCCGGGACTCGCCCGACATGCGCGCCGTGACGACCGCCAGTTCCTGCTCACGGCGGGCCCGCAGATCCGCCAGGAAGGCGCAGCCCCGCCCACTCAGCCGCAACTGGAGTTCACGGCGGCTGTTGGCACTGGGCAGACGTTCGACGAAACCCACCGCCTGGAGGCGGTCACACAGGCGACTCGTCGAGGAGGGCGTCGACCGCAGACCGTCGGCCAACGTACGCAGGTTGATGCCCTCGTGCCGCTCCAGCAGAAACAGCACGCGCAGCTGTGACGGCGAAACGGGTGCCGTGGACGCACGCCCCAACAACATCTCGAGCAACTCGGCCGCCGCGGTCGCCACGCGCGCCGTCTCGTCCGACTGGTCGTGTCGAGAGAAGGTAACCCCGCTCACCGCCTTACTCCGACGCCCGATACGGCCGCTTCTTCGACGGCCGTGCCGTCACCACAATAGACGCTATAAAGGCGATTGATTCGACAGGCTGTCCGGCCGTTCGCCGAACACGCCATGAGGGTGCCCCGTACCGCATCCGCAGAGAACGGCTGAAGACAAACTGTGAACGTATACGAGGAAGCCGAGCGTGCGCTGCGCACCGCACCCGCGCCCGACCTGCTGGACGCCATCCGCGGCGTACTCGCGCGGCACTGCCGGGCAGGCGCCGTCGACCTGCTGATGGCCGACTACAGCCTGACCGTCCTGCTGTCGGTGTCCGCGCTCGCTGCGGCCACCGAACACCTCTCCATCGACAACAGCCCTCAGGGGCGGGTCTTCGGCGCACAGGAACCCGCACACGAGCAACGCGGAGCGGACACGGTCGTACACCTCCCGGTGACGGTACGCGGCGACCGTCTCGGGGTCCTCTCCGTCACCCTCCCGACCGACGCCTGTTCACCGGCCGTCCGGACCGAACTCGTCGACATCGCCGAGATGCTCGCCCACGCGGTCACCGTCGCCGAACGCGACACCGACCTCTACCTCCGCGCCCGCCGCAAGGACCGGCTGACCCTCGCGGCCGAGATGCAGTGGCAACTCCTGCCCGGTCACGCCTGCCGACGCGAGGAATACGCCATCGGTGCCCAGCTCGAACCCGCCTACGCCGTCCACGGCGACAACTTCGACTGGTCCGCCACCGCCGACCGTCTCACGCTGACGGTGACCGACGGCATGGGCGAGGGCATCGACGCCGCCCTCCTCAGCAACCTCACGATCAACGCCCTGCGCAACGCCCGACGCGCCGGCATCCCGCTCGCCGACCAGGCGGCCCTCGCCGACCAGGCCGTCCATGCCCGGCACCGCGGCGACGCCTACCTGTCCGTCCTGCTGCTGGACTTCGAACTGGCCACCGGACGGGTGCAGGTGATCGACGCCGGTTCCCCACGCCTGCTGCTCCTGCGCGAGGGCACGGTGAGTCCGATCGACTTCGACGCGCAGCTGCCCCTGGGCATGTTCGAGGAGACCGACTACAGGGCGCAGGAATTCCGGGTCCGTCCCGGGGACCGGCTGGTCTTCGTCAGCGACGGTGTCCACGCGGTCGCCTCGCCGGCCGGCGAAGCCTACGGCGATCGCGCGCTGGCTCGGGCGATCAGCGCCACCCGACTGCTGCCGCCCGCCGAGATGCCCCGCGCGGTGCTGCGCGAACTCACCGGCCACCGCGGGCGCCCCATCCCCGACGACGACGCCCTGATCGTCTGCCTGGACTGGTACGGCCGGCCCACGGCACCCGACGGCCCGCCGCCCGACGATGCCGAACGAACCCGTGCCCACGTGTCCCCCATCCGGGCCGCACCGCAGGCTCCGCGCTGACGGCGCGGTGTGGCACCGAGGCCCGCCCGCCGTGCGGTGAGGGACGGCGGGCGGGCTCCGTTCGGCGCGGCGCGCCACAGACGGCCGGTCGACAGCAGATGTCACCCGCGTTCCGCGCGCCCTTGACCTTGACGTAACGTCACGGTTTTCCATGGAGTCATGCGAATCGGCGAGATCGCCGCGCTGGCCGGGGTGTCGACTCGGACCGTGCGGCATTACCACAATCTGGGCATCGTCCCCGAGCCCCCGCGGTTGCCCAACGGGTACCGGGAGTACCGACTGCGTGACGCGTTGCTGCTTGCCCGAGCACGGCGCCTGGCCGACCTCGGACTCCCGCTGGACGAAGTCCGCGCCGTGCTCGACCGGGACCGTGAGCGCGACCTGCGCGACGTTCTCGCCGAACTCGACACGGACCTGGCGCGACAGCAGGAGGCCATCGCCGCACGCCGCGCCCGGCTCGCCGTGCTCCTGGCGGATCCGGACCTGGACCCCGACTCGACGGTGTCCCCGGCCCTGGCCGACGTACTGCGCGAATTCCCCGTGCACGAATCGCATTTCGCCCGACTCGACCGCGAGTTCCTGGCGCTGATCGACACCACGGCCACCCCGGAGCAACGCGAAGCGTTCGCCGACCTGCTGCGGCCGCTGGCCGAGCCCGCCATGGTCGCCCGCGGCGCGGCCCTGACCGCCCGGCTCGATGCGCTGGCCGATGCCGATCCGGACGATCCCCGAGTCGAGCGCCTGGCCCGGGACTTCGCCGACTTCCTTCCGGACGGGCTGACCGATGCCATGCGGGCGACGGAGGCCGCCGCGCCGGAGTCCGCGCCCGCCTCGACCCCGACCCGACGGGACGCGGAATGGCTCGGCGCGATCGCCACCGAACTGTCCGCCGCCCAAACGGAGGTGTTCCGCCGCCTGGTGGCCCTGCTGAGAAGGGAGCCGTGATGCTCCGTCCGGCCCGCTGGATCATGTACGTCGCGATTCCCGCCGCGCTCCTGTCCGCATCGGCCGCGGCCGGACCGATCTACGCCGCGGCCCGGCGGGCGAACGCCGACCGGCGCACCGCGGCCCGGCACACCGTCCGCGAGATCGTCCCCGCGCCGGTACGCCGCGTGGTCTCGTTCGACGCGAAGGGTGTGCAGAGTCTGTGGCTGCTGTGTCTGCGCCGCAAGCACGGCATACCGCCCGACGCGGTGACGGTGCCCTATGCCCGCGAGCCGATGCCCATGATGCTCCTTTGGGTCTTCGTCCTGGCCGTGGACGCCGTCGCCACCGAAGTCGTCCTGCGCGGCGTCGGCGCACCGCCGGTCCTCCGGCGCGCCTTCCTGGTCGTGGACGTCTACTCGATACTCGCCGCCGTCGCCGTGGCCGCCACCTGGGTGACCCGCCCGCATGTCGTCACCCCGGACGAACTCCGGCTGCGTTCGGGCGCGTTCTTCGACCTGCGCATCCCAAGGCACACCGTCGCGTCGGTCCGCCTCATCCGCTGCTTCAACGAATCGTCGGCCATCGCCGTGGCCGGCGACCGACTCGGCGTCTGCGTGGCCTCGCAGACCAACGTCGTCGTCGAACTCGGCGAACCGGTGACATACACCCGCCCGCTCGGCCGCCGGGGTGAAGCACGCACGATCCGGTTCTTCAGCGACACCCCGGAGGCGGCGGTGGCGGCCCTGCGCGACGGCGCCGAGACCGGGATGGCGAGGTGAGACCTACCCCGAGCCCACGGCCGGGAGGGGCGCGGGGGCCTGCCCCGGGGTTTCCGTCTCGGGTTCGGTTCCGATCGCACGTTCGAAGCAGGCGTCGATGTCTTCGACGCGTGTCGTCAGCCAATCGCGCAGACACTCGGCGGCGACCGCCCACGCTCCGACGAGTGCGTCGAACGCCGCGGTGTAGATCTCGACGGTCCTGGCGATGACGTCCTCGTCGTCACCGGCCGCGTCGATCGCCCGGACGATCTCCTCGAGGTATTCGGCGTCCCCTTTTTGCTGTTCCTGCTTCCGGGCCGTCGCGGACTCCCTGTTCCACTCCTCCGCGCACTCCTGGGTGATCCTCCTTTCCCGGAACTCCCGCAGGATCCGCGCGACGTCCTCCCGCCGGCCCTCCAGGGCGCGCATTCCGCACCGTCCGTACGCGTCGGTCGCGGGCCCGAGGTTCGGGGGCAGATCCTCCGGGGGCACGTGGTCCGACGGTTTTGCCCACGCGGGCGCTGTCGGCGCGCCCGGCTCGGCCTCGCCCGCGAACACCGCGTCCAGCCGCTCGCGGTGATGCGCGGCGATTCCGCCACACAGTTCCTTGTAGTCCTGCACGGTGGTCACGGTGTCACCTCACGATTTCCCGGAAGACCCTCCACGACCGGTACCCGCACAACACCCGCGGGCATGCGCGCCGGCGGCACCCGTCAGGCGGACAGGGTCAGCGCGATGTCGACGATCATGTCCTCCTGGCCGCCGACCAGACCTCGCCGGCCGCATTCCATGAGGAGGTCGCGCACATCCACCCCGTAGCGCGCCGAGGCGGCTTCGGCGTGGCGCAGGAAGGACGAGTAGACGCCCGCGTAGCCCAGGGTGAGGGTTTCCCGGTCGACCCGGACGGGGCGGTCCTGGAGCGGGCGAACCAGGTCGTCGGCGGCGTCCTGGAGGGCGAACAGGTCGCAGCCGTGGGCGAAGCCGGAGAGGTCGGCGACCGCGATGAACGCCTCCAGCGGACAGTTTCCGGCGCCCGCGCCGTGCCCGGCCAGCGAGGCGTCCACGCGGAAGCAGCCGTTGTCCACCGCGACCACCGAATTGGCCACCGAGAGCGAAAGGTTCTCGTGCGCGTGCATCCCGATCTCGGTCTCCGGCCGCAACACGTCCCGATACGCACGCACCCGGGCCGCGACGTCGTTCATGGTGAGCCGACCGCCCGAGTCGGTGACGTAGACGCAGTGCGCCCCGTACGACTCCATCAGCCGGGCCTGCTCGGCGAGTACCTCCGGCGGGGCCATGTGCGAGAGCATCAGGAATCCGGAGACGTCCATGCCCAGTTCGCGCGCCGCGGCGATGTGCTGCGCGGAGATGTCGGCCTCGGTGCAGTGCGTGGCGACGCGAACCGAGCGCACCCCCAACTCGTACGCGCGCCGCAGATCGTGGATCGTGCCGACGCCGGGCAGCAGCAGAGTGGTCAGCCGGGCCCGCTCCAGGACGGAGGCGGCGGCCTCGATCCAGGCCCAGTCGCTGTGCGAACCGGGACCGTAGTTGAGCGAACCGCCCGCGAGCCCGTCGCCGTGCGCCACCTCGATGGCGTCCACACCCGCCCGATCGAGGGCGGTGACGATCCGCGCGACGTCCGCGGGGGTGATCCGGTGCCGCACGGCGTGCATGCCGTCCCGCAACGTGACGTCCTGGACGAAAATCGGGGTGCTCACGAGGCGGCCTCCACGTGCCGGCGGGTGGTGCCGCGGTCGTTGTCGGCGTCCGGGCCGGGGGCCGCGTCGCGGGCCGCCATCCGTTCGCCGACGCGGAGCGCGGCCGAGGTCATGATGTCGAGGTTTCCGGCGTAGGCGGGCAGGTAGTGGGCGGCGCCCTCGACCTCCAGGAACACCGAAACCTGGTGGGTGGGCCGGTCCGCGCCGGGGGCGAGCAGGGTCTCCAGCGGTTGGTCGGCGGGGACGGGGGTCACCTGGACCTCCTGCTTGAGCCGGTAGCCGGGCACGTACTCGGCGACCGCGGCGACCATCGCCGCCACCGCCTCCCGGATCCGCTCCACCGAGTCGGGACCGGGCGCGTGCACCAGCGCCAAAACGGTGTCGCGCATGATCAGCGGCGGCTCGGCGGGGTTGAGCACGATGATCGCCTTGCCGCGCCGGGCGCCGCCGACCTCGACGATCGCGGCCGAGGTGGTCTCGGTGAACTCGTCGATGTTGGCGCGGGTGCCCGGTCCGGCGGACTTCGAGGCGATGGACGCGACGATCTCGGCGTACGCGACCGGGGCCACCGCGCCGATCGCCGCGACCACCGGAATGGTGGCCTGCCCACCGCAGGTGACCATGTTGACGTTGTCTGCGTCGAGGTGCTGTTCGAGGTTGACCGCGGGGATGACGTACGGTCCCAGCGCCGCGGGCGTGAGGTCGATCAGCCGCTTGCCGTACGGCCGCAGCCGGGCCGCGTTGTGGGCGTGCGCCTTGGCCGAGGTGGCGTCGAAGACGATCCCGATCTCGTCGAATCCGGGCATCGCGATCAGCCCCTCGACCCCGTCGTGAGTGGTCGGGACGCCGAGCCGGCGGGCGCGGGCCAGGCCGTCGGAGTCGGCGTCGATGCCGACCATCGCACCCATCTCCAGGTGTTCGGCGGTGCGCAGCACCTTGATCATCAAATCGGTGCCGATGTTGCCCGATCCGATGACGGCGACCTTGGTCCTGGTCATGAACCCTCCTCGTCGAAGTCCGGGCCGACGTCGATCGCGACCGTGCCGAGCCCGGTGATGTCGGCGCGGACGCTGTCCCCCGGCGCCACGGGGTACATCGGCCCGAGCGCGCCGGAGAGCACGAGTTGCCCGGCGCGCAGCGGATCGCCGAGGTCGCGGGCCTGCCGGGCCAGCCAGGCCACCGCCTCGATCGGGTCGCCCAGGCAGGCGGCGCCGGTACCGGTGGAGACCACCTCTGCCCCGACCGTCATGCTCATCCGCACCTCGCGCGGCACGAATTCGTCCAGACCCCTGCGCACGGTGCCCAGGACGTACGCGCCCGACGAGGCGTTGTCGGCCACGGTGTCGGCGAAGCGGATGTCCCAGTCACGCACCCGGCTGCCGCAGATCTCCAGGGCCGCGACCGCGTGGTCGATGGCATCGTGCACCTGGGCGAGGTCGAGCGGCCCGTCGGCGAGATCGGCGCCGAGTACGAACGCCACCTCCGCCTCGACGCGCGGTTGCAGCACCGCGCGGTAGGGGACCACGTCCCCGTCGGCGTGGCCCATGTCGTCGAAGAGCACACCGAAGTCGGGCCGGTCGACGCCCAGTTGTCGCTGGACGGCGGTGGAGGTGAGGCCGATCTTGCGGCCGACGACCCGGGCGCCGCGGGCCAGCCGGTGGTCGACGATCCGGCGCTGGACGGCGTACGCCGCGGCCAGGTCGCCCGGACCGATCAGGTCGCGGACCGGCGCGCAGGCGACGCCGGTCGAGGCGGCGTCGAGCAGCCGTTCGGCCGCGGCGCGCACGGCGTCCTCGCCGTGGGGGGAAGTACTGGTCATGGCGGCATCGTCGCGACCCTCGACGATCACCCACAACCAAAGCGTCTCGCTCAGCGATACGCTGGTCGGGTGCCCGACTCCCCCGACCGAACCCCCGACCAAGCCCCCGACCGCAACAGTGTCCTGAGCAAGGCGACCGCTATCCTGGAGGCGTTCACGGTCGACGACCGCACCGTCGCGCTCGCCGAGCTGGTGCGCCGTACGGGCCTGCACAAGGCCACCGTGCACCGGCTCACCGGGGAGCTGGTGGCGCTGCGGCTGCTCGACCGGCTGCCGGGGGGTTACCGGCTCAGCGGCGCCCTGTTCGAGCTGGGCATGCGGGCGTCCGTCGAGCGCGGACTGCTCGAACTGGCCATGCCGTTCCTTCAGGACCTGTACGAACGCACCCACGAGATCGTGCACCTGGGGGTGCGCGAGGGCACGGACGTGGTCTACGTCGCCAAGATCGGCGGGCATCGGCAGGCCCGCAGCCCCTCCCGGGTCGGCGGCCGGATGCCGATGCACTGCACCGCGATCGGCAAGACGCTGCTCGCGCACGGCGACGAGGAACTGCGACGCACGGTGCTCTCCGGTGTGCTGGAGCGGCGTACCCCGCACACGGTGGTCGCGCCCGGGTTGTTGCGCCGCCGGCTGGACGCGGTGCTGGAGAACGGTGTCGCGTTCGAGTACGAGGAGTCCGCGCTCGGTCTGGTGTGCGTGGCCGCGCCCGTCCTGGGCCCGGACGACGAGCCGGTCGCGGCGATCAGCGTGGCCGGGCCCAGCGCCCGTTTCCGCCCCGAGGCGCACGTGGCCGCGCTGCGAGCCGCGGCGACCGCGCTGGGCGGCGTGCTCGCCCGGCGGGACGCGCTGAGCTGACCTGGGACGCGACCGGGCCCGGAGCGGCCCGTCCGGCTCTCGGACGGCCCGCCCCGGGCCCAATTGAGGCATGCTCGGGTACGGCGGCGTGCTCAGGTGTTGCGGACGAAGTCCGTCACCAGTCGGTTGAACTCGTCGGCATGCTCGATCATCCCTCGGGCAGTTCGCCGCGCAGGACGCGGGCGAGCTTCCAGCCCAGGTTGTGGGCCTGTTCGACCCGGTCGCGCCGGTCGAGTACGTCTCCACGGTGATCCGCCTCAACCCGGGCGACGTGATCGCCACCGGCACGCCCGGCGGTGTCGGCCACGCCCGCACCCCGCACCGATACCTGCGCCCGGGTGCGACCGTGGTCGCCGAGATCGACGGCATCGGTCGGCTGGTCAACCGCGTCGTCGCGGACGCCCGGTGAGCGGCGCGCCCGGCGATCCGGCGCACCGGGCGCTGCGCTGGACGGGGATCGGCACCGCCCGGTTCCTCGACGCCTGCACGGCCTTCGACGAGGCCGCGTTCGACGCCCGAACTCCCCTGCCCGGCTGGACGCGTCGACACCTGGTCGCGCACGTGGCGGGCAACGCGGACGCTCTGGGCAACCTGGTGCGGTGGGCCGCCACCGGCGAGCCGACCCCGATGTACGCGTCCGCGGACGAGCGCCGGGCCGGCATCGAACGTGGCGCGACGATGACCGGCGCCGAATTGACGGCCTGGGCGACCCGCTCCGCGACGAGGGTCCGCGGCCCGCGGTCGTCCTGGCGGACGGCCGCGTCGAGGACGCCAACGTGGTGATCGCGGCGGACGGCCTCCACTCGGTCGCCCGCGACCGGTTCGTCGGCGACGCGCCGGTCGGCTCGTCCTACGTGGCCTACCGCGGCGCGGTCCCCATCGACAACGTCCGCGATCACCGGGTGCACGAGAACGCCGTCGTCGTATACGTCGGCCCGCGCTGCCACTTCGTGCAGTACGCCCTGCGCGGCGGGGAGATGTTCAACCGGGTCGCCGTGTTCGAGTCGCCGAAGGCCCTTGCCGGCAGGGACGATTGGGGTACGCCCAACGAACTCGACGAGGCGTTCGCGGACACCACCGAGCAGGTCCGGGCGGGCATCCCCCTGATGTGGCGGGACCGGTGGTGGCGCATGTTCGACCGCGAACCGATCGACACGTGGGTGTTCGACCGGATCGCCCTGCTCGGCGACGCGGCCCATCCGCCGCTGCAATACCTGGCGCAGGGCGCGATCATGGCGCTGGAGGACGGCTGGGTACTGGCGCGGCACGCCGCCCGGAACAGCGCGGCCGACAAAACCGTGGACTGGACCGCCGCCCTCGCCGGCTATCAGGCGGTCCGACCCGGGCACTGCCGCCGCGTGCAGCGCACCGCCCGCACCTGGGGCGAACTCTGGCACCTCGACGACCTCGCCCGCGCACAGCGCAACACCATCCTGCGCGAACGCGACACCTACGACTACACGTTCATCGACTGGCTGTACGGCCCGACGGCACTGGACCCGGACCAGGAGGCCCCGATGTTCACCCCGATCCCGCTCGACTCTCCCGGCTCGCCCGTCGGAACGCGCCCGTCGAACCCTTGACCGGGCGCCGCTTCGACGGAGGATGGGCAACGACAGCCGCGTGATCGGTGCGCCCGGGGCCCGACCGTGTAGTCGACCACCGGTGACGATGGTGAGGGCGGCCCAGGCGAAGCGGGTCCGCAACACGGGCGGCGGCAACGCGGGCGGGACGCGGGCCGGTTCGTATCGAACGCCGCCCGCCGCCACCCCGGCGCCCACGAGTGTCACCGTGAGCACGGAGAATGTCTCCGCATGAAGATGAACCGGCAAGATCCGACTGCACCGACCCACGAAGTCCCCGGCGAGTCTCCTTCGGTCGCGTCCCTGCTGCGTCGGTACGTCACCCCGGGAGACGATGCGGAGTTCGCGCGGGTGTGGACATGGGCCCAACACGAATTGCGGGGATACGACGACGCGCCCCTGAGCGACCTTCCGGCCTACCGCCTCACCGAGACGCTGCCCAAAGGCCTCAGGCTGAACGCCGAGGGAAGGGGGTGGATGACCGTGGGGGAGCCCGTCGACAACTACGGGTTGCCCGAAGCGTGTCGCGCCTGGGTGCCGGAACGGGTACCGCTGCGACACGGGGTCGATGAGATCGAGGGTCTGATCGCCGCCCGTACGTGCTTCGACAACTTTATCGAAGTGTCTCCCCCGCACGCGGAGGAGATCGCCCTGCTGCTCACCGAGCAGGGGCGGCCATCGGGCGGCCCTTTCACCGTCACCGCCGTGTACTGGTACGTCCCGTACGCGGCCCTGAGTACCCTGCTCGACCGCATTCGCGACCAACTATCACGGCTTGTCCAGGACTCGGGAGCCGCCGACGGGCACCAGGAAGCCACCTCGCACAAGGCCCTGTGGGCTCGTCCACCGCGCACATGACCGCAGGCGGCGACCCGCCGACACCGGGCGAGGCGTGGCTCGTTGCAAGGTGCCGGGGGTGCGGCTTGTACGGTGGGTTTCGTGACCGTCGACCCGTTTCCCGACCCGACCGCCGAGTTCGAGGCGCAGCGGGGGCGGCTGTTCGGGATCGCGTATCGGATGTTGGGGTCGGCCGCCGAGGCCGAGGACGCGGTGCAGGATACGTATCTGCGCTGGCACGCGGCCGAGCGGGGACACATCGACGCGCCGGGGGCGTGGTTGGCCAAGGTGCTGACGAATCTGTGCCTCAACCGGCTGACGTCCGCGCGGGCCCGGCGCGAGGAATACGTCGGGCCGTGGTTGCCCGAGCCGGTGCGGACGGACACCGGGGTGCTCGGGCCGTTGGAGACCGCCGAACAGCGGGACGCGGTGTCGATGGCGATGCTCGTGATGCTGGAGCGGTTGTCGCCGCCGGAGCGGGCGGTCGTGGTGCTGCGGGACGCGTTCGGGTACAGCCATCGGGAGATCGCCGAGGTGCTGGACTGGCCGGAGGCCAATTCCCGGCAGACCCACCGGCGGGCCAGGCTGCGCCTCGCGTCCGGGCGACCGCGTTTCGAGGCTCCCGAGGCGGTGCGGTCCGATCTGTTGGCGCGCTTCCTCGCGGCGGCGGCCGAGGGAGCGCTCGACGAACTGGAGGCGCTGCTCGCGGACGATGTCGTGGCGTGGTCCGACGGGGGCGGCAAGGTCACCGCGTCCACGCGCCCGGTCTTCGGTCGGGACAAGGTGGCCCGGTTCCTCCTGGGTCTGATGGCCCGCTTCGCCTCCGGTATGGAGTTCGGCTTCGCCGAGGTCAACGGCGACACGGCGCTGTTGGGCTGGGAGGGCGGAGCGCTCACGACGGCCGCGGTGGTGGAGGTCGGCGCGGAGGGCATAGCGGGCGTGCGGATGGTCCGGAATCCGGAGAAGCTGAAATTTCTCGAGGAACAATGCCGAGAGTTGTCACGTAACGCGTAGCCGTTCGGTTCCTTGCTGACGAGGGCGACGTCGCGGAGGTGCGGCGTCCCCGTGGCGAGGAGGACCGATGAGCGAGAACGTGATCCTGGTGACGGGCGCGACCGGTGTGCTGGGGCGTGAGGTGCTGAACCGGGCACGGCGTGCCGGCGTGCCGGTGCGGGCGATGACCCGCCGCACGGTGCTGCCCGACGATCCGGGGGTGACCTGGGTGACCGCCGACCTGCAGACGGGTACGGGCCTGGACGCGGCGTTCCACGGTGTCACGACGATCATCCACTGCGCGTCGGACACGCGGCGGCCGAAGCACGACATCCCCGGCTGGCGGCACCTGCTGGACGCGGCGCGGCGGGCCGGCGTCGGGCACATCGTGAACATCTCGATCGTCGGCGTCGACCGGATCCCCTACTCCTACTACCGGATCAAGGTCGAGGGTGAGCGGTTGCTGGCCGAGTCGGGCATCCCGTGGACGAACCTGCGCGCGACGCAGTTCCCCGAGTTGCTGCACAAGGCGTTCGGCGTGCTGGCCAAGGCACCCGTCGTCCTCGTCCCGTCGAAGACCGAGTGCCAACCCGTGGACCAGGGTGAAGTGGCCGACCGCCTGGTGGAGTTGGCGCTGGGCACGCCGGCCGGGCGGGTCCCGGACATGGGCGGGCCGCGCGTCTACGAGGCGGCGGACCTGGCCCGTTCCTGGCTGGAGGCGATGGGCAGGCGGCGAAGGGTCGTGCCCGTGCGTATCCCGGGCAAGGCGGGCGCCGGGTTCCGCGCCGGGGGGTTGGTCACGCGGGAGCACGCGGTGGGCGTCCGGACCTGGGAGGAATACCTCACCACCAAGCAGGCCACCTGACCCGGCCCCGGCGCCGCCCTCCCCTCCCCCGGCCCCGGCCCCGACCGCGGGCCGGGGACCGGGGACCGGGGTGCCCGACCTCGGGCCGGCGCACCTCGCCGCATACCACCGCGTCTTTCGGGGTTGTTGCCGGGAGACTTTCGGGCGCGGTTGATGTCGGCGTGGGTGGAGCTGCTGTCGGGTGATCTCGCGGACGCCGGTCTGGGGCGCGAGGAGGCCGAGGCGGAGGCGACGGTCGCGGCGGGGGTCGCCTTCCTGGTGTGGGGCGCGCTGCACGTTCCGGCGGTGCGTCGGGTCCGTGGGACGGCGGCCGACGCTCCCGTCGTCAGCCGCCGCGTGTTGGGGGCGGGGCCGATGACCGTCGCGCCGGCGACGCCCGCTCAGGCGGCGGCGCTCGACGCGGCCGACGCCCGTTGTCGCCGGCTTCGTATGGGCCGCCTGCAACGATGGGTGCTCAACCCGCCGATGCGAGCGCTCGCCTGCTCGGGCGTGCTTGCGCACCACGCGGTGCTGGAGACCACGGGACGGACCACGGGGCGTCGCCGCCGGACGGTGGTGGGCGTACGCCGCGACCTCGACTCGGTGGTGTGGCTGGTCGCGGAGCACGGCTCCCGGGCTGCGTACGTTCGCAACCTGTCGGCGGACCCGAACGTACGGGTACACCTGCGTGGCCGCTGGATCCCCGGCGTCGCGGCGCTGCTGCCCGACGACGATGTACAGGCACGCCTCGGCGCGTTCCCCACACACCATGCTCGGACACTGCGCAGGTTCGCCACGACCCCGGCGACGGTACGTCTCGACCTCACCCGAACGGCGTCCTGAGCCGGCCCCGCCGGCGGCCCCGGACCTGCACTCAGCCGGCCAGCGCCGCGGCGCCCACGAGTCCGGCGTCCGCGCCGAGTGTGGCCGTGAGCAGCGGCGGGGCCGCGGGGCGCGCGGCGGTGTGTTCGGCGTAGGCGCGCTCCATCGCCGCGCGCACCGGTCCGGCGGCGCTGCCCAGCCCACCGCCCACCACGATCGCGGCCGGATCGAGCAGTCGCACCACCGCCGCCAGGACCGTGCCCAACGCGCGGCCGGCGGAGTCCAGCACGGCCGCCGCCCGGGGCCCGCCCGCGGCAAGCACCTCGCGGGTCCCGGCCACCCCGAAACGCTCGCCGATGCCGCGCCCGGAGGCGTAACTCTCCAGGTTGCCCGGCCAGTTCGGGTCCACCGAAGCCGGTACCTCGAACTCGCCGAGCGCGATCGCCTCGCCGCGCGCACCGGTCACGGGCATACCGTCGAGCACGAACGTCGAGGACAGGCCGGTGCCCAGCGAGACGTAGAAGAAGCCGTCCAGCCCACGACCGGCGCCGTGCCGGGCCTCGCCGAGCGCGCCGCAGCGCACGTCCGACCCCACCACGCACGGGACGTCGAGTGCGAGCGCGGACAGCACGTCGAGCGGTTGTTTGTCCCACGCCAACACCTCGCGGCTGGTCAGCAGCCCGTCGGCGGCCACGTATTCGGGGAAACCGGCGCCCAGCCCGGTCACCGTCAGCCCCAGGCGTCGTGCCTGCGCGAGCAGGTCGACCGCCGCCGCCCGGGTGCCGGCGAGCCCGGGATCGCGCAGCCGCCCGGCGGTGACGGTGGGGCGCTCGTCGCGATGCAGGACGGTTCCGTCGGGCGTGACGAGCGCGGCGGCGATCTTGGTGCCGCCCACGTCCAGGGCCGCGGTGACGAAGGTGCTCAAGGGTTCTCCCACGATGGCTTGCTCATCGGTCGTACGCGGCGCGGGCACTCGTATGCCCGCGCGGCCGGGCCCGCCCCGAGCCCACGGGCCCACCGGCCCTCTACTCGGTCCCCCGATGCAGCGTGGCCTCGAATCGATACGCGTCCCCGCGATACACCGCCCGCCCCAGCAACACCGGCGCCTCGCCGCGATCGAAGGTGACCTCCTCGCCGATCAGCACCGGCGAGCCCACGGGCACCCGCAGCAGTTCGGCGGTGGACGCGTCGGCTGCGTCCGCGTGCGCGGTGTACTGGCTGCGCAGGATGTGTACGCCCGTCTCCTCCAGGAGCGCGAACAGCGAACGATTCTCCAGCTCCGCCGTCTCCAGCGCCCGCGCCCGGTCGCGGACGAGCACGGTGGTGTCCAGGCAGACGGGGACGTTGTCCAGGCCGCGCACGCGGGTGATCTCCACCACCTCGGAGGCGGGCGCGACGCGCAACCGCACCGCCTCCTCGTAACTCGCCGGCCGCACCCGCCTGGTCAGCAGCCGCGCGGTGGCGGTGAGTCCGCGGTCCCGCGCGACGTCGGTGAAGCTGCGCAGCAGGCTCGGCGGTTCGCTGACCACGTCGGTGGAGACGTACCACCCGCGTTGGGCGGAGGCGTGCACCCGGCCGTCGCGCTCCAGACCGGCCAGGGCCAGGCGCAGGCTGCTGCGGCTGACCCCCAACCGTTGGGCGAGCGCGCGCTCGCCGGGCAGGCGGCTGCCCGCGGGGAATTCGCGCCGGTCCAACGCCTGGGCCAGTGCCCGG
This sequence comes from Embleya sp. NPDC055664, assembly GCF_053618075.1. Classification (NCBI taxonomy): domain Bacteria; kingdom Bacillati; phylum Actinomycetota; class Actinomycetes; order Kitasatosporales; family Streptomycetaceae; genus Embleya; species Embleya sp. NPDC055664. The sequence continues at coordinate 25,465 of NZ_JBSHGZ010000058.1, forward strand.
TAGGCGAGTTGCACGGCGGGTCCCGCGGCGGCGGGGAGATCGTCGCTGACTGTCACAGCGCGAGAACATACCAGAAGAACCAGTAGTCAGACCAGATGCGAATCTGGTCCAATCTCTGGACTAACTGGTCTGCCGTAGGTCATGATCCGGGAAGAAGCGACAAGCGGAACCCGTCACTCCGACGACCCCCTCCTGTCCGTTACGGACAGCCCGTCCGATATGGATGTTCTGTCCACTGTGGACGGCTTCCGCCACACTCACGACGCGCAAGGAACCCTCAATGCCGGTAAGCGAACCCGTCCGTCTCGCCGTCGTCGGTGCCGGGACGATCACCCAGTCGGTGCACCTGCCCGCGATCCGGCGCCTCGGCGACGTCGTCACCACCGCGGTCGTGTGCGACCTGTCGCCCTCCCGCGCGGCGTCCGTCGCCGCGCAGACCGGCGCCGGCGTGCGGGCCGAAACCGACTACGCCCGGGTCCTGGCCGATCCCGACGTGGACGCCGTACTGCTGGCCACCCCCGGCACCCACGCCCGCGACGCCAGGGCCGCCCTGCTCGCCGGCAAGCACGTGCTCGCCGAGAAGCCGCTGTGCCTGACCGTCGCCGAGGCCGACGAGCTCGGCGCGCTGGCCGCCGAGCGCGGCCTGGTGCTCCAGGTCGGCTACATGAAGATGTACGACCCGATCACCGCGCTCGCCGCCGCCGAGCTGAACACCCTCGACACCCCGCGCACCGTGCGCGTGACCGTGCTGCACCCGGCCGACGAGCCCCAGGTCGCACACCTGCGGATGCCGCCGCCGGCCGACGACGCGGACGGCGCGGTGATCGCCGAGGCGATCCGCTACGAGGCCGACCGCACGCTCGACGCCCTCGGCGAGGTCCCGGCCGAACTCGGCCGCTACTACCGCGAGGTGCTCAACGGCTCGGTGATCCACGAACTCTCGCTGCTGCGCGCGCTCGGCTTCACCCTGCCGACCTCCTTCGACACCGCCGATCTGTGGCCGTGGCCCGTCGAGGGCGAGCCGCCGTGCCTGCTGGCGTCCGCACCGCTGGGTGTCGACGGGGCCGCGCGCCTGGTGCTCAACTGGAACTGGCTGCCCGACCACCCCGAATACGGCGAGGAGGTCGCCGTGCTCGCCCGCGACGGCCGGCTGCGGCTGGACATGGCCGCGCCCTACCTCGTGGACGTGCGCAGCACGTTGCGGGTCGAGCGCGCCCACGACGGGGCCAGCCGCGACTCGCTCGTGCGCTCCGGCTACGACACCGGATTCGTCGTACAACTGGCGGAGTTCGCCGCGTCGATCACGCACGGCGCGCCGGTGCGCTCGACCGCGAGCGGGGCCGCCGAGGACGTGCGCTGCCTCCAGGCGCTGATCGCGGCGATCGCCCGCCGCGCCGACGTGCGCGTCGGCGGCGAGGCCGCCCTCGTGGAAGGGGACGCCCGATGACCACGACCCGACCCTCCGGCCCCGCCCTGCGGATCGGCAACGCCCCCGTCAGCTACGGCGTCTACGGCGAGGCCGCCGGCGGCGCCGGCACCTCGCCCGAGGCCCTGCTCGCCTCGATGGCCGAAGCCGGCTACGCGGGCAGCGAGTTGGGCCCGCCCGGGTTCTTCGGCACCCCGGCCGAGACCGCCGCCCTGTTCACCCGGCACGGCCTGGCCGCCGTCGGGGCCTACATCCCCGTGCACTACGCGCTCGGCGACGACGTGGTGGCGCACGACCTGGCCCGGATGGAACAGACCTGCCGCGAGTTGGCCGCATGCGCCGAGGCCGGCGGCGAGACGCCGCTGGCGATCCTGGCCGACGAGGGCAGCGAGGCCCTGCTGCACAACCCGGCCCGCGCCTGGGAGGACCGCTCGCTCGCGCTCGACGACGCCGGGTGGCGGCGGCTGGCGGAGTTGTCCGCGCGGGCCGTCGCGCTGGCCCGCTCGTACGGGCTGCGCACCTCCTTCCACCCGCACATCAGCACCTTCGTCGAATCGCCCTGGGAGGTGGACCGGCTGCTCGACCTCACCGAGGTGGGCCTGACGCTGGACATCGCCCACATCCAACTCGCGGGCGGCGACCCGGTCGAGTGCCTGGACCGCTGGCACGAGCGGATCAACCACGTGCACCTCAAGGACGTCGACACGAGCGTGCTGGCCCGGGCCAAGGCCGAGCGCCGCACCGACTTCGACACGTGGTGGGCGAACGTGTGCGTGCCCTTCGGCCGCGGCGACGTCGACATCGACCGATTCCTGGTCGCCCTCCTGCGCGGCGGCTACCGCGAGTGGCTGCTGATCGAGCAGGACCGCGCGCCCACCCCCGCCGAGCTGTACCCGACCGTGGCCGCCGAACAGGCCGCCAACCGCGCGTGGCTCGCGGCCAAGGTCGCCGAACTCGTCTGACCCCAACCCCGATCCCGAGGGGCGCCCCGCCAGGCCGCCCCTCGGTCCCTCTTGACCACCCACGGTGGTCGGATCCGGGAGCAACCATGAAATCTCTGCGCTGGACCGCGGTCGCGGGGATCGCCCTGACCGGCATCCTCGCCACCGCGTGTGGCGTCCCCGGCGCGGGCGGCACCACCGTCGCCTCCGACCTCGCCGGCGGTCCCGTGACCCAACGGGTCACCGCCGAGGACGTCAAGGCCATGGGCGACACCAAGCTGCGCGTGCTCGCCGACGCCGGCGAGGAGAACACGCTCAAGGCCCTTGTGCCGCTCTACGAGAAGAAGTACCCGAACGTCAAGGTCGAGGTCGCCACCAAGGGCTTCGACGACCTGATGAAGACCGTCGTCAACTCGATGTCCGGCTCCGACGCGCCCGACCTCGCCCAGGGCAACCAGGGCTACGGCACCGACGGCCCACTGGTGAAGGCCGGACTGATCCGCCCGCTCGACGACGTGATGCGCACCTACGGGTGGGAGAACACCTTCACCGAGGGCGCGCTCAAGCAGTACCGCTGGTCGCCCGACGGCTCGATCTTCGGCTCCGGCAGCCTGTACGGCATCAGCCCCGCCACCGAATACGTCGGCGTGTTCTACAACACCGACAAGCTCGCCAAGCTGGGCATCGCGCCGCCGCAGACCTACGCCGAGTTCACCGCCGCGCTCGACCGGGTCAAGGCCGCCGGCGAGCAGCCGATCATGCTCGGCAACGCCGAGAAGTATCCGGCGAGCCAGGTCATCGGCCTGGTCCAGGGCCAGAACGTGCCCAGCCGCGACGTGCGTTCGTGGATCAGCGGAGTGCCCGGCACCACGGTGGCCGACCCCGGCACCGTGGACGCCGCCCGGACCGTGCAGGACTGGGCGGCGCAGGGCTACTTCGGCCCCGGCTACAACGGCATCAGCTCCGACGACGCGGTCGCCAAGTTCGGCGCCGGCGAGGGCGCGTTCCTCGTCGCCGGCTCCTGGAACGCGCCTTCGCTCCAGGAGAACATGAACGGCAAGGTCGGCTTCACCCTGCCCGCCCGCGCCGACGGCACCCGCGCGACCGTGGGCTCGCTGGGCCTGGGCTGGCACATCGGCGCCAAGACCAAAAAGCTGCCCGCCGCGGTGGCGTTCCTGGACCTGCTGATGAGCGACGAGTTCGCGCAGACCATCGCCGACGTCGGCCGCACCCCGGTCACCGGCGCGGGCAAGGTCAGGGCCGGCAGCGCCGTGGTCGAGCAGGTCAACACGATCGGCCTGAAGCTCCTGGTCGACGACGGCCAGAACTTCTACCTCGACTGGGCCTCGACCACCATGTACGACACCATCGGCGCCAAGACCCAGGACCTGCTGGCCAAACACACCTCGCCGAGCGGTTTCGCCAAGGCGCTCCAGGACGACCGGGAAGCGTTCGCGGCCAAACAGCGCACGGATCGCAAGGCCGCGTCGTGAGCGGCCTGCGCGCCTGGAGCGCGAGACAGTACTGGCCCGCCTTCTTCTACCTGCTGCCGGCCGCCGTCTTCTACACGCTGTTCGTACTGCGCCCGCTGAGCCAGACGGCCTGGGTGTCCCTGTTCGCCTGGGACGGCATCACCGAGGGCCGCTGGGTCGGCGCGGACAACTACACCGCGCTCCTGGACGACGGCCGGATCCCCTCCGCGATCGCGCACTCCCTCGTCTTCGTCGTCTTCTACGCGGTCTTCCCCGTCGCGCTCGGGCTGTTCCTGGCCGCGCTGATGTCGCGGATCAGGGTGCGCGGGCTGAGCTTCTTCCGCGCGGTGTTGTTCCTGCCGCAGATCCTGGCGACCGTGGTGGTCGCGGTGTCGTGGCGGTGGATCTACGACATCGACGGCCCGCTGAACGCCGGGTTGCGCGCGGTCGGCCTGGGCTCGCTCGCGCGGGCCTGGCTCGGCGACTACGACACCGCGCTGCCCGCGGTCGGCATCGTCGGCACGTGGGTGATGTACGGCCTGTGCATGGTGCTCTTCCTCGCCGGCGTGCAGAAGATCCCCACCGAACTGTACGAATCGGCCCGGCTCGACGGCTGCGGCCCCATCCGGGAGTTCTTCACCGTCACCCTGCCCGCACTGCGCGGCGAGATCGCCATCGCGCTCGTACTCACCATTACCTACGCGCTGCGCAACTTCGACCTCGTGTGGAACACCACCGCGGGTGGCCCGGGCACCTCCACCACCGTGCCCAGCGTGTTCGTCTACCAGGGCGCGTTCCTCACCCACGAGGTGGGCAGCGCCGCCGCGATCAGCGTCTGCCTGACCGCCGTGGTGCTCGCCGTCACCGGCGTGATCATGCGCCTCGTGCGCGGCAAGGAGGGCTGACCGATGCCGAGCAACAGTCGCCGACAGACCGTCATCGGGCACACGATCCTCGCGGTCGCCGCCCTCGTCGCGCTCTACCCGTTCCTGTCCGTGCTGCTGCTCGCGTTCGGCGAACCCGGCACGCGCACCAGCGGAATCTCCATACCCGACTCGGTCAGCTTCGACAACTTCACCGAGGCGTGGCGGCGCGGTCTGTTCTCGGACGCGCTCACCTCCAGCCTGATCGTCGCCGCCGCCGTGGTGATCGGCACGATCGTGCTCGCGGTACTGGCGAGTTACGCCCTCGCGTTCTTCCCGTTCCCGCTCAAGGGCCCGATGCTCGGGCTGCTGCTGATCGGGCTCGTGATGCCGTACGAGGCGACCGTCATCCCGCTTTACTACCAGCTCAAGGACTGGGAACTGGTCAACACCTACTGGGCGTTGATCCTGCCGCAGATCGGACTGTCGCTGCCCTTCGCGGTGTTTTGGATGCGGACCTTCTTCGTCTCCACGCCGCCCGCGCTGCGCGAGGCCGCCTCGGTCGACGGCGCGTCCCGCCTGCGCACCCTGCGCTCGGTGCTGCTGCCGATGGCGATGCCCGCGATCGGCACCCTGGCCACCCTGCTCTTCCTGTTCGCCTGGAACGAGTTCCTGCTCGCCCTGGTCCTGGTCCCCGACGACCGCTCGGTGCAGACCGCACCGCTCGCCCTGTCGTTCTTCGCCGGCAACCGCCGCAACAGCGACCCGGGCGTGACCGCCGCCGCGGCCGTCCTGGTCGCCCTTCCCGTGCTCATCAGCTATATCGCCCTCCAGCGCCGCATGATCAGCGGAATGCTCGCGGGCGCCGTCAAGGAGTGACACCCATGCCAGCCCCCCTTCCCCTCCGGGTCTTCGACGCACCCGCGGACCTCGGCGACGCGCTCGCCCGCGAGATCGCCGACGGCATCGTCGCCGCCGCCGCGGCCGGTGTGCGCTACGTCCTGGGCTGCCCGGGTGGCCGCAGCCCCAAGCCGGTCTACGACGCGCTGGCCGAACAGGTCGCCGCCCGCGGCCTGGACCTGCGGCACGTGGTGATCGCGATGATGGACGAATACGTGGTGGCCGGCCCCGACGGCTACACCGACATCGACCACGGCGCGCACAACAGCTGCCATCGCTTCGCCGCCGAGGAGATCGTCGCCCCGCTGAACGCCGCCGCCGGCCCCGGGCGCGGCATCCCCGCCGACGCCGTCTGGTTCCCCGACCCCGCCGACCCCGAGGCGTACGACACCCGCCTCGCCGATGCGGGCGGCATCGACCTGTTCATCCTGGCCTCCGGCGCCACCGACGGACACATCGCCTTCAACCCGCCCGGCGCGCCCCGGGACAGCCGCAGCCGCGTCGTCGAACTGCCCGACAGCACCCGGCGCGACAACCTCGGCACCTTCCCCGACTACGCCTCGCTCGACGAGGTCCCCCGGCACGGCGTCACCGTCGGCGTGCAGACGATCGTCTCCCGCTCGCGACGCGCGGTCATGGTCGTACACGGCGAGCACAAGCGCGAGGCTGTGCGCCGCCTGGGCGCGGCCGGCGATTACGACCCGGCGTGGCCGGCCACCCTGGTCGTCACCTGCGAACGCCCGTCCCTGTACGTGGACCGCGCCGCGGCGGACGCCCGATGAGCGAGGCCCTGGACCTGATCACCCTCGGCCGGGTGAGCGTGGACCTGTACCCCGAACAGATCGGCGTCGGCCTGGCCGACGTGCGCACCTTCGCCAAATACCTCGGCGGCAGCGCGACCAACGTCGCCGTCGCGGGCGCCCGGCACGGGCTGCGCACGAGCGTGGTCACCGGCGTGGGCCAGGACCCGCTGGGCGACTTCGTGCGCCGCGCGCTGCGCGGATTCGGCGTCGCCGACCGCCACGTGGTCACCGTCTCCGGCCGGCAGACGCCCGTCGTGTTGTGCGAGATCTTCCCGCCGGACGACTTCCCGCTCTACTTCTACCGGCCCAACGCCCCCGACCTCGCGCTGACCGTCGAGGACCTGGACACCGAGGCGCTGCGCGCCGCGCGCATCGTGTGGATCACCGGCAGCGGGCTGTCCGCCGAACCCTCGCGCGGCACCACGCTGCGCGCCGTCGCCGACCGGGTCGAGGGCGGCGACACCGTGCTCGACCTGGACTGGCGGCCGATGTTCTGGGCCGACCCGAGCGAGGCGCCCGCCTGGTACGCCCGGGCGTTGGCGCACGCCACCGTGGCGGTGGGCAACCGCGACGAGGTCGAGGTTGCCGTCGGCACCCGCGACCCGGACGAGGCCGCCGATCGGCTGTTGGCTCGCGGTGTGCGGCTGGCCGTGGTCAAGCAGGGGCCGGCCGGCGTGCTGGCGCGCACCGCCACGGAGGAGATCCGGCTGGCGCCCATCCCCGTGGAGGTGGTCAACGGCCTCGGTGCCGGCGATGCGTTCGGCGGCGCGCTCGCGGCCGGCTTGGCCGGCGGGCTGTCGTTGCGCCGCACGCTGGAGATCGCCAACGCCGCCGGTGCCTTTGTGGCCGGGCGGCATGCGTGTGCCGACGCGATGCCGACTCCGGCCGAGATCGACGAGTTGATCGGGTGCTCTTTCGGCGGGGCCGTCACGGGGTCCGCCACCGGTTCCACCCCGGACGCCGGCTCGGGCTTCACCCCGGACGCCGGCTCGGGTACCGCCTCCGGCTCCGTCATCGGCTCCACCCCGAGCGCCACCCCCGTTTCCGCCCCTACCGAAGGACAGCTGTGAGCATCGCCCCCGACATCGCCTCGGTCGTCACCACCCGCCTGACCGACCCCGGCGCCATCCGCCGCGCCGCCCTTGCCCGACCCCGGTTCGAGCGCGCCGGCTTCGCCCGTCCGCTGTTCATCCTCGCCGCCGACCACGCCGCACGCGGCGCGATCGCCGCCGGCGGCGACCCCACCGCGATGGGCGACCGGCACGAACTGCTCGCGCGCTGCGTCGAGGCGCTGGCCCGTCCCGGGGTGGACGGCTTCCTGGGCACCCCGGACATCGTCGAGGACCTGATCCTGCTCGGCGCGCTGGACGGCAAGCTGGTTCTGGGCTCGATGAACCGCGGCGGCATCCCCGGCGCGAGCTTCGAACTCGACGACCGATTCGGCTCCTACGACGCGCGCGGCATCGCCGAGGGCGGCCTGGACGGCGGCAAAATCCTGCTGCGCGTGGACCCGGCCGACGCCGGCACCGCCGAGACGCTGATCGGCACCGCGAACGCGGTCAACGAGCTGGCCGAACGCGAACTCATGGCGCTGATAGAGCCGTTCCTGTCGGTCCGGGAGAACGGCAAGGTCCGCAACATCCTCACCCCCGACGCGCAGATGAAGGTCAACAACATCTCCGCCGCACTGGGGCGCACCTCGGCGTACACGTGGCTCAAGGTGCCCGTCGTCGACGAGATGGAGCGCATGATGGCCTCGACGACCATGCCCACGCTGCTCCTGGGCGGCGAGGGCGGCGGCGACGTCGACGCGATGTACGCCTCCTGGCAGCGCGCGCTGGAGATCCCGCACGTGCGCGGCCTGATCATCGGACGCACCATGCTCTTCCCGCACGACGGTGACGTGGCCGGCGCGGTCGACACCGCCGTGTCCCTGGTGCGTGGGGCCACGCGGTGAGCCCCCTGCACCTGCCCGACGGGAGCACCGCCGAGGGCGGCTTCCGGGTGGCGATCACCCCCGAGTCGGCGGGCTGGGCCTACAGTTCGCTGCGCGTGCTGGAGCCGGCCCCGGGCGAGACCCGCCGGTTCGAGACGGGCGACGCGGAGACGATCGTGCTGCCCCTGGCCGGGTCGTGCGTGGTCACCGTCGACGATGCGACCTACGAACTCGCGGGCCGTGAGCATGTGTTCGCGCGCGTGACCGACTTCGTCTACGCTCCGCGCGACGCGCGGGTGAGCGTGACCTCCGAGCGGGGTGGCCGCTTCGCGCTGCCGGCGGCGCGCTGCGAGCGGCGCCTGGCCCCGGCGTACGTGCCGGCCGCCGACGTCGCCGTGGAGGTGCGCGGCGCGGGCGCCGCCTCGCGGCAGGTCAACAACTTCGCCGCGCCGGACGGCTTCGGCTGCGACCGCCTGGTCGCGGTAGAGGTGCTCACGCCCGGCGGCAACTGGTCCTCGTACCCGCCGCACAAGCACGACGAGGCCCGCCCCGGGGAGGCGGTGTTGGAGGAGATCTACTACTTCGAACTCGGCTCCTCCGGCGGCCCCGGGCGCCCCTTCGGCTACCAGCGGGTCTACGACGGGCAGTCGGTGGACGTGCTCGCGGAGGTGCGCCAGGGCGACGTGGTCCTGGTGCCGCGCGGCTACCACGGCCCGTCGATGGCGCCGCCGGGATACCCGATGTACTACCTGAACGTGCTCGCGGGCCCGCATCCGCAGCGCACGATGGCCTGTTGCGACGACCCCGAACACCACTGGGTCCGGCAGTCCTGGGAGAGCGTGGAACGCGACCCCCGGGTGCCGATGTGCGATGCGGAGGGACCACGATGAACACCGTGCGCACGACGAACACCGTGCGGATGACCACGGGACAGGCGCTGGTGCGCTTCCTCTCCCGCCAGTACAGCGAACGCGACGGGGTCGAACACCGGCTGATCGAGGGCTGCTTCGGGATCTTCGGACACGGCAACGTGGCCGGGATCGGACAGGCGCTCCTGGAGCGGCCCGGCGACCTGACCTACCATCAGGCCCGCAACGAGCAGGCGATGGTGCACGCGGCGGTGGCCTACGCCCGTACCCGGCGCAGGCTGTCGACGCTGGCGTGCACGACATCGGTGGGACCCGGGGCGACCAACATGGTCACCGGCGCGGCGTTGGCCACGATCAACCGGCTGCCGGTACTGCTGCTGCCGGGCGACACCTTCGCCACCCGAGTGGCCTCGCCGGTCCTGCAGGAACTGGAACTGCCTTACGCCGCCGACATCAGCGTCAACGACGCCTTCCGGCCGGTGTCCCGTTTCTTCGACCGCGTCCAGCGTCCGGAGCAGCTCGCGCACGCCGCGATCCAGGCCATGCGGGTGCTCACCGACCAGGCCGAGACGGGCGCGGTCACCCTCGCGCTGCCGCAGGACGTCCAGGCCGAGGCGTGGGACTTCCCCGAGGAGTTGTTCGCCAAGCGGGTGTGGCACGTGCGCCGGCCGGTGCCCGACCCCGACTCGCTGGCCGCCGCCGTCGCGGTGCTGCGGAGCGCGCGCCGGCCGCTGATCGTGGCCGGCGGCGGTGTGGTGCACGCCGACGCGAGTGCCGCGCTCGCCGCCTTCGCCGCGGCCACCGGCATCCCGGTCGCGGTCACCCAGGCGGGCAAGGCCGCGCTGCCGCACGAACACCCGGCCGCCGTCGGCGGGATCGGCCACACGGGCTCCGTCGCGGCGAACGCGCTGGCCCACGACGCCGACGTGGTACTCGGCGTCGGCACCCGGTGGCAGGACTTCACGACCGCGTCGCGGACCCTGTTCGCCGACCCCGACGTGCGCTTCGTCAACCTCAACATTGCCGCGTTCGACGCGGCCAAGCACGCGGGCGTCGCGATGGTCGCGGACGCGCGGGCGGGCCTGGAGGCATTGACGGCGGCGCTGACCGGCTGGAGCGCCCCGGCCGAACACCGCAGCCGCGCCGCCGAGGCGGTGCGCCGCTGGGACGCCGAGGTCGACGCCGCGTTCGCCCGGGCCCACACCCCGCTGCCCGCCCAGAGCGAGATCATCGGCGCGGTCCGCGAGGCGATGGCGCCGCACGACGTGGTGGTCTCCGCGGCCGGCTCCATCCCCGGCGACCTGCACAAACTGTGGCGGCCGACCGATCCGCTGGGCTACCACGTCGAGTACGGGTTCTCCTGCATGGGCTACGAGATCGCCGGCGGCCTGGGCGTGAAGATGGCAGCGCCCGAGCGCGAGGTGTTCGTCCTGGTCGGGGACGGCTCCTACCTGATGATGGCGCAGGAGATCGTCACGGCCGTCGCCGAGGACGTCAAACTCGTCATCGTGCTCGTACAAAACCACGGCTACGCCTCGATCGGGGCACTGTCCGAGGCGGTGGGCGCCGAACGATTCGGCACGCAATACCGCTTCCGAAACCGCCAATCCGGCACGTTCGACGGCGATGTACTGCCGATCGACCTGGCAGCGAACGCAGCCAGCCTCGGCGCAGACGTACTCCGAGCAACCGGACTCGCCGATTTCCGCACCGCCCTGACCACCGCCCGCGCCTCCACGCACACGACGGTCATACACATCGACACCGACCCCTTGATCGGCGCCCCAACCTCACAAGCATGGTGGGACGTCCCCGTAGCCGAGGTAGCCACAACCCCCACAACCACCAAGGCCCGCCGGGACTACGAACAAGCGAAAACCACCCAACGCCCACTACTACGCCCAGCAGCTTCCTGACCCCTCCCACAAGGCAAAGCCCGTCCGCCCGGCGAACCCAACACCCTCACCGGCCGGACGGGCTCGCACCTGGTCCGCATGTCACATCGAGGAGTTGCCCACAGGGCGGGTACCAGGGCTCGTCTCCTGACGGGGGCGCGTGGCGTTCACGAAGTCCGGACCGCGCCCTGCCGCCCCCGTATCGGGTCGTGTGCTCGGCGACCGCGCTTCCCGGCCACCGTCGCGGGGCTGCTCGTGCGGGCCGGGCGAAACGGCCCGTCCGGTCGTCGGTCGCAGGTGAGGGTCGTGTGCGGAGACGGTGGACCCGTGCCGGTCGATGCCGGGGGCGGGTGTGTCGGGCGGGCCGGATCCGGTCTTTTGTTCGTGGCCGTCGGGGATGTGGACTTGGGGGCCGGTTCGTGGCGCCTTGTGGCCCCTCGCGCGCCACCCGTCGTGACATCGATCGTGTGTGATCCCGCCCCGCCCCGCCCCGTTCCGAGACAGGAGATCCGCATGCCGCCGGTGGCCGATCTGAACGTCGACGACCTGACCCCCGAAAACTACGCCACGTTCATCAACGCGATCCGAGACCATGTCGCCGCCCGGGAAGCGGGCACGGTCGACGTGTCCTCGATCACCGGAAGGAGCGGCCAACGGGTCGGCATGTGGTCGATGGGACTCCAGGAGCACACGGAGAGCAGTGCCGCGAGCATGTTCTTCGTCCGCCTCGTCGACGGCGACGGCAGGCACCTGCTCGACTGGTACATGCAGGACACCAACCTTTACGGGTGGGGCTTCACCCGGCCCGGACAAACGACCTTCTACCACCTGGGGATACCGAACGGGAGCACGCCGGCGATGAACGCCGCTTCCCCGCCGGCTGACCACGCCCGACCACACCGTGCGCGACGGTGGGGGTTCTCGGCGTGAGGGGGTGACGCACGGTGCCGGAAACTCGCGTGCGGGTGCGAATGTGGGTCTGCGAGCATGCGCGAATGACCCACAGCGACTTCGAATACCTGGTCGTCCGGCACCGTCACCGTGTTCCCGTCCCCACTGCGGCAAGGGCCGAAGTGGCAACGGCCGAAGCGACGAGGGCCGGAGCAGCGAGGCAAGGTGCCGCGGCGGCACGGCAGTTCGACGCGGCGTTGATGTCGGCCGGGTTCAAGGCGTCGGCCGAGTTGCTGGAGCGCCTGTCCGGATTGGACGAGGCGACGGTGGTCGGGATCGGCGCACGGACGCTGGCGACCGTGCGGGAGATGGTCGGCGACCACGTGGCGCACAACGCGTACTTCGTGGACTTCCCGGCCAACGTGCCCGATACGCTCGATTTCTGGATGGGGTGCATCGCGGACGCGCTCGCCGACACGTCCTCGCGGACCGGCACGCTCGCGCAACCGGTCACGGGTGTGATCGACCTGTTGACCCTGCCCTCGTACGGCAGCTATCGGCACACCTACGAGGAAATGCTGCTCGCGCACGACGAGTTGATCCACGCGGCAGGCGACCGCATGACCGTGCTGCACTCCGGCGGCGACCCGGACGACGAGGTCGTGGCGCTGTACCTCGCGCTGGCCGGCAGCACCACGCCGCTCGGGGAAGAGGCTTTGTTCGACCTGGAGTTGCTGGCCGAGGCATGCGCCGCCGGGCCGCAGCCCGACGTGATCCCGGTACGGGAGAACCGTGCCGTGGTGAACCGCGCGCGGCTGACCTCCGGGATGGGCCCGCTGGTGGACACCGTCACCGACGTACTGCGGCTCGCCTGCGCGCTGTCGGACGGCGATGTGACGCTGGTCGAGTCGACCCGCTTCCGGTCGGTGCCGCGGCCGATGCGCCGGGGACTGCTCGCCGCGCTCGACGCGGTGGTCGCGGCGTCGCCGGCCAAGCTCGCCGACGTGCGCGTGCACCGGGAGGCGTTCAAGCGGCTCGGTGAGCGGCTCCACCCGCACGAATACCCGCAGTGGCCGCACGCCGCCCAGGTGTTCGCGGTGGCCCGCGGCGAGTCGGTGGTCCCGTCGGTGGACAGCCGCGTCGACACGCTCCTCGCTGCGGAGGACGTCGCGGGAGCGGCACTGCTGCTGGCGTCCGCCGCGCCGGGGAAACTGTTCCGCTCGCTGGACCGGCTGCTGCGCGCCGCCCGGACCGAGCAGGTGCGGGACATGGTGATGACCGCGGCCGTCGAGGCCGCACCGCAGGTGTCCGGGCGGGTGCTGCTGTCGGTCCGCGAACATTTCCTCAACCGCCGGGTGGTGGGCCCCGATTCGGCTCCCGGGGATCAACCGCGCGACCAGAGCCGGGTGTTCGTGAACCGACTCGGCGGTGCGTGGGTGACGCCCGAGCGGCGTGCGCCGGTGTCCGCCGCGCATCGCGACCGCGTCGTCGCCGCCGTGGATGCGGAGATACGCGGCCGCCTGCCGGACCCGGGACACCTGGTCCTCGGTCCGGACGTGCTCGACGTCGCGCTGCCGCTGAGCGGCAAGGCGTCCGCGGCCGGTCTCGGCGTGCTCCCGCGCGGCTCGGTCTCGCGGATCCGCGGGGACCTGCTGCGATTCTTCGTGTACTGGAAGCAGACCCGGCATACGACGGACTTCGACCTGTCGGCGCTGATGCTGGACGTCGACTACCGGACGGTGTCGTGGCTTTCGTACACCGCACTGTCCTCGGTCGACGGCGAGCACTCCGGCGACATCGTCGATGCGCCCGAGGGGGCTTCGGAGTTCATCAACCTGCGGTTGGGCACCGTCCGCGGGGGCTTCATCGTGCCGCAGGTCAACATCTACGCGGGCGAGGGGTTCGAGGAGGTCGCCGAGTCGTTCTTCGGGTTCATGCTGCGTGAGGACGAGCAGCGGGGGCAGCCGTTCGAGCCGCGGACGGTGCGCATGAAGTCGGAACTGCGCGGGCAGGGGCGGGTCGCGCTGCCGCTGGTATTCCTGCGCGGCAAGGATGGGAAGTGGCGTGCCAAGTGGTTGCATCTGTACCTGCGCGGCAAGCCGGCCGCGAACCGGGTCGAGGACAACCGGGTGACGGTCGCGACGCTGGTCCGCGGCATCGTCGAGCGCGACCAGTCGACGGTGCGGTACCTGACCGATCTGCTGGCGGAGCGCGCCGAGGCGGTCACCCGATGGGACGGAGGGCCGCTGCCGCAGGGTCCGGTCACGTTCATCGGCCTGGAGCGGCCCGAGGGCCTGCACCCGGAGTCGCGGGTGGTCACCACGGAAAATCTGCGCGACCTGATCCCCGCGTGACTGGTAGCGTCGGCGGCGGCGAGGCCATGAGGGGGCTTCCTTCTCAACCCACTTGGGTATTGTTTAGTCCTCTCGCTTTCCTCTCCATCGCAGCGCCGCAACACCGTAACTCCGCGACGCCGGAGCGCCCTTGGGCGCCCGGCGTCGCCGGTTCCCACGGTGCGGCACCGCCGGCGGGGGCAGGCAGCGCCCGAGGACTTCAGGAGTCGGACCACCATGGCCAAACCTCTCGACACCCTCCTGGACCTGCGCCGGGCCGCCACGGCGGGTCTGCTCGAACTCGACGGCTCCGGCCCCGCTTCGCGCGAGGCGGTGCGGGCGCGGGAGACCCTCCTGGCGCCGCACTTCGGTACCGTCGCCTGGTCGGCGCCGCCGAGCTACCGTGCGCTGCTGGCGGAGCACAATCGGCTGCGCTGCCTTCGCGAAGAGGATGATCGCGAGCGTGAGTTCGTTCTCGTGGACGAGGACGAGCTCATCGAATTGAACGCCGATCTGGTGCACATGCCCGAGGGGGTCGGTCGCGAGCCGGGACGGCACCTGTCGACCAATCACCTGGTCGGGTTCGCCGAAGCCGGTTACGAGGCGGTGTGGTGTTTCGACGTCGCGCAACCCGTCGCAGACGGCGAGTACCCGGTCTACTACCACCATCAAGACGAGCCGCGGGCACGCTGCCTCGCCGACGGCACATGGGACGAACAGACTGACGCCGTACCCGACTTCCCTTCATTTACGGCCTGGTTCGAGGCGATGGCCGCAGCCTTCGCCTCGGCGCGACCCCCGGCCTGGTTCGACGAGTTGGGCACCCCGACCCTGGTCTGGCTCGCCCGCGACGGAATCTTCCGGACCGGCGCCCGGCACTGACAGGGTTCTCCATCGCCCCGGTCACCGAGTCGGCGAACAGCCGGGCGTGCACGACCGAAGTCCTCGCGGACGCACGTGCCTTGATGTTCGGTCACGCCTCCCCCGCCGGCGACGAGGCCCACGCCCGTCTGTGGCTACGCCGTCGTGCCGGTGTCGGATAGTGGGATTCTCGGGGGTGTCCAGTCGGCGAATTTGAGGATTGCCTTCATTGCCACTGCCGGTGGGGTCAGGCGCATCGCGGTGTTGCGCATGGCCACCGCCAGGCGGCCTTCCGCCTTTTGGATGCGGCCCATGCGGTGTGAGGCCTTGGTTACGGCCGCGACTCTGGGGCGGCGGGTCTTGTCGTATGTGGCCAGCGCGGTGGCCTGGTTTTGGTGGGTGTGCAGGCACGCGGCCAGGACGACCGCGTCCTCGATGGCCATGCACGCGCCTTGGCCCAGGTGTGGGGGCATCGCGTGGGCGGCGTCGCCGAGCAGGGCGACGCGGCCCGCCACGTACGTGTCCAGGGGGGTGCCCAGGATGTGGATGTCGTGGTGGAGGACGGCTTCCGGGGCGGTGGCCTTCAGCAGGGCCGGAATCGGGTCGTGCAGGCCGTCGAGGCGTCGCCACACCTCGGCCCACTCGTTGTCGTGGCGCACTCCGGCCTTCGCCTTGGTGACCATGTGCCAGCACACCCGGCCGTCGCGGATGGGCATGACGCCGATCTCGGCGCCGTCGTGCAGGGTCTGCGCGATGTCGGGCGTGGGCACGAACGCCTCGGTCGTTACTCCGCGCCAGACGGTCGAGCCGCTGTAGACGGGGACCGGGGCGTCCGGCCACAGTCGGGCGCGGACGCGGCTGTTGACGCCGTCGGCGACGACGGCCAGATCGGCCCCGATGGTCGCCGTCCCGCCCGGGCCGGTGTAGTGGACGAGAGCCCGGTTCGGGTCCTGCGTGATGTCGGTGACCTCGGCCCCGGTGACAACGCCGCAGTCCGCGGGGAGGGCCTCTCGCAGGATGTCGTGGAGTTCGGCCCGGTGCAGTGAATAGATCCCGGTACCGAGCTTGGCCTCCAGTGCCGTGCCGTCGACCTGGGACAACCACCGGCCGTCGCCGTCGCGCACTCCGGTGGACAGTTGTGGTCGGCCGCCGGCCTTGACCGCGGGGCCGAGGCCCAGGCTCTCCAGCGCGCGCATCGCGTTGCTCATCAGGGCGATCCCCGCCCCGACCTCGCCGCCGACCGCCTTGCGTTCGAGGACGGTCACCCGCCAACCGATCCGACGTAGCCCTACGGCGACCGCCAGGCCGCCGATGCCACCGCCGACGACCACCGCCGACCGGGCGGTCGGGTGGTTGTTCGCGTGTGTGTGCGCGTGGCTGTTCGCGTCCGTGTTCGTTGCGTTCTTTTCCGGCATTGTTCACGCCCCCTCGCTTCTACTTCTGTAGAAGACCGTATACTACGGATGTAGAAAGCGACATGGGGGCCGGAAGGAGCAGGCGTGCGTGCGGTACCCGATCGTCGGACGGTTCTCGCGGACACGGCGATCGAACTGCTGGCCTCCGGCGGCATGCGAGCCCTCACCCATCGCGGCGTCGATGCCCGGGCCGAACTGCCCGTCGGCACCACCTCGGCGTACTTCCGGACCCGGAAAGCGCTGATCACCAAAGCGGTCCAGCGCCTCGTCGAGTTGGATGCCGAGGACCTGCGGCAGGTCGCACTGGCCGCCGACGGACCACTGCTCGCCCCGCCGCGAGCCGGACTGCTCGGCCCCGAGCACCTGGACCGACTCGCGGACGCCACCGCGGCCTTCGTCGACCACATGCTCGGGCCCGGACGCGTACGTACCCTCGCGCGCTACCACTGCATCCTGGAGACCGTCCACGAACCGGAGTTGCGGGAGATCCTTCGGCACGGGGACGCGGCCAGGGCGCAGATGTGCGCGCTGCTGGCGGCCGCCGGCATACCCCGGGCCCGGGCCGAGGAGCGGGCCCGTCGGCATCTGGCCTGCGTGGATGGGCTGATCTTCGATCGGCTGACGGCCCCGCCCGGCACCGTCCCGGCACCCGGGACACCGGAGAGCAGGGACGATCTGCGGGAGGCCGTTCGGGGGCTCCTGGCAATTGCCGTGTCGTAAGCGCGGGCACTGCCGCGTGGTTCTTCCGCGCGACCCGCACCGCCGACGACTTGAGCCACCCGGGCGCGGAGACGGTGCTCCGCGATCGGCGCCGTCCTCGCTCTTGTTGCGTTCTGTGACCATGTCACCGGTTGGTGACAGCGCTGTCGTGGAACGCCGACGTCGGTTCCCAGGGGGGTCGCCGCCCCGGCATGGTGATCACGCAAGCACCGGGAAGCCATGCGCCATCGAGGCTTCAACTACGCGATACCAAGGGGTTTTTCATGTCCGCCACCCGCCGCCGGACCGTCCTCGCCGCCGCGACCCTCGTCGCCGGTGTCCTGTCGATGACCGCCTGCCAGGACTCGGACTCCGGCGCCGCGAAAGGCACTTCGTCCAACACTCCGGGCGGTCAGGCGCCCGCCGCGCCCAACACGGCGAACCCGGGCGGTAGTCAGGGCACCAACAGCCAGGGCGGTCAAGGCAGTCAGGGCGGAACCCAGAGCAGCGGCACCCAGGGCGGAGCGAATACCTCCGGCGGCCAGAGCAGCGGCGGCGGCCAGGGCACGAGCGCCGGCTCCGGAACCACCTCGGGCGGCGGCGGGAACGGCAAGACCGCCAAGTGCCGGACCGACAACCTGAAGGCCACCGCGATCGACGGCACCATCGGCGGCGACTCCGACGGCACTGTCGCGGTCACATTCAAGAACAACGGCCCGGACTGTTCGATGTCCGGCTACGCGGGCGTCAACCTGAAGACCGACGCGGGCGAGATATCCGCGCAGCGCACCGGCGCGCAGCCCGTCTCGTTCGTTCTCGAGAGCGGCAAGTCGGTGTCCTTCGGCATCAACTACCCGCTGGAGACGATGGGCGAGGCCTCCGGCCTGCGCATCACCGGCCTGGTGGTGACCCCGCCGGACGAGACGAAGTCCGTGACCCTGAACTGGCCCGGCGTCGGCAGGCTCCCCGTCAAGAGTGGTGGCGCCCCGATCAAGGTCGGCCCGATCGGCAGCGCCGGCCAGGGCGGCTGACACTCGCCGTCGGCGGCTCGATACGGCGGTCGGCCCGCCCGGGGGCCGGAAGCGCAGCGGCCGGCGAGCGGACACGGACGCATCCGCAACCGTCACCGGACATCGGGGACGGGGCCCACGCCGCGTTGCCCACGAACGGCCAGGGGGCCGCGACCACCCTGGACGACGGCGTGTGCGTGGGGCGCATCGTCGGCGGCCCCGTCGCCGGTCCCGCGGAACTCGCTTCGGGCATGGCGGCGTTCGATGCCGCCAGCCGGTCCCGGTGTCACCCGATCGCCCGGCAGGCAGAGCTCATCGCCCGCTTCGGTGCCGACCTCGGTGGCGGGTGGCGGGTGGCGGGTGGCGCCAAACCGGTACGCAACTCCCTGCTCCGACTCGTCCCGGCCGCCGTGCTCACCCGATCCCGGGCCCCGTCCGAGCGAGCGACGAAACCCGCGGGCTGATCGCACCCTTCGGCGGCCGGTTCCCCTCGTCCGAATAAGGCTGGGCCCTCACGCCAGGGGAGCGCGAGACGAGACCGACGGACATTGGCATGATCGGATCTTGGACCAGAGATCACCGACTGCCGATGGTGGTCGGGACGCTGCGGCACCACGCCACCCACGCGGTCGGGTACCAGGTCGAAGCAGCTGCCCGGCCCGGGACACCTGGGACCTGGCTTCTCGTCGGCGCGGCGTCGCGACACCGAGCAGGATTCGAGAAGCCCCGGCCGCCGCGCGGCCCCTAGCGTGATGGTCATGGCAACCGCAGGGCATCCGGGCCGGGATCCGGACGCCCGGCGGGTACGACACATCCACAATGCAAGGGGCAAGGCATGAAGGCGCACGTCAGCTCGATCCTCCTCGGTGTCCGTGACATGGACCGGGCCAAGGAGTTCTACACCGAGGGGCTCGGCTGGAAGATCGAGAACGACTTCGGCATCTCGGTGTTCTTCGCATCCGACGGCGCCTCGCCGGTCGGCTTCTACGCCCGCGAGGGTCTGGCCGGCCAGGTGGGCACCGACCCCGAAGGCAGCGGCTTCAGCGGCCTGGTCCTGACCTACGTCGTCCGCAGCGAGGCACGAGTCGACGAGATCATGGCCGAGGCCCGCAAGGCCGGCGCCACGATCCTCAACCCTGCCGGCGCCCTGCCCTGGGGCGGCTACGGCGGCACCTTCGCCGACCCGGAGGGCTACATCTGGAGCCTCGGCTACAGCGCCCAGGGAACCGACCAGCCCTACGCCGAGTAGCCGCGATCCCTCACCTCACCTCAGAGCCGTCCGGAACGGCGCGGCGCGGCCCCCCCCCCCGCCGGGCGCGCCGGGGCCGGGGGGCGCCACGCCGCAATCCCGCCCCACAAAACCACAAAGAAAAAAAAAAATAAGATATAGTTG
>NZ_JBSHGZ010000059.1:0-40258 GCF_053618075.1 Embleya sp. NPDC055664
GGCCGCAGGCGGCGTTCTGCCGCCTTCGGCCCGACTGCCATCCGGCCCGGCCCGCAGCCGCCGGGGCGGCCCGCCGAGAGGGGCCTACTCGACCGCCCCACCTCCGGCACCTACCGCCTCGACGGCATCGACACCGGCACCCTGCCCGAACGCGCCCGCACCGCGCTCCGCGGATCCCGCATCGGCTTCGTCTTCCAGTCCTTCCACCTGCTCCCGTACCGCACCGCCGCCGAGAACGTCGAACTCGCGATGATGTACCAGGGCGGCACCCGCCGCCGCCCCGAACGCGCTGCCCGCGCCCGCGAATCCCTCGCCCGCGTCGGCCTCGCCCACCGCCTGCACCACACCCCCACCACCCTGTCCGGCGGCGAACGCCAACGCGTCGCCATCGCCCGCGCCCTCGCCGCGGGCCCCTCGCTACTGCTGTGCGACGAACCCACCGGCAACCTCGACACCACCACCGCCGAGGGCGTCCTCGCCCTCCTCGACAGCCTGCATGCCGACGGCATGACCATCCTGGTCATCACCCACGACCCCGCCGTCGCCGCCCACGGCGGGCGCGGCGTCGCCATCCGCGACGGCGTCATGAGCCCGACCGGCCGGGAGAGCGCCACGTGAGCCTGGACGAACTCCTCGAACCCCGCCCCGAACCCACACCCGCGTCGACCCCGCCCCCTCCCCCGGATCGCATCGTCCCCTCCCGACAACACCTGCGAGACCTGTTCGCCGAAGCCCTCGCCGGCATGCTCCAACGGCCCGCCCGCTCCATCCTCACCGCCCTCGGCACCGTCCTCGGCGTCGGCACCTTCGTCGCCATCCTCGGCCTCACCGCCACCGCCACCGGCCAGATCGGCGACCGCTTCAACGCCCTGACCGCCACCGAGATCACCGTCGAGGACACCGGCGGCCAGGACGCCGCCGTACAACCCCTGATGTTCACCCCCGACGCCGACCAACGTGTCCGCGCCCTCAACGGCGTCGAACACGCGGGCGTGCACTGGAACATCAGACTCCCGGCCGCCACCACCGTCCGCGTCGAACACTTCACCCACACCACCGCCGAGGAACGGCACCGCCCGCGCGGAGGTGTTCTCCGGCCGGGCGGACGGTACGTCAAGCTCGACTACCTACCTCCAGTCGCGTGGGGACTGCCGAGGCAAGCAGTTGATGACTGCGTGAACGGGTAGCTCACCCCCACCTGCGTGGGGACTTCCCTTGCCGACCTGCGGGTTCGTAGGTGCCTTGCCGATTCGTGATCTCAGAGGGTCATTGCGGCAAAGTTCATGCCTAATTTCGCCTTCCGAAGGTGATCAGCGCTCGCGAGTGAACTGTTGTTGCTTCGTTCATCCCGATCGCGAGCCTTGTGGGATCGTGTATCGATTCGGAATGAATTGGTCTGCGCATGGAGTGCTGTCGCCGACGGCGCCATCCGCCGGAACCGATTCGGTACTTCCGTGTTCCCGCTGCCGAAGATACGAGCATTACCCCGGTTGTCCCACAGCCAGACAGGCTCATCGGGTCGTGCGTTGTCCCGGCATGCCGCAACAACGAATGACGCACGACCACCCGAAGGCAGCAACGACCGCCGCATCACCGAAGTGACGACAGTAAGCACCGACTCACCCTTCGGCTCGGTGGGAGCGGCAAAGTGAAGGCAATGCCCAACCCGTATGGCAAAGCATCCACCGAACCCCACGCCCACCGTGTCGCCATGGGTGCAGCAACGATGTGCACCATCCGCCTCTGGCCCCGACGAGAGGCCAGGCTCATCCCAGCCCGCACGTCATCCGCCGCTCTCCGACAACCATCCCCGCACGCGTGCACGCATCGCCTCGGCCCGCGGATCGGTGTACGCGGCCAAATACGTCAGCACCTCCGCCCAGAGCACGCGAGCCGCCTCGGGGCTCTCCACCCGAACAGCGGCCGCCAAGTCGTCGAGGTCCACGGCCGTTTCCCACCCGTCGCCGAGGTCACCGTGAACGGCCGCAGCCCGGCGGTGGAACGCGGCGGCCTCGGCGTGGCGCCCCATCGCCGCATACGTCCGCCCCGTACCGCGCCAAGCCAACGCCTCACGGCCACGATCACCGAGACGCCGGTGCAACATGGCCGATCGACCACAGGAGGCCAGCGCCTCACCGAACTGCCCCGCGGCACGCTGGATATCGCCGAGGGTCAAAAGCCAAAAACCCTCCAGCCCACGATTGCGCAGGCTCAACGCGATCTCGAGAGCCTCGTCGATGGCCCGGCGAGCGGCCTCGATCTCGTCCCGCTCGTGATGGATCCGCGCAGTGATCCACAGTGCGTTGCCCATACTCTGCCGATTGCCCAGCGCACGATGGGCGGCGAGCGCGTCTCGGACCGCGTCGTCCGCCTCTCGAAGACGCCCCGCGTGCAACCGGGCTCCGGCCAGGTTCGACAGGGCCGAAACAGCCCAACGATCGCCGTCCACCGTACGGAAGATATCGATGGCCCGCCGGAAGTCCTCCGCAGCCGCGTCGAGTCGCCGAGCCCGCAGGTGGATCAGACCCACAAGGTTGAGGGTGTGCGCCTCCTCCATACGATTACCGACGGCGCGGGCGAGGACCAGGGCCCGGCCGAGGTAATCCAGCGCCGAGTCGAGTCGGTGAACGGCCCGATAGGACATGCCGAGCTGGTTGAGCAGCATGAGCCGCCCATTCGGATCGTTCACGCGTTCGGCGGAGGACAGACCGACGTGTCCGAAGTCGAGCCATTCCGCGAAGGACGCGGAAGCCGACAACACGTTCCACGAGGTCGCGGCCAACTGCCAGGCATGCCGATGCAAACCGGCACCCGCAGCGGCCCGCACCAGGTGCGCGAACGTGGCGCGTTCACGCTCCCCCCAATCGGCGGCGGCATCATAGTCGGCGAAGCACAACGGCGCCGCGCACGTAGTCGTCTCGGACAGAGGCACATGCCCCTCGCCGGGTTGGAGCCACGTCTGTGCCGCGTCCGCCGTATGCAGATACCAATCCAGTACCCGACACAGCGCGGCCTCCCGCTGTGCGGCGGATTCCTCGACGTGGGCCTGGTCGAGGGCGAACGCGCGCAGGAGATCGTGGAACCGAAAGCGGTCGGGACCGACCTGCTCCACGAGATGGGCGCCCACAAGGTCGTCGAGAAGCTGCCGGGCCCGTGCGAACGCCAGGTCGCCGAGCGCGGCCGCCGCGTGCAATCCGAACTCCGGCCCCGGATGCAGGCCCAAGAGCCGGAACAGCCGCCCGGAGTCCGGCGGCAAGGCGCGATACGACCAGGCGAAGACCGTACGGACCGCCTCGGCCTCCTCCTCGATCCCCGTACTCAGCGCATCCCAGAGCGCCGACTCGTCGCGCAGATCCCCAAGCAGGTCGTCGAGATGCAAGTGCGGATGACCCGCGGCACGCTCGGCGGCGATCCGCAGGGCCAGTGGAAGACACGCGCACAGACGCGCCAACTCCGCGAGCTTCTCATCGTCGTCACCCGAGCGGTAGTCCCGCGTAACCACCCGCAGGAGCGTGACGGCCTCGGATTCGGGGAGCATGCCCAGGGTGATCCTGCGGGCGCCGTCGCGTACGGCCAGGCCCGCCAATCGATTGCGGCTGGTCACCACGACCAGGCTCTCCCCGCTGCCCGGGAGCAACGGACGCACCTGCCCGACCGTGGCCGCGTTGTCGAGCAGGATGAGCATCCGACGATCGGCAAGCAGGGACCGATACAGCGCTGCCGCGCCGTCCACATCCTGCGGCAGATC
This sequence comes from Embleya sp. NPDC055664, assembly GCF_053618075.1. Classification (NCBI taxonomy): domain Bacteria; kingdom Bacillati; phylum Actinomycetota; class Actinomycetes; order Kitasatosporales; family Streptomycetaceae; genus Embleya; species Embleya sp. NPDC055664. The sequence continues at coordinate 3,749 of NZ_JBSHGZ010000059.1, forward strand.
GGCCGCGGCCACACCGAGCGCTCCCAGGAAACGCCGCAACGCCTGTTCCGCGGTGACGGGCTCCTGCGGGTCGTAACCCCGGAGATTCACGAACAGTTGGCCATCCGGGAAACGATCCTTGACCCCATGGGCCCAGTGCAGGACCAGTGACGTCTTCCCCGCCCCGGCCGTACCCGCCACCACATGCACCGACACTCCACCCCGGCCGCCGTCGCAACCGGTCACCACGGCGTTCAACCAGCCGAGTTCGTCCACGCGGTCGACGAACGCATGAACACCGGCGGGAAGCTCCCGAGGCACACCACGCGAGCGGTCCGACGCCCCCGACGCCCGATGGAAATGGATGCCACCGACGACCCTCCCGGCCTGGACGACGTCACGCGACGAACCCGAGAGGTCATTGAACGAGCCTCCGGGCGGTTCGCCGGCGCCTGACGGTGTGCCGATGGTCGATTCCCTCCCGCATCAAACTCCCGGTGGCGGCGGCAACGGAGCCACGACACGGTCGAAATACGACGCGATGTCCTCTCCGAATGCCCAAGCGTCCCGCACGTACGCCGTCCACGACCCGACGATCTCCGGGTCGGTGAACCGAATCGCCCCGTCGGCCTCGCCCGCATCGGTGTACAGGACCCGAAAAAGCACCTTGCCATCCTGAACTGTCAGCTCCGGCAGCGGCGCCACCGTCTCGGCGGCGGCAACCGCCTCCGCAGACAGGACCCGCACCCGTTCCCCGTACTCGGCAGCGATCCGAAGCGAGTGCAACTCCCACTGCACATATGGCGTCAGCGGTTCCTCCACCACCCGCAGACGATGGAACACCGACCCCCGAGCCTCCTCGTCCAGCTGAATCTCACGCAGGTGGTCCCGACGATCCTCGAGCAGCCGCAACGCCGCCACCCAGTCGCCGCGCCGCAGTGCATCCCGGGAGGGGCTGCCCGACTCCTCGAAATGCTGCAACCGCTCGAGCTTCCACGAGACCCCATTACGAATGGCCGCGTCCCAGGCCCGGAAGTCCCGCCGGTACTCGTCCCTGCCGAGCCGCACACCACGTTCGGCGGGGAGCCCGGGGGCCCGAGCGTCAAGCATCGGGGATGTCCGGCTTCGCCGCGCTGAGCATGGCGCCGGGAACGACGACGAGCCGTTCGCCGACCCCAACCGTCACACCTTCCGGCAACCGCGAACCGTAAACGTCGGTCAGATCCCGGCCGATCACGGCGACGTCGCCATTGCTGAGCTGCCAGATGTCCGGACACTCCTCGCGCCCCTGGGAGTTCCCGGACTCCTCCGCCGACTTCCCCAGGCGCTTGACGAACAGGGCCAACGGGTCGGCTTCCCAGACACGGGCCACGGCGGCACCCCCGGGTTCCCAGGCATCACGAAATCATCGCGCTCACGATACCGCGCGCACCGACATGACCACAGTACGTACGCACGCCGGACCCGAACCTCCCCGGCGAGAATCCCGACCACCCTCAAGCCCCAGGCCCATCGCCGGATCAGGCCATCACGGTCCGCCTGCCGTGTGCTGTGCTCAACGGCGACCACGACCGGGCTCGACTCCACCCGGGTGGGGGTGAACCGTCCGTACAGTGATGTGTACGGGACTCCGTACAGAGGTTCCCGCACGAGTGGGGGTGAACCGCCCACCACCTCGCGGCTGTAGGCCGTCGTGTCGAAGTCCCCACGCGGGTGGGGGTGAACCGCGATGCCGACCACGCGAGGTGGTCGAGGTGGCGAAGTCCCCACGCGAGCGGGGATGAGCCGTCGCTGTTCAAGGAACTCGGCACTCCCCGCGCGAAGTCCCCACGCGGGTGAGGGTGAGCCGACACAGGGAGAGGTCGCAGGACGTGAAGCAGGCAAGCCCCCACGCGGGTGAGCGTGGAACGCGCCGACACCGCGCGCAGGGACGCGATGCGGGCGAGGACCGCCGTCCCCGCCCGGACGGCGGGTGACCCGCTCCGCCACGACCCGCCCGGGCACGACACACCGGGTCGGCGCAACGCCCGCGTCGGCCCCGCCGACCGTCGCATCCCGTCCCCCCCTACGCACGAAAGGCGATTCCATGCTCTGGCCCGCGCTCCGGGTGCTCGCTCGGGGAGAACTGAGCTCCGAACGGATCCGGCACTTGCTCACCACGCTCCGCCTCGAGGAGAGCCCCCGCAGCGAGGGACCCGGCGCGTCGATGAGCCTCGCGCACCGTACCTTCACCGACGACACCGGCACCCGCCTCGTCCTGGACCTCGGCCGCACCGACGAATCCGGCTGGATACTCGCCCTGTTCTTCGACGGCGAACCCCCTTCCACCGACACCGTCGAGGGCTACCGCGTACTGCTCCGCGCGGCCGTCGACAGACTCGGCCTCGCCCTCATCGAGGTCACCCCCGCCGCCACCGCCGACGAGGTCTACGTCGCACCTCCCCCCTCACCGGACACCCCCGAGCCCATGATCCTTTCCTGGGACCTCCCGTACGACGACCTGGACCGGATGTGGCCGCACCTGGGCCTGCGCGCGACCGCCCCGCGAGAGGTGAAGGAGGTCGTGCTCCGCGAGGTGACGCGGACCCCCGCCTGGGCCGTCGCCCCGGAGAAACTCCGCCGCCAGGCCGAGGCCTTCCTCCGCAGCGACTGACGCCGCCGAACCGCGACCGTCCCGACCGTCCCGGCCGACCCGCCCACGACCAGGCGAGCCGGCATGGAAGCGCGTACGAGCCGAGCAGACACGCTCTCCCCGTCACTCGGCGACGACGGTCCCATCCGACAACTCCCGAACCGGGCCCATGGGAGCGCATCACAGGAAAGCCGCTGGTCACCACGAACCCGCCGGGAAACATGCGCCCCCACACCCTTGCCGAGGCTATGATTCGTTCTCTGGCCAACACCCTTGACTGTCACCGCAGTTCCACCTCCGACATCCCGGGTTCGAAACCACGCCGAACGGAGAGCCCTCCGTGCTTTCCTGCTCGCGCACGACAAGGCCGGGAGCCGCCTCGTCCCGACGGCCCACCCCGAACGTGACCGCGTCGGCGGCTCAGTGACCACGACCGGCGAACGGCCTCAACAGGTCGCCACACGCGCGAGCGGCACCAAACCACCGCCGCCCCGACCCCCCACGAGCACGTAACGATGCCCGACGCCACGACCCCACGACGTCCACCCCCTCCGCCCGGATCCCGGGAACGGATCGATCACCAACGTGCCGGGGACGCGCTGGTGACCGACGACGGCCGCATCACCGACACCGGCCAGGCCAGGACGATCGCCATCGAGGCCATCGCCGCGCGCATGCGTTCCTCCACGCCCGAACTCGTCCTCGCCGCGTTCGGCCTGGTCGTCGGCACCGACATGGCCCACCGCCTCGGCAACAGCGACTACTTCCTCGTGCCCCACCACCGGCAGCACCCGTCGATGGGGGCCGACGTCCTCCACCGCGACGAACTCGACCCGAGCGACCCCCGCCACGCCCCCACCACCGTGGTGCCCATGGACGACCCGCACGCCGAGACCGTGATCCGCCGGATCGCGGTGAGCGAGGTAATGGGGTCCTGGTCCTTCGGCTCCGACAACAACGTGCGGGTGCTGGCACTGCAGGAGGCCGTCGCCGAGGAGTTCGGCCTCACCCGGTTCCTGGAACGGCGGATGGACCCCGACCTGCGCATCAAGGTGGCACAGGAACTCGGCTACAACCGCGACGCTCTGCGCGACTTCGCACGCACGCAGTACGAACTGACCCAACAGGCCCTCGCCCGCCGCGGCATCACCGAAGTGACCGCCTACCGGGCACTGACCTGGCACATGGGAACACCGCGACCGAGGTGGGCCGACCTGCGCGTCGGCGACCCCCTCGAGACCCTCCATCGACCCCTGACGAGCTGGACGGCGGACCGCCGCATCGTCGCCGACTGGCTGGCGACACGGACGCGGCGTCATCGTGGCGCACCGCAAACCCGCGACGGACATCCTGGCCGTCCCGACCACCGGCATCGGCTTCTTCGCCCAGCGGGAGTGGGTCACCCTGCCCGGCGACAACTACGTCACCCTCGATGCCGCCCTCGACGACACCACCCCAACCCCCACCACGAGTGGCATCGCCATCGACGCGCCCGCCCTCCAGGACACCACCGGCCCGCCCGGGAACACCGGTACAACACCGACGAACCCGACGACACACGACACTCCCGAGACATCGACACCCCCTCCCCCACCCATGACCGGTCGATGGCGCCCCCTCGCCGTCACCACCATGCTCGACCGCTCCCAGGCGCTCGACGACCGGATCCTGCGCATCCTCGACGGCGAGGAGAGCGTGCCCCACTGGTGGCCCCGCGACGACTCCGGCTACGCGATCACCAAGCGGGACCTGGAGTTCCTCCGCATCAACCCGATCCAGATCAAGTGGATGCTCACGGGCGAGGCCCCCATGGGCATGACCCCGGCGCTCTACCAGCGATTCGCCGGCGAGATGCTCCGGGCCCTGGGCCGCAACGGCATCCACCCGTCCGACGTCGACATCCGCCTCAAAGGAACCGGTGCCGGCTTCTTCTCCGGCAGCCACAAGACCCTGCCCCGCGAACAGGACCTCGCCGCCTCGCCCGAGGCGGCCGAGCGCTTACGGGAATGGCTCTCCGACGGCCGGGAACGCCCCCTGCGCCGCCCGTATGACCTCATGTGGCGCCTGGGCCTGGAACCCGAACCCAGCGACTTCGACCTCGACATCAACAGCACCGCCATGGTCCGCGCCGCCCGCGCACACTGGCGGGCCCGCCATCCCGACCGCTACCCCGGCGACTTCATGGGCGGCCACGGATACCTCGACAAACACACCACTATCGGGACATTCCAGGCACTGGCCCAATGGGCGGCCAAATGGGAAAAGATCCTGGGCAGGCCCCTGTCCCTCGGCGTCTTCGAATCCAGCGGCCCCTTCGACGCCACACGACTCGGCCGTGAACTCTCCTCCCACTTCCGCGAGACCGACTGGATCATCCACCGCCCGGACACCCCCAAGGCCTGGCGCACCCCCAGGTCCAGAATCACCCCTCCCGCCGAACCGGCGCGAACGACACTGCCGCCCGATCGCCTGCGACAGGCCCGGAACACCCTCGCCCGGGTGTCCTCCGACCTCGATCGCGACGAGATCCTCCGGCAGATGTCCGCCCGGCCGCACGGCGAGGTCCCGACCGGGCGACTGCTCCCGGCCGCCGAGACCGCCGCAACACGCGCCACGCGCACCGAGCAGGCCGCCGCAGCACGCCGCACGCACGCGGACGACACACTGAACCGAGCCCGCAACGGCGACGGCCCACGCGTACGGGAACTACGCGCCGAACGCGAGCGACACGCGCCCGCCGACTGGGAACGCCTCCGAGGCGACGCCCACCGCGCCGACATCGACGACGCCGAACGCGGCGTCCGCCGGGAGACCCGCCGCGCCGCGGCCGACGCCCGACGCGCCGCCTCCGACCACGACCTGGCCCGAAACCTGCGCGACGAGGCCGCCCTGCGAAGCACCCTGCCCACCCACCGACTCGCGATCGAGGACGGCCGACGCGAGGAACTCCGCCGACTCCCCCCGGACCGCACAGGCCCCCGACCGGACCGGCGTGCCGGACACCGTGAACTACGGCGCACCCACGACCACGAACCCCCGACCCCCGACACACCCGGGCACAACACAATCTCCTGAACGGACAAGCGTCCCGAACCGAGAACTCGAGTCGTCAACGACCCGCACCCACCCACCCTTCGGCAGCGATACCCCAACTCCCGCATCACCCCCGACCGCGATCCATCCTCAAAGCGCTCCGCCCGATCCCCGAACACCGGCGGCTCGGGCATCGGTTCGGCCCGATGGAACGCCGGCAACACCTCGCCATGCCACCGACCCGCACCACGAGCAGTCGGTTCGCGGGGGACGGGTGTCAATCAAGCAGAACATCGAGGGATGGACGAAGGCACACCCGGAACCGGGCGGTTCGACCGCCACCGGTGGGAATCGACGACCCGTCCCCCGGGATCGCCGTTGTCGAGGACATGCCGGCGGCCGAGGCGTTCGACCGACATCGCATAACGAACCCCGCCTCGATCCCGAACACGCCGAGCGAGGTTCGCGTTGCCCACGACCACCCGAACCGGCCGTCCGTCCGGCCACAGGGACGGTATCGACTCTGCAGACGCCAGCCGGTCACCTGCGGGACCCATCACGACCGGACTGACCGGCCGACGATGCCCACCGTCTCGCAACCGCAGGCGCAGCTCCCGCTACTCCGGTGCCGACGAAGCCGAGGGCTCCCGGGTCGCAACGCGAAATGCCCGTTCACACCGCAGAGATCACAACCGGAACACCGCCCGACGATCGTGTGGGCACACCAGTCCGGCCCACCCGACCCGGGAACCCGTCGACCCACGTTCAGCCGACGGTGCCACCGCCCGTGCCCCAAAGGCGTCGACACCCTGGAGGCGTCGACACGTCCAACACCCGCTCCGGACAATCCGCGCGAGCGGGAGCATGCGAACGCCGGTCCGGGGTGTCGCCGGCGTCGGCTACGTTGTGCGCCGACGGAGACGGACCACCGGGTGATCGGAGACTGCGTTGACGGCGGCATGGTTGTGCCTGGCCCGCGGAGACGACCGCTCCACCGGAAGCAACGACGGTTACGACGACAAACTGTCCGAGTACTACAGCTGGGACAGCGCAATCAACAACTCGAAGCGCCTCGCCGAGCGCGACGTGATCGTCGTGTGGGATTCGAAGATTCTGTTGGGCGTTTCCGTCATCGAGACGATTACCGTCGAGAAGGGCGAGAAGAATTCGAACGAATGCCCTGGATGCGGCGCAAGCAATGTCTATCGCCTGAAGTCGGGCATCTACTCATTCGGCTGCCGCGACTGCCACGAGCCCTTCGACGAACCATCCGTCGTGACGAAGGAAGTGACCCGTTACCGAGCGCACTACGGGGCGGCCTGGGTGGACCTCGCGGGCCTGCTGAACGGCGAGGAGCTGCGGTCGTTCTCCATCAAGCCGAACTCACAACTCAGCTTGCGCCCGGCAAATTGGAACGCGTTGAAGGCAGCCATCGAATCCCGGGGCGGCAGTACCGCCATGCGCATCGTCGACAACGGCATCGACGCCATCGCCGGGGGGCACGGCACAGCAGTCGTACGCGTGCGCAAGGGCCAGTCCCAATTCCGCAACAAGCTTCTGGCCGAGCAAGGGGAAACGTGCGCCTTCACCGGAAGGGCACCGACCACGGTGCTCGAGGCGGCGCATCTGTACAGCTACGCGAAAGAGGAGACACACCACAGCCGCGGGGGTCTCCTCCTGCGCCGGGACGTCCACCGCCTCTTCGATCTCGGACACATCTGCGTCGATCCGGACACCGGAACCCTCGACCTCTCCGAGCACCTTCAGACGTATCCGTACTATGCCTCCCTGCACGGCGGCACCCTGCACGTCCCCCTCCACCGAGACCATCGAGAATGGCTCACCCGACACTGGAACGCACATCGCACCCCCCAACCGTGAACACCATCCTCCCGACCACGGTCGGCGCGCCAAACGTGTGCTCTTCGTGCGAGACCCGGAAGCGCCGGCACCCGATGCCTGCATCGGTGCCCGACGAAGGCCCCATCCACGCCCACGCCACCGGATACCCGGTGGGCGATCTTGGCGGATGCCCCGAGGCGCCGCCCGCGACTTGTCGACTCCATCCGCGGGCAGGGCACCGGGCCGGCCCTTCGGTGCGCTTGCTCGTCGACCATGAGAACGACCGCTCGCAGCCCTTGCACGAGGCCTGAGTACGACTCGGATACAGCCGAAGGCCACCGATCGCTCGCATTGGCGCGAAGCTCCATGCCGTCACCCACAAAGCGGCCACTCCCGCATCGGCACCGTGGCCTCCGGCCCCTCGCTGCGCACCAATCGCCGCCTACCCCTTCGGCAGCGTTATCCCCAACTCCCGCATCGCCTCCGACGGCGGCCCACCCTCCGACCGCTCCGTCTTGTAACCCGGCACTCTCGGCTCCAGCGTGCGCGGATCCACCGCCTCCGACGGCGCCCCCGACACATACGCCCCATCCGGCACCCGGTCACGATCATGCGGCGCCAACCAGAACACCCGCCGCCGATACGTCCCCGACGCCGGCGAACTCCTCGCCCCCGGCCCCAACAACGCGTACCCCACCATCCGCCCGTCCCGATGGAACGCCGGCACCCCGGTACGCCGCGGCAGCCGATCCAGCACCTGGCGCACATAGTCCAGCCCGGCAGGATCCTCCAACCACACGATGTCGATCTCGTGGGCGATCTGCTTGGCCGTGATCAGGGCACTCACGACGTCTCCTCGTGCTCGCCGAGCAACCCGATGCCCGGGTAATACTTGCGCTGGTTGGACGTCATCATCTGCCGCGGCGAGGAAAGACCGACCGCTTCCCGGATCCTCACCGCGAACGCCCGCGCGGAAACCGGCGTCGCGTCCTCGAAGCCGCACCACGTCTTGTACGCCGCGTACAACCCCGTCTGCTCCGCCCGCATCGTCGACCCCATCCGACACCGCTCCGCGACGAACCGGCCGATGTGGTCCTCCGTCTCGGCGTACGCGTGCGTGGCAACCCGCACCCGTGGCGGCCCGGTCAGGTCCCGATCACCCCCCAGATACCGGCGAGCACCGTCCACCAACCAGGCCAGGATCCCCGGCCCCTCCTCCGACACCAGCACCTGCGCCAGGTTGTCGACCCGCTGCTCGTCCGCGACCACCCGCTCGAACGGGATCAGCCGCATCCGCCGCCAGAACGCGAACCCGCCCGTGCCGACCTCCGGCCGATGGTTGCCCAACAACCAGAGCTTGTGCGTGGGTTCGAAACTGAAGAAATCCTGCCGCATCCGACGCGCCTTCAACCGGTCGCCACCGGTCAACAACTTGAACCGCGCCTCGTCGAACCGATCCCCCGGCTTGAGCTCCGAACACACGATCACCCGCCGCCCGTGCAACTCGGCCAGGTCCGTGGGATGCCCCTCGAACGGCTTCGCCATCAAAAAACCCGGCGGCGCCGCGTCCGCGTAGTCCCCCAACAACGTCACCAGCACATCGAGCAGAACACTCTTGCCGTTCTTCCCCAGCCCATACAAAAACGGCATGATCTGCCCACCGACATCACCGGTGACCGAATACCCCAGCAACAGATGCAGGAAATCGATCATCTCCGCGCCCTCGGCATCGTCGCCGAAGGTGTCGGTCAAAAACCGCATCCACCGCGGCGTGGCCATCGCGCGCGGCGCGACCGTACACGAACGCGAATGCCGATGCTTCTCCGGATCCGGCGCCACCACCGCCCCGGTGTGCAGATCGACGATCCCACCGGGCGTGCACAACGCGTACGGGTCCGAGTCCAGGTGCTCGGCCTTGAGCACCATCCCCGGGGCCGCCTGAGCCTGCATCAGCAACGCCTTGAGCCCGGCCGTGGACAACGACCGCCGCCGATGCCGCCGCAGATCCGCGTCCGAATGCCGCCCATCGGCGTCCGTGACGGCCAGCGCCTCGGCCATGTCACCGGCCGCCCACAACACCCCGTCGTCCTCGTCGAGTTGCCACCGGTGCCCCTCCCACCGATACCAGCCCAGCCCCGGAACGTGCCGGAAATCGCGCCCGTACAACGCGACGAACGACTTCGCGTTCCCACGATCGCTCAACGAGTCCGGCACCAGACCGCGCGCCGTCACCGTCCCCGGCAACACCCCTTGCGTCGCGTTGCCCTGCGCGGGAACGGACGTGGGCTGCTGCGCCAGGATCTGCGCGGCCACCGCCGCCGCGTCGAAGTCGAAGCCCTCCTGCGGGAAACCGTTCACGAACGCCCTCCCACATCCAGCGGGCGCGCCGCCCCGGCCGCCAGCCCACTCAGGATCGTCGCCCGCGACCGCCGAACGTTCCCCGGACGCGCGTACTCGGCCGCGTCCAGCAACAACCGCTCACCCGCGCCCATATCCAGATGGCCCGCCGCGACCAGGCCCCCGACGATGAACGCGGCCCGATTCAGCTTGGCGTTGAACCCCGCGCCGAACGCGCTCGCCGCACAATCCGCCACCTCCTGCACCGCGTTCGCCAACAGCCGCCCCGCGGCGTCGCGACCACCCCCCGCAGCCACCACCGCCGCCCGCGCCCGCGCGGGCACACCCGCAGACATCGACGACGGCGCGGGGCGCTCCGCGTGACCGGTCCGCTCCAACTCCCGGGCCAGCCACGTCGGCAACACCGCCGGCTCACGACACGACCCCACCGGCGCGTAGACCCCGGCCCGCGTCACCGTCCCCGGCGCGACGATGTACCCACCGACACCCCGCACGTCCACCTGCCACGCCAACGCCCGCCCCGGCCCCGACCCGGTCGAACACAGCCACCGTCGCGAAGGCGGCGTGCGGTACCAGACGTGCAGACCCCCCGACGGCGTACGCACCCGCAACGTCGCCTCATCCGCGGCCGGATCCGGCGCGCCGCGCAGGGCCGCGAGCAACGCCAGGGTGTGAAAGCCCGTGGACAGACCCGTCAGATCCACGCCCTCGCCGATCGGGATCCCCGGCAACAGCCGATCGCGCTCGGGCAACGACGCCCCGTGGGCGTCCACATCGAGCACCACCAGCCCCGCCGGACCGCACGCCACACCCACACCGAACCGCGACTCGCGCCCCCACCACGCACGGATGCGCTCCGGGTCGAGCGTGGCCGCGTGGAACCCGTGACACCACCGGCCCGCGGGGATGCACCCACAACCCGTGTGCGAGTGCCCCTGTACATGACACGCCTCGCAGTTGCCGGGCGGCGTCTTGCGACCCGGCGCCAACGGATGGACCGGCCACCCCGACCGCGCGCACCACCGGGCCACCGCCAACGCGTTCGGCACGGCGGCTCCCGCACCGTCCCGCCCACCGGCCACGTCCCCACCACCCTCCCCGAACACCGACACAGCGACCGAAGCCCACGCACCCCAACCTCGACGCACGGCAGCGCGCGAGGACACGCGTGTCCTCCCCGACATCCGGCCCAGGGGCCGCGGACATCCACCCGGCCCCCGCAGCGGACTACGCCTGTCGATCGAGATCCATCCTTCAGTCGCTGAACGAAAGTGCAGGTCAAAGCAATGAACGGCATCGAAAGCGACTGAAGCGACTCACGTCCCGATATTGCTGCGACACGACAGGCTAGCGGACCACCCCCCTCACGACCCCGAGTCGGCTCCCCCGCGTGTCAGCGACCCAGCGACCGAAGGGGCAGCGACTGAGGCGCTTCGGTCGCTGCTTGGGTCGCTGAGGAAAAAACGCAGGTCAGGACCTGTAGAACAACCGAAACAGCGACTGAAGCGACTGAAGGTCCGTATCTATGACGCGCACACGCGCACGCGCCAATGTCGTCATAATGCAAAACTTCAGTCGCTTCAGTCGCTACAGCACGACCAAACACCCTCTGACCAGGACTTTTACCGAGCGACCCAAGCAGCGACCGAAGCGACTCGGTCGCTCTGGGCCCCGTTCCACCCACCCCACACCCCGAAAACCCGGCTCTCCCCCACCGAGCCGGCGACCGAAGACAGCGACCGAAGCCCCGCCCCGGCCTCCGGCACCCATCACGCCCACGACACTTCGGAAGTCCAGTCGCTTCAGTCGCTTCGGTCGCTGAAATCGAAACCCCCAACCAACCGAGACCCGAACACGCACTGCACCCGACAGCCCCGGGTCCCGACCTCGAACCGGGCCGCGACACCAACGAGGCGGCACTCAGGACAAGAAACGAACGCCATCACGGCAATAACCCGCCCAACCCAACCCGCCCAGTCGGCCACCGAACCACCCCGGCCCGCCGGCGCCCACACGAACACCAGCCCCCGCCCCCAAAAAGCAACCCACCCCAGCCACACCCCACCCCCCAAACCTCTCCCGACAACCACCGAACCCCGATAACCTCGCGCCCAGCGCCGCCGCCGCATCAACCCCCGGGGGAGGGTATGGGCAAGATCGAACGCGCACTTCACCCAACCGTCCGCACCCAAGCCGACGACGACCGTCCCAAACCAGGCCCCACCGGCCCGCCGCCCACCGGCGGCGGCAACCAGCCGGACCCCGAGTTACCCAGGCCTCAACCCGGACCGCCCCCCATACCACCGGCCACAACGAACCCCGGCACCGCGAAACCGGACTTCCGCGTGGCCTCGCAACACCTCCGCGACGCCGGCGCCGCCCAGGACCGCGTCCTCGGCGAACTCACCGCCACCGCCCGCACCGCTGCCCCCGCCACCCAGGCCGCCGCCGCGGGTCTCCCCGGCTGGCGCACGGCCGGACGCCTCACCGACCTCGTCACCACCTGGGACCACCAGGTCGCGGCCCTCGAACGCAGACTCGGCGAATCCGCCACCGGACTACGCCTGACCGCCGACAAATACGCCCGCACCGAAACCAACGTCACCCAGTCGATGGGCGGTTGAGCCATGCTCACCCTCACCCAGGAACGTCGACCTCCTCACCAAGACCACCACCGCCTGGGAAGCCGTCCGCGCCAAACTCCAGGGCCTGTCCGAACGCCACCAGACCGAAGTCCTCAACTCCCCCGGCCTCACCGGATGGAGCGGCACCGTCGCCGACACCGCCCGCGCCCGCCTCGCCGAGACCCAGCGCCAGATCGGCCTCGCCGCCGCCGAGGCAGCCGCCCTGTCCCGCGCCGTCTCCGACGCCCACAGTGCCTTCAAGGCCGCCCAGACCACCCTGCGCGCCGTCCTGGACGAGATCTCCCGCTCACCCGGCTTCACCGTCCGCGAGGACGGCGGCGTCGACTGGCGCATCCCCGACGACGTCGCCCAGGCCCTGTCCGTCGCCGGCGACGGCTGGGCCGCCGCCCAGGTCAACGTCGACTACACCAAACCCGCCCAGGACTTCGCCTGGCGCGTCGGCCAGGCCCTCGCCCAGGCCACCCAGGCCGACAACGACGCCCAATGGGACATCTACCAGGACGTCAGCGCCCCTTCAACCCCCACGCCACCCTCGGACGCGACAGCAACGGCGCCGACATCCTCACCACCTTCCAGACCATGGACGACGCAACACGACCATCCCCAAGAGCGACCCACCATTGCCCACCCACGGCGCCCCACCCGCCGGCCCACCGCGCGACCAGTCCCAAAAAGACGGCTACGACCCCGGCAGCGGGGTCGACAACGGATCGACGGTCAGTTGACACGACAGCACACCCCCACCGCCCTCGCCCTCCTGACCGCCCTCCTCCTGGCCCTCGTTACCGCCTGCGGCGACGACTCCGGCCGGGTCGGCGTCGAAGTCGACGGCAAGGCCCACGACCGACTCGCCGCCGGCATCAAGGACTTGGGCGAACACGGCCGCGAGGGCACCCTCCGCGACCTGACCCCCTTCGCCTGGGACAACGTCTGGGTCTTCTTCGAAGGCGCCTCGAAGAAGGACATCGAATCCGCCACGAAAGACCCGATCGACCTCCCCACCGGCACCACCAGCGGCAGCGCCGACCGCTACTACGGCACCGGCCCCCTGTTCGTCTTCACCCGCGCCAAACACCCAGCCCGCGCCATTGCCGTCCCCTACGGCGGCATCACCGAAGCCGGCGGCCCCTGGCCCCCCACCACCCGCCTGCTCCCCGGCACCCCGGGAACCGCCGGCACCCTCAGCCTCCAGCACTGACCCCGTCAGCCCTCGTCCGCCCGAGTCCTGTTGACGAGGCCCAGGCCCGGTGGTCGGGAGGCCGCGCGGCCGTGGCCGCAACGCACCTCGCCGGATTCGGCGGATGATCGGGACCAACCCGCCGATCGTGTCGTCGTCGCGTCATCCGTTGCCCGCCCAGGCCGGCAGCCCGCGTGTCCGCCCCGTGAGGTCTACTCGCGGCGTGGACAGCGCTGCTCTTCTCGCCGCGATCGAAGACCTCTTGGCCCGCCCGTTGCCGGCGAGTGGAGGAGAAGACCGCGGCTGCGGCTACGACATGGTCGAACTCGCCCCCGGCAAGCGCGAACCCGCCGCCCTCGACGCCGTCGTGGCCACACTCCGCTCGCGGCTCGGACCGCCCAGGACGGTGGCCGCCGACGGCTTCACGAACCCATCACTCGGATACCTGCCGGGACCGCCACTGGCCGACGTCCTCGTCGACCGAGCCGTCGAGATGTACGGATGGACCGTCGGAGCCGGCTCGGCATCGGCCTGCTCGAGAGCACCACCGACGACGACCTCACCCTCCCCACCACCGTGCATTTCGTGGCCGTCCGCGCCCCCTTGGACCCGGTGCGACCCACAGGCTCGTCGTGGGCCAAGGATCTGGCCGTGTTGACCGGCTGGAACGAAAAACCCCGGATCATCGACTGGACATCCGTGGAGCGAAGTCTCGGCCTTCGTCTTCCCCGGGACTACAAGCAGTTGGCCGAGACCTTCGGCGCGGGCACGTTCGACGACAACTTCGACCTCTGTGTGCCGGGCTCCGCCATGCGGACCTCGACCTGATCGTCGCGGACCACAACGAGTTCGCCGACCCCACGCCCCCAGATCGCCCCGCAGCACGGCTCCTGCAATGGGCCACAACCGCGGCCGAACACTCCTTCTGCCGGCTCGTGGAGGATCCGGACCCGGAACGGTGGCCGATCTTCGCGCGCGGCGACGCATGGGACCCCTGGGAGCGATTCGACTGCTCCTCGGCGGAGTTCGTCCACCGGATGCTGACCGACCCCCACCACCCCTACTCACTCGCAAAGCACTTCACGAGGCACCGGTTCACCTCCGACGAATCCGTCGAACGAGCCAGGGAGGTCTCCTGGGACGAATACCACCCGAGCCCGTGACCGGACAGCCGTCGGCTCGTCATGCGGCGCCCGACCGCGTCGACGACAAGGCCGCCGAGGGCCGGCCGCCCGGACACGACACCGCGAACCCGCCTATGACCGAACGTCCTCGTGGCCGACGAGGTCGGTCACCGGACGACGAGCCGACGGCTGTCCGGTCACGGTGTCCGACAGCTGTGGTGTCCGACGCCGGGGTCCGGCGGCCGGCTCCCCGACGGTGTCGCACGCCGAACTCCCGAGAACGGATGCGACGGCCGTCGGACACCCTCGCCGGACAACGCCATGCTCGGGCGCCCGTCACGTCCATCGTGACCGGACGCCACCGGAGACTCCCTGACCCGTGGCCGGACATCGGACACCAGGCACCGGACACGGGCCCTGACCGCCCCGTACGTGGACATACGCGCGAAGCACCCCGACGTCGTGTCGCGCCGTCGACGCCTACGCGGGTCGTACAACTCGCCGGTCGGACACGCGTGTCGCCCCGCCGTCCGACCGGCCATGTCCGCTTCGGACCCCGACTCGACGGAAGTCGCCCGCCACGACACTGGCATCGGACACGAGGGACGACACGCGTGTCCGATGCCGCACGTCGTGTCCGGACACCGTCCAAGACGCCGCCGGACGGACACGCGACACGACACACCTCGCCGGCCATGTCCGCCGGACACGGCGTCGGTGTCGCGGTCGTGTCCGGACACGCCGGCCACGGCCGAGGTCGTGTCCGCGGGGACATGTCCGGCGAGGGCACGCGATCGCAACGAAGGCCGGACAGCCGGAACTTCGCCGCACCGTCCCGGAAAAGATTCACCCGCGAGACGTCACAACCGGCTTACCCCGGTCACCTTCCCCGGACATGCACCCGCGAGAGCCCCCGACAACCTCCCACCGGATGGCGGAAGTTCACACCGCCACGGCCTTGACACCCGCCCGCTCGAACGGAACGACACGCCGACCGGCGAGTTTCCCGTGTTCTCGCACCGGGCCCCCCGAAGGGACTAGGGTTCCCCTGAAACGTCGGTGAGTAACGGAAGTCTCACCGGGACATGAAGAAGCCCCCTGCCAGGAGGTGCAACTCCCCGGGGGCGCGGCCGACTAACCGTAGAAAGAAACCCGTCGACATGAACGAGAGTACCGGCAGACACCCCCCGATGCACAAGAGCCCGCCAATGACACGCCGCGCTTTCTCGGCGCTTGATGTCCGGCGGGCCCTGCTGTTGCGGATCCGTGTCCGCTCCCTCTCAACGAAGGGGGCGATCGTGATCTAACTTCCTCGAGCGGCGTCTCCTGAGCACCGGAGGCGGTCCGCTTTTTGTGCTATCCGCAACCTGCCAGGGTCGCGGGTCGCTTTCGTACGGCCTCCCAGCACCACCCGGGAGGGCCGACGTCCGTCCCTGTCCGGCTACCAGACCGACCAGGCGTCGTACGTGAACCCAATTACTTCCAGCTTTTGCTCGAAGTCCCGCTCACAACCGAGCGAATACGGGGCTTCTGCATGCCCTCACGAGGAGGTCCTGCGTGCCAGAGTCTATGCACACTCGTGGCGCCACGCACGCCCTGGTGCAACTTCGTTCGCGTGTCGCGCACTATAAAAAGCCGCATACCCCACAATTCCGGGCTTGTTCGGGGGGTGCACGGGGATGGATGCCCATCGTCGAGTGGGCCATTCGTGTGCGCCTGCATCCCCGACTCAACGGCACGACCCTGACGTTGGCCCGTGCGCTGTGCGCGTACGCGGATCACGACGACGGTAGCGACATCCGCCCCGGACACGCCCGCCTGATGGCCGCCACCGGCCTATCCCTCCCCAGCGTGCGGCGGCACCTGCGGTGGCTGCGCGAGGCGGGACTGCTCGAACACGTCGCCCGCGGCACCCGTTGCCCCGGCGGCGTGCGCCTGGCGGCCGAGTACGCCGCCACAATCCCGGCCGCGTGGGACGAGCGGGAACTGGCCCACCTGGAGGCCCTGTACGCTCTCGACGCCAACTCCTCCCCCGCCACCGAAACGACCCCCGCGCCCTCCTCCATGAACGGCGGCCCGGTCCTGGCGGCGACGATCGATGAGCCGCACACGGATACCCCACCAAACCCCGTTCCCCACCTTGATCCCGATACCTACGTTGACGATGGGCTCAACCGCGCGGGCACGCACGGGCGTACGCGCGAGCGGGGCGCAACGGCGGGCCCCGGCAAGGCCGGACGGCGGCGCCTCGACCCACGACCCGGCACCCGGCGGTGGAGGCGTTGGGAGCTGGCGCGCCATGTCCGTTCCCGGGTTCTGCTCGTCGCCCGGGAGCGCGTCGGACGACTCGCCTCGGCACTGCGCGGGGTGGCCGACAGGGGATGGACCGTAGGGGACGTCGTGGCCTGGCTGACGGTCTCGCCGCTGCCGTTGCTGGTGCTCTTCCCCGTCGCCTGGCTCCGGGCCCGCCTCGAGGGCGCGACCGCGGTGTGGCCCGAACCCCCCTCCGTCGCACAGGCCAGAACCCGGCGGCACGAGAACGACCTTCGGCTCAGGCAACAACGAGAGTTCCGCGAACGCATGGCGGCCGACCGGGAGGCCGCCGTGGCCACCGAGGACAGACGCGAGGACTTCGCGCCGGTCCGCGCCACGATCCGCGCACACGCGTCGGCCTGGCTGGCCGCCGTGCGTTCCGGCGCCACACGTCGCAACCCGCCCGCCAACACGACGAAACGGGGGAGTGGACGCGGCGGATACACCGTCGCCCAACCCCGATGGCGAGAGCCCGAAGGGGAGTTCCACGCGGTCCTGCCCGTCGAGTCGGCGTCCCACGACCGGACTCGAAGCGACGCCGTCCACGCGGCGGCGGTAGCCCGCGCCCGCGCGGCCCGGGCCGCGAGACGAGCACCGGCCTTCATTACGGCGTAATAAGCGACCGGCCCCGGGGCGTCGGGCCCACCGCCCGACCCGCCACCCGAACTCGCTGCCGAGCCGCGTCATTACGGCGTAATGAACCACTCCTTCGGCCGTGCCGGAACGCGACCGTTCGGGCGATTCATTACGGCGTAATGACGGGGCTCGGACAAAACAGCGAGGTCCTCCACGATCGTGAGTCGCTGACATGGCATAGTTCGTCCCGCTCACGCGCCCGCACCAAGGCGTGCAGGGCACCGGGGAATCAGACCGAAAGGGCAGTACCCGTGGCAAAAGTTCATGTTCTGCTGAACCAGAAGGGCGGGGTTGGCAAGTCCACCCTGACCGTCAACCTCGCGGCCGTCACCGCCGACGTCCTGAGCCGGCCCAATATGGAGACACCGCCGGTCCTCGCCGTCAGCATCGACCCCCAGGGATCCACCACCTGGTGGGCCGAACGTGTCGGCGACGACCTGCCGTTCGACTTCGTCCAGGCCCACCGCGAACCGCACCAGCTCGCGCGCCTCAAGGAAATCGGCGGCTACCAGCACATTTTCGTCGACACCCCCGGCTGGCTGGGGCCCGACTCCACCGACTACGAACCCGGCCCGGACGGCGACCCGCTCGGCGACGGCCGCGCCGGCGCCGCGTTGCGCGCGGTCCTGTCGGCCGCCGACGACGTGATCGTGCCGATCGAACCCGAAGGCATGTCCTTCCTCCCGACGGCCAACACGATCGAGAACATCGTCAAACCGCGCGGGCTCCCCTACACCGTCGTCGTCAACAACTGGGACCCCCGCGACGGCCTCGCCGACCTCGAGGACACCCGCACCTTCGTCGACAGCCAGGGCTGGTGGCGGACCCAGACCGTGGTCCGCCACTACAAGATCCACGCCAAGGCGGCGGCCGAGAGCCGAGTCGTCACCCAGTACCCCCGCAACAGGATCTCCCTCGAGGCCCGCGAGGACTTCTACCGCCTCGCCCTCGAACTCGGCCTGGGCGGCGCCACCCGACGCCTCGACGAGATCGCCGCCAGCGCATGACAGCGTCCAAACGCCAACGCTCGCTGGCCACCCTGCTGCCGCCGAAAACGGGGGAGGGCGCCACACCGCGCCCACCCACACCGGCAACCACCGCGGCCGAGACACTCGCCGCACCACCGATCCCGAACCCCACACCCCCCGCTGCGGAGGGCGCTCCGTTCGCGATCCCGCTGACCCAGCTCGCGTACAACCCGGCCAACCCCCGCGAGACCCTCGGTGACGTGGCGGACCTGGCCGACAGCATCCTGGAGAAGGGCCAACTCCAGGCCGCCGCGGTGGTCACCGTCGGCGCCTACCGCGAAGCCAACCCCGACTTGGACCACACCTTCGACACCGGCGTGCGCTACGTCGTCGTCGACGGCAACCGGCGCCTACTCGCTGCGGAACGGGCCGGACTCGTCAGCCTCAACAGCGTCGTCGACGACAGCCTCGCGACCAGCGCGACCGGGATCCTCGAATCCGCGCTCGTCGCGAACATCCACCGCAAGGCCTTCGCCCCCCTCGAGGAGGCCAAGGCCGTCCAGGAACTCCTGGACATCCACGGCTCACAGGACAAGGTCGCCAAACGACTGTCCAAGTCCCAGGGATGGGTCTCCCAGCGCATCGCGCTCCTCGGCCTGCTCCCCGAGCTGCAGAACCTGCTCCGCAACGGCGAACTCAAGGTCGAGGACGCCCGCAGGATCGGACGGATGGCACCGGAGAAGCAGACCGCTGCCGCGCGGACCGCCCAGGATCATTACGGCGTAATGAAACCGAAGGCGGTCCCGACACCAGCACCCGCGGAACGTAACGAACCCCCGGCCGCACCACAGCCTCGGACCGACCACTCCCGGGTGATCCGACTCGGCCCGCCCGCCGACCTGGCGGCGTCCCTCCAGCAGTACCTGTCCGCGGAAGACCTGGAGAAGCTCGTGGAACTCCTCCTCACCCGCGTCGCCCGCTGACACCCACGACACCGCCGGGGCTCGCTCATTACGCCGTAATGAGCGAGCCCCGGTTCGTTTCCCCGCGACCGCTCCGGGCCGGTCTCATTACGGCGTAATGAAACCCGGCGACCAGGGGAGCGGGGGAGGGGCACCTCGAAGAGCCGTCGACCCCAGCGCGCCCGTATGCAAGCCTCGATCGAAACCCGTACCGATCCCGAAGCCTGTGACGGCTCCGGGATGCCGAAGCCGAACGCGATCATCGCTTGCGCGGCTCCCGCGCGGGCCGTCCGTCTCATTACGCCGTAATGAACGATCTGCCGAGGACCGGCTCCAACGTCTCGCGGTTCATTACGCCGTAATGAAGACGCGCGACCCGGGGGAGTGGTCGCGGCCACCCAGCGACCCAGCCACCTGCGGAGCAACGCCCCCGTCATTACGGCGTAATGACTCCCCCGGAACCAGCGCCCACGCGCCGCGACGCCAGCGCCCGACCCGCGCCTTCATTACGGCGTAATGAACCGCGATGGAGCCGCCCGAACCCACCACAGAGCGCGTTCATTACGCCGTAATGAGCGCGCGGGCAAGGCACGGGCAAGCCCTGGGCTAGAGGTAAAGCCGCAGGTCAAAGCCGTGCGCCAGGATCCACCCGCCCCACCGGCGACCCACCTCGATACACGAAATCGTAATAACAGAAGGCGGCAGGTCCGGGGGAGTGACACACACCCCGCAACGAAACTCAACGCCTTACCCCTCGTCACGCCTACGGCGCGGCAGCAACCCACAAGGCCGAACCCGCCGCATAAAGTGCAGCCCATGAGCCCCCGAGTCCGCGACGTCATCGACGGATTCCTCACCGATCTGCGTGAGCAACACGACGACGGCACGATCGGCGCGGCCACCCTGCGACAACGCATCACCTTCCTCGAAGACCTCTTGACCTACGTCGACCAAGCCCACGGCAGCCGCGCCGCAGCCCCCGCCACCGCGCTCTTCGACTCCTCGACATGCCAGGTCTGGCTCGACGCCGTCGCCCGAGGCGATCGCCGCCGCCGCGCCACCGCCACCGGAAACCGCCGCGGATCCACCGCCACCATCCGAGCCGCGGCCGCCTCCCTACACGCCCTGGCCCAATGGGCGAACATCCCCTGGACACGACGCCCCACCCCCGCCAACAGGCCCGCCCCCACCTCGACGCGAACCTCCTTCACCACCGCTGTACGACCCTCCTCGAAGGCCCACGCCCCCACCGCGTCACCCCCGCCCTCTGGGTACGAACCCACGCCTTCGTCCGAGTCGTCATCGACACCGGGGCTCGCATCGGTGAGATCGCGGCCATGACCATCCACGATCTCACCGACGAACCCACCCACGCCCGCATCACACCCAGACCCCCGGGAGAGGCACCCCCGACCCACCCCAGACCGCACTGCTGGACCCCCGAACCACCCGCGCCCTCCGAGCCTGGACCCACGAACGCACCCGCCTCACAACCGCCCTCGAAGGCGGCTCCGTCCACGCCCTATGGGTCACCACAGTCCCCCACCGCGCCGGCGGCCCCCTACGCCCCGCCGGCCTCCCCATCGGTGCCAGAGCCCTCGAAGGCGCCTGGCAACGCGTCCGCATAGCCCTGTCCGAAACCCGAACAACCCACAACGACCCACACCCACCCCCAGACCTCCTCACCGACTGGCGCCCCATCCCCCCGAAATGACGCACCGTCAAAGGCCCCACGCTCAGCAGGAGGCGCGCGCCCTAAACGACCCATCAGAGTGAAGTTGTTACCGCCACGCTCAAAGCACCCAAGGGCTGGGGTCGTGCGGTGCATCAGCCCGGATCCGAGACGCTGTCCACCACACCTGCGAGACCACGGAACCACCCGACGATCAGCACAATCGCAACGAAGGTCACGAAGACACTGCGCGTAACTGTGAGACTGGAACCGCTCGTAGATGAGAGCCGCCCAAAAGCCCTGATCAGACCGCATTTAGGAAGGCTCTCTGCCTCAATTGCCCAATCTTCATCACGAAACGGCAAAGCCCCAGAGAACCCGCAGGTCAGAAAGAGAAGTCCCCACACGCGTGGGGGTGAACCGATCCACGGCCCCACTTCGGGATCCCCGCTGCGGAAGTCCCCACACGTGTGGGGGTGAACCGTGCGGCGAGGGCCCGACGGGGCGACCCGGACAGAAGTCCCCACACGCGTGGGGGTGAACCGCTCAAGTACAAATTTTGGGCGACGTCACTGGAGAAGTCCCCACACGCGTGGGGGTGAACCGTTCGGGAGCACCACGGCGGCCGGCGCGGTGAAGAAGTCCCCCACTTCGTGTTCCGAGGGCGCTCCCTCAGTCAGCGCAGCCCGGCATTCGATACGCACCGATCCTGGAGGCAGCCGATGTACACCCGCTGACACACGGGTTGGATGGCTGTGTTAGGCATGCCCTCTCGAACGCGTCGAATGCCGCGTCTGCGGGGCGTCGTTCGTTCACCAGGGGTGGGAACCATCACATGTCGCGTTCACGCGTGAAGAGAACCGTTGGGCTCGGTGCCGCAGGAGGTCTGCTGTTGGCCGCGCCGCTGATCGGAGCCGGAACCGCGGGTGCGGCGGCGGGCATCACCATCACCGCCGACTCCACCACCATCATTCCCGGCGGCCGCGACGCCGTCGCCACCATCACGACGTCGGCACCGTTCGACCTGTCCACCGAGGGCACGGGGAAGACCTCGTTCGGCTGGTCCCTCCCGGAGGAGTGCCACGCCGAGACTCCCGGCGCCCACACCCCGAGGTGCACCCCCGGGCCGAGCGGGAAGGTCGTCATTCCCGTCGGCACCGAGGAAGGCCTCGAAGGACAGAAGGTCACCCTGATCGCGAAGGCCGTCACGGGCGAGGCCCGCGGCACGCTCGAATTCACCTACGGCAAGCCGATCATCGCCTCGAACCTGTGGGTATCCAACCCGAAGGAGATCGTCCACGCGGCGGACGGCAGCATCACGAAGGACTACACGGTCGAGTACGCCGACCGCACCGGCAAGGAGAACGACGCCACGGTCACCGTCACCGCAGTCAAGGGCATCACCTTCGCCGCAGCCCCCGAGGGCTGCCAACTGAACACCGCCAAAACGACGGTCACCTGCCACAAGACCGAACGGATCGGCGACATGCCCAGGACCGTCCGCCTGCGCGGAACCCTCACCGGGAACGAACAGATCGTCGAGAGCCGGATCACCGGCAAGCTCACCGACCACACCCCCGCCGACAACGTCGACCGCACCGTCTACACCTACAACATCGGCACCGCCACCACGGCCCCGACCACACCCGCCGGCACCGGCGGGACGGCCGCCACCCCCGCACCTCCGGCCAAGGGCCGCGAGCTCGCCGAGACCGGCGCCGACAACGACAACACGACGATGCTGGCAGTCGGAGCGGGCATCCTCCTCGTCGCGGGTGCCGGAGGCACCCTCTTCGCCCGCAACCGCCGCCGCGCCCACCAGGCGTAGCAACAACCCCCGGGGCGGCCGCCGATCGGACTTTCGACCATCGGCCCGCCCCGGGAACGGGGCAGGGACGATCCGCAGGAGTCGCGGGCCTCGGCCCGTCGACGCCGTGTCGCCGCGCTCTGGTAACCACATCGAAGCCCCACCCGCGCGACCTCCCGCCCACGAATACGAAGATCGATCCCACCGCCCAGGCCCGCGCACGGCGCCGGCTCCATGGTGCAACGCCGTGAATCCCACGCTCCGGCTCGCTATCGAACCGCTCCTCCGAACTCTCCGGTCTCCGGCTGGACGCGTCGTGGGGCTGCCCTGGTATCGGCAGTGCCGGCGGACTTTGCTCCCGTCGTCCTCGTTTCCCGTGTCACAGCGCGCGACTTGGGCGCACCTTCCGGCAGATGACGGCGATCTCCCGGGGGGCAGCACGTGAGTGGGTGTGACCATGCCCGAGCCTAGGACGGGTACAGCCGTGGAGATCGCGATTCGCCTCGGGAGGAATGGCGGCGTCTACGGTGTCGATCCTGCGGATGTCGAGCTCCAAGCCGCCTTGCGTACGCAGGGTTTCTCGCCGTCGGCCGACGGTCCGCAGGCATGGGTACCGCCGTCGGATCGGCCGAGTGCCGCGCTGGTCCAGGTGCAGGCATACCTCGAACGAAATCCCGCCTACCGCGTTATCCCCGAGGAGGCGCGCGAGGATCGGGATCCCCGTCCGCCGGCATCCTCCCCCCACCCGGACGCGCGGAGTCCCGCTCCGGATCCTCCCGGGCACGAGGTCCCGCTCCCAGCGCACGCCGGCGACATCGAGCCTTCGGACGACGCCGCCCCGCAAGCGGCCGCCTCCCGCCAACCCCTCGCCCACGGCGGCTCGGGTGACCAACCGCCGAACCCGGAGCCCGCCCCGCCCACTTCGGCGTCCGACAGTGCCGGTACACCTCCCGACGACCCCGAGCCCCCGCCCCCGGATACCACCCCGCCCGACTCGGAGCCGAACTCCGTGCACGCCGACGCGGATCCCCCCGCGACCAACCCCGAACCGGACGAACCCGCCCCCTACGCCACCCGGGACGAAGCCCACGCCCGAGCTCGCAGCATCGACAGCGCCGCACACGTGTGGCGGGAGTCCGTCGACGAACGCTCCGACACACCGGAGCACGTCCGCGGCCTCCGGGAAACCCTCGTCGACGCACTCCACGGCGCCCGAGAGGCGCACGCGATCCACCTCGGCGATTTCACCAACGACTCGGACACCCCGGTCGTCGGCGCCGACGACCTCCGCGTCGTCACCGACCACGCCCGCACCATCGTCTCCACGGTCGAAGACCTGGCCCGCGCACTCGACACCCGGACACACATCTCCGAACTCGCCGCCCTGCGCGCGATGTGGCGCCACGCACGCGGCCACATGGAAGCCCTCGATGCCACGATCCGCGATGTCGAGACGACCGCGTGGACACCGACCCGCACCCCCCAGCCGACCGAAACCCCGTCACCCGCCGGCAGCGAAAACCCCACCACCCCCGAGGCCGGCAAAGCCCACCCGGCTGACGCACCAACCCCGGCGTCCCGTGACGCGATACCACGCACCGACCCACCCCCATCCCCGCGATCCCAGTTCAACCACTGGAATGGCATCGCTCTCGCATCCGCCGACGGCCGCGTCGGCGGCCGGCACCGTGCCCGACGTCGCGACTCCCTCCATCTCCGGCACCACAACGCGCTCATCCGCGCCTGGCACATCGCCAACGACCCCCGCATCCCCTCCGACGACCCCGGCCAACACCTCCGCAATCTCCGCGACCAAGGGGACCGATACACCGCCGTTGCCCGAGCCGCCGCCCGACTCACCGCCTCACCCCAACGCCGCCTCGAACGCGAGGCCCTGCACGACCTCCGCATCGCCGCCGAACTCCACGCCCGCCACCTCTACCGCCAGGCCGACGCCCTCGACCCACCCCGCTTCCGGCCCCGACGGCCGGCCATACGCCTCCCCTTCGCCCCGCGGCCGCCGCGCCAACGGCCCGACCCGGACACGGTCCTGGCCCGCATCGCCGACGCGGAGAAACGCGCCCGACGGGGAATCGCCGGCCGCGACGCCCGAGCGAAGGAACACCTGCACACCACCGGACCCGAACACGACCGCCTCGTCCGGGACATCCGCGCCGAACACGCCGCCGCACACCAGGTCATGCGCGACGTCCGCACGCGTTCCTGGTGGCGCCAAGCCGACCCCGGCGAGATCGCCGCCGTCTGGCAGCGCGCCGTCGAATGGTCCGCCCACCACGATGTCGTCGCCGGGCGAATCCTGCGCCACATGCGCGGCCGGATCCGGCAACACCACGGCATCGAACTCCCCACACCGGCGGTGAACGGCGTCGACCTCAACCCCGCCATCGACTGCGGCCACCCCGCCCCCGCCGAAGGCCCCACCGTCCACTGGGCCTACACCGTCCGCGACCCCCTCCTCCACACCCACCTCCTCGACCAGGGCCGACACACCGCCCTCGCCCGCGAAACCCCCGAAACCGTCGGCCGCCGCATCCTCGCCGACCTCGCCGCCCGCGGCACCGACCCCGACGCCCTGCGCCGCGCCGTCGTCGAGATCGTCCCCGCCGACCGCCCCGACACCGCACCCGTCGTCGTCACCGCCGCCCGGATCCCCGAGATCGGCCGCGACCAGGCCGCCCGCGACCGCGCCGAACACGACCTCGCCCAGGCCGGAGCCGCCCTCAAATCCGCCCTCGACCACCGCTGGTGGGAGGACGCCCGCCCGGTCGAGATCGGCTGGATGTGGCGCGGAGTACAGGACTGGGCACCCGGCCCCGCCCGCGACGACGCCCTCGACTTCCTCACCGACCGTGTCCGGGCCACCTTCGGCATCACCCTCGACCGCGGCACCCCCGCAGTCGTGGTCACCGAACGCATCCGCGAACACGCACCCGCCCCACTCGACCCGAACGGTGCCCCGGAACGCGCCCTCGCCGCCCACGCGGTCCGCTTCTTCGACCTGGCCCACGGCATCGAGGCCCGCATCGCAGCCGGGGACGTCCCCGAGGGGGACATTCCCGGCCTGCGCCAAGAGGCCCGCTCCCACAGCCTGCGCGCACGCCACCTGGGAGCCCTCGCGAGCGATCCCGAGGAAGCCGCGCGCCTGCTCGGTGCCCGCCTTCCGGCCATCGACGTCGACCGCTATCACCGGGACATCGCCAGCGAATACGAACGCTCCTGGGGCCGCGCCCTCACCGACGACGAGTCGGCCCAACTGCGCTCGATCCTCGAACGGGGGTCCGCAGGGCGGGAAACGCCTCCCGAGCCCGCCGACAAGCGGGTCGACGGGGCGCCGCCGTCGTCCTCCTCCGACACCCCCGTGTCGTCGCCCGCCCCCGACACCACCCTGTCGGCCGACGCCCTTCGCCCGCCGACACCGTCGGTGCCCGAACCGAAGCAACCCGAAGAGATCTCCCCGCCGAGCGGTCGCACGTCGCGGCTCCGAGAGCGTCGACCGGGAACGCCCCCACCGACGAACGAGACCGCCACGACCACGCCCGCGACCGAACACACCGTCGCCCCGGCGGCACAGGTTCCGGCCCGACCCCAACGCAGGCGCCTGTCGACCGCCCGACTCGTCATGGACGGAACCGACCGGGCCCTGGCCGCGACGCCCGCTCCCGGACCGCCGCTCGGCCGACGGCCCGTTCCGGTCACCTCGGTCACCCCGGAACTCGCCGACAGCGCCACACCCGCGCTGGCCGGGTAGCCGGCCCCGTCCCGGTCCGAGGCGACCGACCCACCCCCGCCGCCCTTCCGCCGGCCCCCCGCTCGGTCACACCATGTACCGGCCCCGCACCTTCCCGATCATGAACATCCAACACACAAACCACATAAACCGAATAAACCAAACCAGCAAACACGAAACACCCAACACCCCGCACCCGGCCAACACCCCCGGCAGCCGCCCGTGTTGACCATCGCCGCCCGCAGCGACGTCACCTACCTCGCCCAACAGGTCGCCCGCGGCGCCGAGCACTACTTCCTCCGCGACGCCGCCATCGCCGGCGAACCCCCCGGCCACTGGCTCGGCCGCGGAGCCCCCGACCTCGGCCTACACGGCACCGTCGACCACGCCGTCCTCGAAGCCCTCTACCACCACTTCATCGACCCCCGCCGCCGCACCGAACTCGCCGAGACCATCGCCCGCATCACCGCCCCACCCGGCACCCCCGAATGGACCACCGCCGCCGAAACCGCCCGGGACGCCGTCCGCCTCGGCCCCCGCCCCCGCGACTACACCACCGGCACCCGCGCCGCCATCACCGAAGCCCTCGCCGCCGAACCCGACGCCACCCCCGCCCGCCGCCGACAGATCGAGGCCCGCGTCCGCAACAAGGCCCGCACCGCCGTCAAATACCTCGACCTCACCTGGTCCGCCCCCAAATCCTGGTCCATCCTCCACGCCGCCCTCCAACTCGCCGACCGCCACGACGACGCCGACCAGGTCTGGCAAGCCTGGCTGACCGGAATCCACACCGGCCTCGAATACCTCCAGGACACCGCCGGCTTCGCCCGCGCCGGCCGCCACGGACGCACCTCCACCGGAGCCTCCACCGGCCGCTGGATCGGCGCACACCGCTGGACCGTCGCCGCCTTCCCCCAACACACCTCCCGCGACGACGACCCCCAACTCCACGTCCACACCGCCGTCCTCAACCGAGTACACGCCGACGACGGCGTCTGGCGCACCCTGGACAGCCGCGCCATCCACCGCCACAAGCAGGCCGCCGGACACCTGTGCGAACGCGCCGCCGAAATCGCCCTCACCCGCGCCCTCGGCGTCGAATTCGCCACCCGCCCCGACCGCCGCGCCCGCGAAATCGTCGGCATCCCCGACTCCCTCCGCGCCCGCTTCTCCTCCAGACGCCGCGCGATAGCCGCCGAAGTCACCGCCTACGCCGCCAAGTTCACCGCCACCTACGGCCGAGACCCCTCCGCGTACGAACTCACCGCCATCGCCCAACACATCACCCTCCTCCGCCGCGAGGACAAAAAACGCACCCCCGTCCCCCGCGCCGAACTGTTGGCCCGCTGGGCCGTCGCCGCCCTGACCGACCTGAGCCTGGATCTGACCGACATCCCCACCGCCACCCTCCACCGCATCGGCACGAAAGACACCGAACACCCGAACGCGGAGGTGACCGTGACTCGCGCCATGACGACCCTCGACGCCACAAGGGACGCCTGGACCCGAACAAACCTGATCGCCGAACTCTGCCGCCGACTCCCCGACCGCCTCGACACGACGGACATACGGCACCTGGTCGACGGCCTGGCTGACCAAGCCCTCCTGGGAATCGTTCGACACGAGGCCATTCCCCCCACCCCGCCGAGAGCGCCCAGCAGGCCGACTCCGTCCGTACCCTCTCGACACGGGATCGGGATCGACCTGCGCGGGCGAGCTCAAACCGCTGAACGGGGCCGTCCATGATCGCTCCGATGTCGTGGCCACCGAATTCGCGGCCGGGCGAGCCCCCGCATCGGCGGTCGGCATTCCCGGCGGCGGAACAGTCGACCCGCCAGGCCCGCCGGCGCCCCCTACAGGCGACCCACGAAGCTCCACACGCGCAAGGCGCGCAGCGACGTCAGCGTGAACGGGGCACTCACGGTTGATTTACGACATACGAGCGCCGGACGGGAACCAGCCGTACGCGAGGATCTGTGCCCCCACCGTCGACCGGGTACTCACCACCACAGCCCGAGGACACCACCCATACAACGAAGCACAGACACACGAGACGTCTCGTCGAACAACACCGCCTTCGTGGCGGTGTCGAATCCGAGAGGAAAGAAGGCCGGCGACACGGGTACAAGGCCCGTACCAGCCTCGATGGACTGACTTGGACAAACCGCCGACCCCAGGCCACCAAACAGGAGACCACGGAGGCATCTCGATCCCCCAAGGCGACGCAGTAGGCTGACGTCGCCCCGGGAATTCCCCAGACGACCCGCACACACGCGATCCGCGCCGGAGCGGACGAGGGATCAAAGGCGCGGAGCCGGATCCATCGGAGCGGAGAGGTCGAAATGAGCGCGAGCGAGGAGGACTTCGAGGCCCGGGTTTCCCACCTGCCCGAGTACCTCACCCGCGCGCACATCCGTGCCCTGACCGGCCGTGGACAGGCCACCGTGGCCAACTGGACCACGTTGCCCGACTTTCCGGCCCCGGTACGGTCCGAACCGGGCACGGCGCACCTGTACCGGCGCGACGAGATCGTCGCTTGGTGCCGGGCACAGGCATACGGTGGAAACCCCTCGCCGGGCCCCGAGCCCGCGCGCACGGAGCCGGGACTGCGACACACACCGAACGAACGGTTGACCATCGCCGAGATCGGCGCCCGTCGCGGATACAAGGGAACCAAGCCGGCCGCCGCGGTGCATCACCTCGTCAAGACGTACGCCGACCACCCCGAACATCCCTTCCCGCCCGCGGGATCGGATCGCAAGCGTGACGCAACCGCCGTGGCCGCCTGGTTCACCTGGTACGACCTCGAGCGCCCCGGCAAGGCCAAACAGGTCGCCGGCCGAGCACGCGCGGAACGGGAGGCACTCGTCGAGTCCATCGTGGACACCACCGTTCGCGAGGAGCACGATCTGACCGCCGCCGACCTGGCCGAGCGGCTGAACATCACTGAACGCGTGGCCTTGGGCTACCTCAACGAACTGGCCCCCGCCGTCCTGCGCCGACACGGCCTCATCGGACGCCGGGACATCCCGCTCCTCCTCAACGGCGATCGCGAACGCGCCAAGGCCCTCCTGCGCCGCTCCGACGCGCCTCGCCCGGTACTCCTGGTGGGAAAGACCGACTACTACCGCGACGAAGACATCGACCGTCTCCTGGCGGACGAGTAGAACCGCCCACCCTCCCGGACGGTCCCCGATGACGGAGTCCGGTGCACCCACGAACGCTCGTCAACTCGGGCCGGTCGCTCGCGCGTGACGCCGGTGCCCCGTGACACCCTCAGCCCGTACGTCAGCGCACGAAGGATCCTCGGCGACCCGCTCGTTCACGCACGGCTCCTCGACATTCCCGATCAGGCTCCTCGAGCGAATCGCGGGCCGCGTCACCGAGTTGCCGCCGACCGGGGCGATCGATGCGACCAACTCCCCGACCGCCTCGCCGCCCCGGCATCCGGCACCTGGTGGACGACCTGGTCGACCAATCTCTTCTCGGCATCGTCCGGCCGGATCCCAGCCCATTCCCCGACCCGAGGTCGCAGGTCCCGAGCACCGTCGAGACCGGCACACTGCGAACGTGCCACCCGATCGGGGGCGACCGCGGGTCGACGGGCCCCGTCCCAACATCGGGCTTGGCTTGTACCGTCCCCAGGAGTCGCCAAGGACGGCAAATCCCAACAACCAAAGGTGAAATTTCACAACTTCGATTTCTGTCTACTCGCATGGACAATATTGACTAGATGACTAGACAGTCGTGGATGGGGCCATTACTGTCATGCCGTAGACGCAATCCGGCGAAAGACGCAATCCCGTGAAGCGAGAGGCACCCGCGTGTCCATCGTTCCCGTCGCCGACGACCGCCCCGCGGCATCCGAGCCCTCCACAGCCCCCGTTCCCACGTACGACGCCACCGCGGCGCGAGTCGGACGAACCTGGATCGTGACCATCCCCGGACTGCCCGACGGGAGCACCGCCACCACCCACGGCACCACCTGGCGCGAAGCCAAGACCAACGCCGGTACCCGTATCCGTGAACTACTCGGCCCCGACGTCGTTTTCGGTGTCCGCCTCTCTCCCGCCGACCCCGACGCCGACGACGCCGTCCAAGCCCTTGTCGAAGCCCGGGCCACGCTCCTCCACGCCGAGGAGGCCCACCGCCGAGCCCTTGACCACGCCGCGCGCACCCTGATCGCCCAAGGTTGGACCACCCGAGACGCAGGGCACGCCCTTCACCTGTCCCCGCAGCGCATTTCCCAGCTCGTGCCTCGAAAGCCCGCGTAACCTACCCCCACTCTCCCTGCGTGAGTCGCAGACGCCGCGTCGTTCCCGGGCCGGCTACCCGAGCAGGGCGAACGGCAAGGCAGCGCGCTCCCGGCGGCCCCGCATCGGGCCACCGGGGCGTACGCGTGGTGGCGAGAGGGCCAGTCACGAACACAGCCGCCTCGCTCGGACCGCTCACGCTTTATTCCTGTCGAGAACGCCACAGCGGCCTGCCGAGCAGCCCGATCCCACTCAGAGGTCCAAGATCAACCTCGAGATCTCCTTGCCGCGAATCAGGGTCACTCTCCTGCTCCACCAATCGACGGGCCGTGCGATTCCCAACCCATCACACCTAGGCATCATGTGGGAGGGGCCAATGGTCTATCGGTTGTGGATGTCGCCAGGCGAGTGACAGCCGTGTCCGAAACCGGCCTCGGCTCGTGTTCGGAGCCGGTGACCGTTCCGCGGGGATGGCCGGCCTTTCGCTCGATAGGCTGGGGGTTGGTTCGGTCTGCAACGCGAGGGCGTCTGCTTTCGGGTGGGATCCCAGCCGTGTCCTGGTCGATGTCAAAAAGGCGGGCCGGGTACACCCGGCCCGCCTTTCGAGCGGCGATCACGTCTCGCGCTCTCTTGCCCGTCCGACCAAAGAGGGGCGTTTCGAGGGTATCCGAGGGTCGCCGTGTTCGTTACTTCCGGAGACGAGGAATCCATGGTCAGACGTGTGACGGACTCCGACTATGCCCGCCTGTTGGACGACATGGAGAGTGTCGGAGCGCTGAGCAGGTCGTGGCGTGGGGCGTTCGAGGCCGTACCTCGTGAGGCGTTTGTTCCTGCGACGTTCGACGTGTACGGCGTGAGATACGACCGCGATGTCGACGAGCGGGCGTGGCGCGGGAGGCTCAACAGCGATGTGGCCATCGTGACCCAGGTCGACGACGGGTCGTCCGGCCCCGGAATTGCCACGAGTTCGACAAGTCGCCCGACCGTCGTGGCGAGGATGTTGAGTGCGCTGGATGTCCGCGAGGGGCACCGGGTGCACGAGATCGGGACCGGTACGGGATGGAACGCGGCTCTGCTCTGTGCGCGACTCGGTTCCGAGGCGGTGTCCTCGGTCGAGATCGATGCCGCCGTGTTCTCGATGGCCAAGGACACGCTCGACCGTCTCGGATACGCCCCCAAGCTGGTACTGGGAGACGGGGAGATCCGGGTCTCGGGTCCTCGATACGACCGCCTGATCGCCACCGCCGCCGTTCGGCGAATCCCTCCCGCATGGATCACCCACACGCGTCCCGGGGGAATCATCGTGGCCCCCGTTCGCAACACCTACACTTCGTCCCGCCTCGTACGCATGACCGTCTCCGAGGACGGTACCCAGGCCGATGGACGCTTCATCGATGCCGCCGCATTCATGTGGATCCGCAGACAACGGCAATCGTTCGACATGAGCGACCGGGCGTGGCGGTTCCGCACGGCGTGTGAGCCCACGTATACGGCCGTGGACGACGACCTCGACGATCTCCTTTCGGAATCGGCCGAGTTCGGCATAGGTACGCTCCTTCCCCATCTCGGGGTGCGCGTGCTGGGAGGCCGCACCGCATGGTGGTCCGACGGGATTTCGTGGGTTCGCATCGACCTGGAACAACCGGATCGAGCCGAGCAGTACGGTCCCCGACGCCTGTGGGACGCGGTGTCCCACGCGTATCGGACGTGGGTTCGCCAGGGCCGTCCTACATCCGAGCGCTTCGGTATCACCGCCACCATCACCGGCGAACACACCGTGTGGCTCGACAGCCCCTCCGAAGCCGTTCGCCTCATCCACTGAAACCCGCCCATTGCCCGGTCCAGATCCGGCACTTCGCGCCGGACGGGGTGCTTCGGTCGCGTCAGCCCCCTGCGGACGTGGCGAGGCACGAGTGGCCGTCACAACGGTCCGCCGCTTCGTCGAGTGTGAACCGCCGGCCATCGTTTCCATCACCTCCAACTCATCAGAATGGCAACGTCACACCTAGGCATCATGTCGGCGGGGTGTGAACGGTTCAGCGCCCCGGATATGGCGTGGGGTGGACCTCGCCCCCGACCAGGGCGAACGCCCGGCGCTTTGCGCCGGGCGGGGTGCTTCGGTCGCGTCGGCCTCCTCCGGACGTGGCGAGGGACGGGGCGCGTACCCCGTCCCTCCCCTACACCTCAGGCGATCAGTTGTCGGAGTGCCACATGCAGGTACGCCGAGTGCAGCGTGTCTTCGGGGCGCCGCACCGGTGCACTCGCCGCTCTCGTCGTCCAACGGAGGCCCAACGCTGTCCATATCTGCCTCCCTTCGTTCAGTCGGACGCCCAAGGGCGTATCAGGTCCGGCCGACCGGCGGAAGCGAAAACCACGCATCCACCGGCCGACCGGACCTGATTCGGCGGAGCCGTCCGACCAAACGAAGGGAGGCAGATATGGACAGCGTTCAAGGCCCCGAGTACGACGAGAACGACGAGTGCACCGAGTGCGGCGCCCCGAAGAACACGCCGCACCGGCGTACCTGCATGTGGCACTCCGACAACTGATCGCCTGAGATAGAGGGACGGGGCACACGCCCCGTCCCTCGCCACGTCCTCCCCCGACCGACACGACCGAAGCACCCCCAACCAACACCTCACACCTGGTGCACTATCAGTGGCCATGCGCGTGGCGAGGTGGTCGAGGACCGGAGAAAAGTGGTCGCTCGGTTGCGTACCGCGGCGGGGGCGGAGCGTTGAGCCGACTCGGTCGGTATGGCACGGCTTCGTGACAGCCGTCAGTTCTCGACTGGGCCCATCCTCGGGGCGCTGTTGATCCGTTGCTGCTGCAGGACCACCTGAATCGGCGGGCCCGGCAGGAAGAGCACCAGGTCCGCGCCGGTGCCGACCCGACTGTGACCGGGCCGGAGCGTGGCCGGCCACCGCGTTCGGGACGGTCCGAGTCACCCGGGTCGCCCACCGGAGACCGGGCCTGGACCACGTCCATCCCGTTGACCGGGCACTGTCCCTGCCTGTCGGCCGACACTCGGTGGGATTACGGCGGCTCGCCGTCACCGAGGCCGTCCGCGGCTTTTTCGACCGGGCCCACGACGTGGTGGCGCGCCGTTGCGGGAACGTGTTCGGCGGACGCGGGCTCGAAGAGTTCGTGGTCGCCGCCGCGGTCGATATCGACGGCGTCCATCGGACCCTGATCTCGGTTCCGTGTGGCCGTGAGATTGGTGGTCCAGCTGCACGGCAAAGGTGGGCGCCCGCCGGGGCCTGCCCGCAGCCGAAGCCATCCTGCGACTGCGTGCAGTCGTCTCCCACGGCGACCTTGCCCGATTCGATCACCAGGCAAGCTCCGACCGCGTTCAGTCAACAGACCGAGGCCGTCATCCGTCCGTCGTGCGCCGCATCAGCCGACTCCGGACCTCCCGGGCCATGACCTCCACCGCGACAGCGGGATCATCGGTCTCCAGAACGACGCGGCCCTCGGCCGGCGGGTGGGCGATCACCGAGTACACGCCGGGACCGGCCGCGATTCCCGGGAACCCCTGCGTGCCGAGGTCACGCCATGAATCGGAAGTGCACACGCTCAGGGTGTTCATGCCCTTCCACGGATAGAGCGAGGACAACACCGGATCGGCGACCGCGGCTTGGAGCAGCAACCACATCGATGGTGATGCCCGGTCATCCTCCGAATGGGGTGGCCGATGGCTGTCCAGCAGCTCGACCCACACCTCGTCATGACTGCGACCGGCAGCTGAGTTCATTGCCCGACGATGGTGCTCACCGCTGGGCAGGGTCAAGGTCATCTGCAATCGTGGTCGTCACTCGAACGAGCCGCACCCATCCCTGAAGGCCGCGGCAGTCGCGACCCATGCCGGCCGGCGGGCTTCGGAGAGGGCTTGGCCGCGTTCGTCCGCCGCCCCTCGCCCGCGACACCGTCTGCGGGTCGGCTTCCTTGCCCAACGCGCTCCGGCTCCTTGCCCGGACGCCGCTGCTCATGCGGGCGTTGGTGGGCGGGCCTTGGTGGTTTCTAGCCTCGCCCCATGGCGGCTCGGGGGATGGATCAGGCGCGGCGGCGCGGCGGGGCGGGGGTGGTCGCGCCGTGATGACGCTGCACAAGCTCGGGCCGAACGGGTGGGAGTACCTGGTCGATTCGGTGAGCGTTGCCGACGAAGGGCGTGGGCTCGGGCAGGATCTCGGGGCCTACTACGCCGCCACCGACAATCCGCCCGGGGTGTGGACCGGGGCGCTGGCCGAGGTGTTGGGGGTCGCGGGGACGGAGGCCGATCGCGAGCAGATACGGAATCTGTTCGGGCGGGGGCGGCATCCGATGTTCGTTCGGGAGTACGCGCGTGCGCTCGTTGCGCTGCTCGACGATGGTGGGTCCGCCGCCGGCACCCTGCCCGGCCTCGGCTCCGGCGGCCCCCCCGCCGTCGACCCCGACGTCCTCGCTCGGGCCCTCGCCCGCCACCCCTCCGCCGTCGACCACCTCCTGCCCGGCGCCGACGTCGCCCATCGGGTCAACGAGCGCATGGCCGCCGAAGGCGACGGCGTCACCGGCGCGGCGCGCGCCACGCTGCGCGAGCGCGTCCGCGCGGAGGAACGGGCCGCCGACGCCCGGCGCGTCGCGGGCCTCGCCCGCCGCCTGGCGAAGAGCGGCGACGCCGACGAGCGGGTCCTGGCCGACGTCCTCGTCCGCGCCGCCGCCGGTGAACTTGCGGCCGCCGTGGACGGGCTGCAACTGGGTCGCGCCTTCCCCGTTCACCGCACCGTGGCCGAGCGCGCCGAGACCCGCTTCGTCGCGCACGCCGCCGCCCACCCCCACGCGAGCGAGGGCGAGCTCGCGCACGCCAAGGCCGAGATCTGGCGCGAGGAGGACACCCGCGGCGAGCGCCGGGCCGTCACCGGATTCGACCTCGTGTTCTCCCCGCCCAAGAGCATCTCCACCGCCTGGGCCCTGGCCGTGGTCACCGGCGACGACGCCACCCGCCTCGCCCTCGAACAAGCGCACGACGAGGCGGTACGCGCCGTCATCGAACGCCTGGAAAACGACGTGGCGTTCACCCGCCTGGGCGCCGGCGGCGCGGCGCAGGTCAAGGCGGAGGGCGTCGCCGCGGTGGCGTTCGTGCACCGCACCTCCCGCGCCGGCGACCCGGACCTGCACACCCACGTCATCGTCTCCACCAAGACCCTCGGCCCCGACGGGCGGTGGCGCTCCCTCGACGCCCGCGCGCTGTACGCCGCAAAGGTCACCCTCAGCGAGCAGTACAACTCGACCGTCCTCGACGGCGTCACCCACCGTCTCGGGTGGGCGACCGGGGTCCGCGCCGACCAGGTCGACCACGGCAGCCGGGCGATCCGCGAACTCGTC
>NZ_JBSHGZ010000060.1:0-38291 GCF_053618075.1 Embleya sp. NPDC055664
TCTGCGGGCGGGGGGTTTTATACTCGTGGGGGGTCTCCCCCGTTTGGGCTCCGCCGCCGCTTCGGCGCATCCAGTGAAGGCCACGACCTCGAATCGTGTGGCGCAACGCGGCGTGGAGTCGGATGTACAAAATGTGTACGCACCCAGGGAGGTACAGAATCCGTCCTGGGGACTCGCAGGCCGTTGACCAGGGTTGGAGAGGGTGGAAGCGGTGGGCCGTCAGGGGATCGAACCCTGAACCCGCGGATTAAAAGTCCGCTGCTCTGCCAATTGAGCTAACGGCCCCGTCGGGCGTCCGGCGGTGATCCGCTTTTTGCCCACCGGCAGAGTACCGGTATCGGATCGAACATGCTGCGAGTATCCCCGGACACGCCGTGACCTGCGGGGATGTGGGCTTGTACGGGCGGGAGCGTGGGGCGCCGCGAAACGGTCGGAGTGTGCAAAATGGACGCACATGGCTGCCGTTCACCCTCCCGTCGGGCCCTCGGCGATGGCCATACCGTTACCGTCCGTGGTCGGTCCGGTCGATCGGCCGGTCGGACCCCTCGCCGTTCGACGACACGATCCGGGTCCCTACCCGTCGAGTAGGCCGCGCATTGTTTCGGCTGCCCGGGCGGCTGCGTCGGCACAACAATTGTTGAACAACACGTGTATCCGGTCGACGGTTTCGGCCGGCATGCGCACTCGGGGCACCCACTCGGCCAGTTCCGCGCTCGTATAGGTGTGGCGGAACCGTTCTTCCTTCGACCCACTCCCCCAGGCCCGGTTGCGGCCGTGGAAGCGAACCACCGCCAGCTCGGGCGTGGTGGCCACGGCAACCGGGGGGATGGACGTGGGCAGCGACTGCGCCGTGTCGACCGCCACCGCGGCGACACCGAGGCGTTCGAGGAGAGCCGTCGTCGCGGCGCGATGTTCGTCCTGCCACCAGAGCGGATGCCGGAACTCGACGGCGAGCGGCCACCCTTGCGCCCGCTCGACGCAGTCGTGGAGGAAACGTGTGGCAGCCGAACCGGGCGCCAAGGACGGCGGGAACTGAAAGAGCAACGTGCCGAGACGTCCTGCCTCGCGCAACGGCAGCAGCGCCCCGCTGCGGGTGCTGGGCAACGCGTAGTAGGTCGCGTCCACCTCGACCACCGGGAACTGCCGGGCGTAGTGCGAAGTCGGTGTTCCGCGTCCCGGCATTCGGCCGGATACCAACCACTGGAGACCAAGGCGGAGTCGGTCCACGAGCTCGTGCCCACCGATATACGATCCATGGCCCACACGCCTACCCCGGTTCCCGGAACCTTCCGCACGGCAAGGCAGGGCAAGGCAACCCGAGATACCGCGTGCCCCGAGGCACCGGCAGCGCCGACAACGACGATCGGTCCGGGAGGGGTGCTCGCCCCCTCCCGGACCGATCGTCGGTGTAGCGCGGTCGGGTGGGTCTAGCCCGGTCGGACGGCCGCGTAGAACGGCATCGAGTCCAAGGGGGCCTCGGTCACGTTCTTGCCGGGGCGGGGGGCGTGGATGATCTTGCCGTTGCCGATGTACATGCCCACGTGCGAGTTGTCCGAGAAGTAGAACACCAGGTCGCCCGGCTTGAGCGCGTCCTTGGAGATCCGCGGGCCGTCGTTGACCTGGGTCCACGTGGTGCGGCTGAGCGAAACGTTGGCGGCTCGCCACGAGGCCTGGGTCAGGCCCGAGCAGTCGTACGAGTCGGGGCCCACGCCTCGCGGCGCGTACGGCTTGCCGATTTGGGCCCGCGCGAACGCGATCGCGGCCGCCGCCCGGCCGGACACGGGGACGTCCTTGCCCGTCGTCGGCGGCGGGTCCGTCTTGTCGCGCGAGCTGCGGTCGGTCTCGGTGCGCGAACCCGCGTCGTTCTTGTGCTCGTTCGAGTCGAGGACTTCCTTCTGCTGCTGCGCGGTGAGCGTGTTCAGCAGGCGCTGTGCCTCGGTGAGCTTGTTCTGGATCTCGCCCTTGTGCCGGTTCAGCTCGGTGCGCAGCTTCTCCAGTTCCGCGAGCTGCGAGGAGGCCTCGGTGCGGTCCTGCTGGAGAACTCGGGCCTGCGCCGCGATCTGCTTCAGCTTCGCGGCCTGCTGGCCGTCGAGCTGGGACAACATCTGCGACTTCTGCAGGTATCCCTCGGGGTCGCCGCTGAGCGCGAGCGAGAGCGAGGGCGGCAGACCGCCGCTGCGGTACTGATTGGCCGCCAGGACACCGATC
The DNA here is from genome assembly GCF_053618075.1 of Embleya sp. NPDC055664. Taxonomy (NCBI): domain Bacteria; kingdom Bacillati; phylum Actinomycetota; class Actinomycetes; order Kitasatosporales; family Streptomycetaceae; genus Embleya; species Embleya sp. NPDC055664. The sequence goes on from NZ_JBSHGZ010000060.1 coordinate 2,209, forward strand.
TGGTCGCGCAGCGTGTTGAGCGCGGCCTGTTCCTCGGTGATCCGGGCCTGGGTCTGGTTCGCGGTGCCCTGCTGCTTGGTGATCTGCTCGTCGACGCCGTTGGCGGCTTCGGTGGCCTTGATCGCCTCGCTGTGCAGCTGGTTGACGCGGTCCTTGGTCTGCTGGAACGACTGCGCGGGGTCCGCGCTCGCGGTGCCGGCGAAGGTCATCACACCGGTCATCGTCGCGGCGGCCGTGACCACGGTCGCGGCGGTACGCACGGCGGTGCGGGGCTTGGGCTTGCGGTGCTGCCCGGATCGACGCTGGGACGCCACTGGCGGCGGTCTCCTTCCTCGGCCGCCTACCGGGTTAGCTGACGGGTTCGGGCGGAAGAAGGCGCCCTACGGTGCCGGAGCACCGATTCACCCCAGGGACTGTGAAGGGTCCCCGGTTCCGGCTTCGTGTCGCGGCGACCGCGGTTGCCCACCGTCACCGAAACCCGTCACCGAATTCGGCGGAGGCGAACGTGTCGACCGGGTGGCCGACGTGGAGCCGCTCGCCTATCGCAGAACGATAGTCACAGGCGTGTCACGACCCTCACTCGGGGTCTCTGCATTGCCAAAACTTTACCAAGAGTTCCGTTTCACCCGTCGTCGTATCACAGGAAAAGCACTCGGAATCCCGAAAGTCGATCTTGGGCCGATTTGGCAACGATTGGTGGCAAGGATCTGCCGTCCGACCTCCGCAAACGTCGCCGCACCCGCGAAATGGGCCGCCTACGGGGTTACCACGCGCCAGGCTCCGCTGTTTCGCCCGGCTTGCCTGTCCTTTTCGAACCGGGCATTCGCAAGGCCCGGCCGATCCGAGGCGAATACGCACATCGAGCGACATCGAGCGGCATCGAACAGGTGCGGGCAGACCCCGAACCCGGATTCGAAAATCGACCCCCGGTCCGGCGCCGTGCCCACTACCCCGACACCGACCGCCCCGCCGCCGCCACCGCCAGATCGCCTTCCGCTCCCACACGCGCGTCGTACTCCGCCCGCGCCTCGGCGATACGTTCCTGATGTTCCTCGGTCCAGGTGACCAGCGAGCGGATCGTGGTGTGCAGCGTGGTCCCCATCGGGGTGAGCGCGTAGTCCACCCGAGGCGGCACGACCGGATACACCGTGCGGCGCACCAGGCCGTCGCGTTCGAGCTGGCGCAGCGTCACGGTGAGCATGCGCTGGCTGATCCCGTCGATCTCCCGCCGCAACTCGGTGAAGCGCAACGTACGGCTCTCCAGGATCGCGATCACCAGAAGCGACCACTTGTCGGCGACCCGGTCGAGGATCTGCCGGACCTCGCACCCCTCGCGCACGTCCCACTGGAGGGCGTCGTAGTCCTCCTGGTTACTCGGGCAGGGGGTCGGTTCCTTCGAAGTGCCTTCTTCCATGGAAGTCGATGCTGCCGAAGGATGGGGTCGGTTACAAGAGGGAACCGGGTTCGTCCGAAGAACCGACCCCCGGTGCCCCGATCCCACCGCAATCCCACCCACCCGCGTCCCGAGGGGCTGTCGCATGTCCACATCCACGTCCGCACCCGGCAGCGCCACCGAATCCGCCCCCGAATCCGCCGCCGGCGACACCCCCGCCGGCCGCATGAGCCCCCGCGCCTGGGGCATGCTGCTCGTCCTCTGCGGCGCGATCTTCCTCGAGGGCATCGACATCGCGATGCTCAACGTCGCGCTGCCCACCATCCGCGAGGACCTTGGCATGTCCACCGGTGGCGTGAGCTGGGTGATGAGCGCGTACGTGCTCGCCTACGCCGGCTTCATGCTCCTCGGTGGCCGCACCGCCGATCTGCTCGGCCGGCGGCGGATGTTCCTCTTGTGGCTGAGCGTCTTCCTGGTCTTCTCCGGCCTGGGCGGATTCGCCACCGAGGGCTGGATGCTGATCGTGGCCCGCTTCGTGACCGGCGCCTCGGCCGCCTTCATGACCCCTGCCGGGCTGTCCATCATCACCACCGGCTTCCCGGAGGGGCCGCAGCGCAACCGGGCACTGCTCTTCTACGCGGGCACCGCCGCGGGCGGCTTCTCGCTCGGCCTGGTGATCGGCGGACTGCTGACGGCGATCGACTGGCGGCTGGTGTTCTTCGTACCGGTCGCGCTCGCCGCGGTGATCCTGGCGGCGGCGTCGGCGCTGATCCCCCGGGACGAGCGGCCCGAGGCCGGCGGGGGCTTCGACCTCGTCGGGGCGATCAGCGTGACCGGTTCGATGTTGCTGCTGGTCTACGGCGTGGTCCGGCTCGAACACCCCGCCGACGGCCCGGGCTGGACGATCGTGGTCTTCGCGGGCGGGCTCGCCCTTCTGCTCGCCTTCGTGGCCGTCGAACGACGCGCGGCGAATCCGCTGGTACGCCTCGGCATCCTGCGCTCGGGCGCGCTGGTCCGGGCGAACCTGGGCGCGATGTTGTTCGCGGGCTCGTTCTTCGGCTTCCAGTTCATCGCGGTCTTCTACCTCCAGGAGATCCGCGGCTGGTCGACCCTGGAGACCAGTTTCGCGCTGCTCGCGGTCGGGGCGGACGCGGTACTCGCGCCGACGCTGACACCGAGGCTGGTGGAGCGCTTCGGGAACCTGCGGGTGATCCTCGGCGGGATGGTGGCCGCCGCCGCGGCGTACGCGCTGTTCCTGTCGATCGACGGCGACACCTCCTACGTGGCGATGTTCCCGACGATGCTGCTGCTCGGTCTGGCCTTCGCGCTGGCGTACGGCCCGCTCACCATCGCCGCGACCGACGGCATCGACGAGGACGAACAGGGCCTGGCCGGCGGACTCCTTTACACCGCCTTCCAGTTCGGCGCGGCGCTGGGCCTGTCGACGGTCACCGCGGTCCTGGCCGGTGCGGGCGGCTCCGAGCTGGACGGCTTCCGGACGGCACTCATCGTGCCGCTGGTCGGGGTGGCGCTGGGCGCGGCGGTGACCGTGTTCGGACTGCGCGGGCGACGGGCGGCGGCCTAGCCGAGTCGCCCCACAGCCGACGAAGCCGCTCGCCGATGCGCGAGCGGCTTCGTCGAATCGGGACTCAGGCCCCGCCCGAGCCCGCCCCCGAACCGGTACCGGCCGCCACCGTCGCGGCGGAGCCCTGCGCCGGCACCCGGCCCGACGTTCCCGGACCCGACGCCAGAACGGCCGTACTCCCGTGCGGCTTCGCCCGCCGCACCCCGATCGTCAGCACCGTGATCACGGCGGCCGCGAACATGCCCACCCCGGCGATCGTCATGCAGACGTGCATCGCGTCCACGAAGCTGTCGCCGATCGCGCCGAGCGCCCTGCCCGTGGGCTCGGGAGCCAGACCCAGATGGCCGGCCGCCGACAATCCCTCGTCCGACACGGCCGCGCGCACGTGTTCGCGGTCGGCGTCGGCCAGCCCGGAGTCGGCCAGGTGCCCCGGCAGTCCCGCGCTGATCCGGCTGGTCAATACCGCGCCCAGGACCGCCGGGCCGAGCGCGCCGCCGAGTTGGCGCAGCGTGTTGTTGCCCGCGCTCGCCATGCCGGCCAGGTGGTGCGGGACGCTGCTCACCGCGATCGAGGTGATCGGCGTCATGACGAAGGCGAAGCCGATACCGATCACCGCCAACGGGGCGATCAGCGCGGCGAATCCGGTGTCCTTGTCCAGCGTGTTCAGGGCCAGCATGCCGATCCCGGTGAGCACCAGGCCGCCGGTCAGCAGCAGGCCCGGGGCGATCCGCCCGACCAGCCGGCCGACCACCGGGCCGAACACCACGCCGAGACCGTTGACGAGCAGGAAGCGGTAGGCGATCTCGAGGGCGCTCAGGTGCTGGACGTTGCCGAAGAACAGGCTGAGCGAGAAGACGATCCCGACCAGGCCGAACATGGTCAACATGGTCACCACACCGGCGCCGCTGAAGGCCCGCGAGGAGAACAGGTCCAGCGACAACATCGGCGTCGCCGAACGGCGCTCGACCCACACGAACGCCACCAGACCCAGCACCGCGAGCGCGAACGCGGCCAGGACCGGTCCGTGCGTCCAGCCGCTGGTGCCGCCCTCGATCACGCCGTAGATCAGGCCGGAGATCGCCACGATCGCGGTGAGCTGACCGGGGACGTCGATCGCCCGGCCGCGCGCCGAGCGCGAGTCCTCCAGGAGCGCCGCCGCGATCACCGAGCCGATCAGGCAGATCAGTACCGTCGGCGCGAAGACCCAGCGCCAGGAGGCGTGTTCCAGGATCGTCCCGCTCACCAGCGGGCCCAGGGACATGCCCAGGCCCAGGGACGCGGCCCACGCGGATATCGCCTTGGCCCGGGCCCGGAAGTCGGGGTAGGCGTGGCTGATCAGCGCCAGGCTGGAGGTGAGCAGGGCCGCGCCGCCCGCGCCGGAGAGGGCCTGGCCCACCCAGACCTGGGCCACGCTGTGCGCGGTCAGGTTGACGGCCGCGCCGACGGCGAGCAGGCCGAGCCCGGCCAGGAACGCCTTCTTGCGCCCGTACAGGTCGCCGATCAGGCCGAAGGTCAGGATCAGCGCCGCCATCGGCAGGATGAAGAAGTCGCTGATCCACTGGAGATCGCTCGTGGACGCGCCGAGCCCGCGCTGGATGGTCGGCAGGGACACCGCGACCCCGCCGATGGGCACGTACGAGGCGAAGACCCCGAGGCAGGCGAGCACCACGGTGAGCGCCGGCCGGGCCACGGCCCCGGTCGGCGGCGGACTCGTTGCGGACGGGGTGGACTGCGGGGTCGTGGACATGGTGAGACAGCCTTCCAAGTAATCGAAGGCTGTCAAGTTATCAGAAGCCTGCTAACTTGTATGCATACTTAGAACATGCCTGCCTCCTGCGAATATGCGCGTCGTCTGGGAACATGCACCTCACCTGCGAATATGTACGTCGACGTGGCCCGGCCGGGGGAGGGACGTGCCCTACGGTGACCGGTGAGGCACCCACGGGGTGCGGACCCCGGCACCCCCGGCCGTACGAAGAAGGGAAACGTGTGATGCCCGCCCACCGGGAAGTCGCCGCCGCCGCGTGGAGCGAGCAGCTGCCCCATCTGCTCTGGCGCGCCCAGCAGTCGGTACAGCGACTGCTCAACGAGCGCCTGGAAGGCATCGGCGTCTCGATCAACCAGCTGGGCCTGGCCGGTCGGCTCGACGAGAACGGCGCGTTGTCCGCCGCCGACCTCGCCCGCGCGCACCACATCACCCCCCAGAGCGTGACCACCGCGATGCTGGCCCTTGAGCGTGTCGGCTGGATCGTCCGCCGCCCGCACCCGGTACACAAGCGGGTGGTCCTCCTGGAACTGACCGGACTCGGCAGCGCCGGCGTCGCCGAGGGCCGGCGCGTGGTCAAGGACGTCGACGGCATGATCAGCCGGACGATCGGCCCCGAGGCGGCCGAGGTGTTCGCCGAGAACCTGCGCATGCTCAGCGCGATCATCGACGGCCCGGACGTCCCGGCGGGCAGAATGTGGCCGGAACCGCCGCACTGAGAAGGAGTCGGGCGACCCGGGCCGCCGCGCCCACCGCGACTCACCCGGGGGCGCCGCCTAACGTGTCCTCGGCTCCTTCGTCGGCGTTTCCTGCGACCCGGTCTTCTCTGCCCCCGTCTCCTCCGCCCCCGTCTCCTCCGCCCCGGGCACGCGGAACGCGGGGGCCAGGCGGGCGTCGGTGACCACCCGCAGGTACGGCGGGATCGTCGCGGCGGCGGCGACGGCGAAGGCCAGGAACGCCGCCCGGACGCCGAACCACTCGGCGAGCACGCCGATCAGGCCCGCGCCGACGGGGATCGCACCCCAGCCGAGCAGGCGGGCGGCGCCGCTGTAGCGGCCCATCATGTGCTCGGGGACCAGGTTCTGCGCGATCAACCGGGCGTTGACCGACCACAGCGTGCCGCCCAACCCGCCGACGAACGCCGCGCCGGCGATCGCCCACATCGCGGTGGTCACCGCCGGCACCGCCATCATCACGATCGTGGCGATCAGGTCGGCCAGCATCACCCGCCGGTGGCCCAGCAGCCGGTTCAGCCGGCCCACCAGCACCGCCCCGAGCAGTCCGCCGACGCCGAGCGCGCTCAGCACGACCCCGTACTCCCGGGCGGACATCTGCATCGTGTCGTGCGCGACCAGCGGCATCAGCGCCAGCCACGCGCCCCAACTCGCGAACAACACGGTGAGGATCAGCGTCATCGTGCGCAGGAGGCGATGCCCCCAGAGGTAACGCAGCCCCTCGGCGATCTGCGCATTGACCGTGGCGGGCGCATCGAGCCCATCCGACCCCCCGGACCCACCCTCGCCCTCCACCCCCGCCCGCCCAACCGCCCGAAACCGCCCGGTCAGCAAAAGCAGCAACAAACTCGCGGCAAGGTACGCAACCCACGTCGCCCCCAACGCCAGACCGGTGCCCGCGGCCAGCAACAACCCACCGACGAACGGCCCCGCGAACTCGTTCGCGGCCGTCTCCGCCCCGGTGATCAGCGCGTTGGCCCGCTCCCGATCCGCCCTCGGCACGATCACCGGGACCAGCGCCGCGGTCGAGGTCAGCGCGATCACCTCGGCCACGCCGAGCACGAGGCCGCCGAGCCCCAGCACGACGATGCCGGCCTCGCCCGCCAGAACGATCGCAAGCAGCCCCCCGATCGCCATCAGCCGCAGCCCGCCGGCCAGCCACAACAATCGACGCCGGTCGACCCGATCCACCAGCACGCCCACGTGCAACGCCACCAGCAACCACGGCAGCGACAGGGCCAGCGACACCAGCGTGACCAACGCCGGCGAATCGGTGGCCCGGGCGGCCAGCACCGGCAACACGATCTTGGTGATGCCGTCGGCCAGGTTGGTGACCACGGTGAAGGCCACCAGAACGGCCGTGTTCCGCGCCCGAGGACCGCCCTCGCGTGGTGCGGCGGACTCGACGTCCCGCTCGGTTCGCCCGCCCCGCAAGGCCATCGCCCACCCCTAACCACCAAAGCCGTTTACCGGTTGACCCGACTTCCGTGGATCCTGGCATCGACCCGCGCGCAGCGTCAACCGGTAAAAGCGATAGCCGGTTAGTCGCAGTAGGGTGGGACCGGCGACCGAATCGACCCGAAACCGGAGGCGCCGATGCCCGAGGCACCCGCCGCGGCCCTGCTCGTCCAGGCGTTCGTCAACACGGTCGACGTCGAGCTCGGCACCGACGACGTGGACACGCCCGCCCGACTCGGCGCATGGCTGGCCGAGCAGGGGCTGCTCGATCCCGACGTCCCGATCGGCCCCACCGAGTACGCCGCCGCGCTCGCACTGCGGGCCGGACTGCGCGAACGGCTGGGCGTACCCGTCGGGGACGCACCCGACCCGGACCTGCTCCGGCGCGCCGACGAGGTGGCCCGTGCATTGCCCCTGGTCGTCGAACTGGGCCACGCCGACCACCCCGCCGCCCTCGTGCCGAGCCCCGAACTCCCGCCCGTACAGCGGGCATTGGCCGAGCTGACCATCGCCTGGAGCACCCTGGTCGGCAGCGGCGAGGCGACCCGCCTCAAGCGCTGCCCGGAGCACGGCTGCCACTGGGTCTTCTGGGACGTCTCCAAGAACCGCAGCCGACGCTGGTGCTCGATGCGCGTATGCGGAAACCGCACCAAGGCCCGCCGCTACGCGGCCAGACACGCCGATCCCACCGACACTCCGAGCCCGTAATACTCCCGCCGGATCCGGGAGCCCGGGATCCCGGGTGAGCATGCCTCTCGGCATCATCGTGAGCACTGCGGTGGTCACGGTGGGGTCGAACCATCCGGGGCGCGGGATGCGCGTCGGCGGCAGTCGGACAGGGTTCGGTGGGCCGGAGCGAGGTCGTCGGCGCCTGGGTGTGAGCGCAGGGTGGGCAGATGGGCGCCGGGCCCGAAACGATACCCGGCTACACCTCGCGCACTGGCGCCATCAGTGTCCGCACCGAACCATCGCAACATCCCCGGCGGATTTGTCGACCACGACGAACCACCCCGCGAGGCGTGCGTAGGCAAACACCGAGAACTCGGCCTTGACCTCGTCGTCGGCAACCTGCTCGTCGTCGACTGGGCGGGTGGGGTGAGACGGGATGACGGCGCCGCGATCATCTGCGCGCGAACTCTGCGGGAGGACGGCTGAGAATGCCGCCCTCCCGGCGTCGCCGAACTTACTCGGTCGGAGTGTGCGGTCCTTCCTGGGTCCAGGCACGACGAACCTTGTGCCAGGACTCGATGAGGTCTGGGAGAGCATCGAGAACGCTCTTCAGCCCCATGATGGACAGAGTTACAACGGTGGCGATTGCCGCGACTGTGGTCGCGATGAGGGTCGTCAGCATCGGTAACGAGTTCTCCGTATCGACTCGGAGACGGATCGGACCGATGCACGCGGGCAGCCTCAGCCCGACCACGCCAAAAACGGTGGTCTGGACTGAGTCGCGCCGACTGCCAAAACTCAGGTCGTAGCGCATGGGAGGCATGACGCCTCGACGACACAAAAATTCCAAGATCGCCACGTGCGTGTTCACGACCCGCCGTCGGCGCAGGCCGTAGCTCTATCACGACACCTCGACTGGCTGACATTTAAGACGGTCCGGTACGAGGTGTTTGGCTAGGAACTCACCTACCGTACAGACGGGTTCATGCCCAGCGCCAACGGATTGAGTCGCACGGTCAATGAGCCGTAGCGCGCCAAGTGGGCGACCGCGACCTCGGAGACCGATCGCTGCTCGGCGGTGGCCCGTTCCGCCGGGATGAGCCATACGCCCTCGGCTATGCGGACGTGCCTGTTCCGTCTGCCGGCCCCTGCCACGCGGCGGATGCCGTGCCCGCCCCGGGCTGCGGACTCGGGTTCGTCCGCTCAGGTGACGGCGTCTCTGCTTCGACATCGATCGGTGCATCGACGTGGCCGGTCGACTCGCGCTGTGGGCCCGGCGCCTGGTCGAGGCTGCCGGGCCCACGTACGTCGAGGTTGCACCGTCCGGTCGCGGAATCCACATCTGGAGGCTCGGCGACGTTGAAGGCGGGCGCGTCGTCGCGGTCGAAGGGATTTGGAACGCCGCGGCTTACTGGGCCGGTCGGTACATCATGCGGACTCGAGATGCCTTTGAGGCCGCGCCCGTTGTCTTGGCCGACCTCGGGCCACTGCTTGGCCGGTCGGTCGCTTGAACGTCCGCGAACCTCGTGCCACTTGTCCGTAGTTTTCGCCACCTCGTCGAGGAGGTCGCGAACGTGAGGTAGCAGGGTTTTGAGGCCCAAGATGGCTGTGGTGGCGACGATCCCTAACGTGGTGATCCATGCAAGGACAGGGTTGCTCATCGTGCTTCTCCGACTCCTGCTGTCACGGCAGTCGAGTCGGTGGGCGGGCAGGCTCACTCAGCTCGAACACCGTAAACCGATGGCGAGACTGAGTCCTGTCGGACCGCCAAGAACTCAAGCAGGCTGCTCAGGAGCCTCTTGCACGTCATTCGCAGCAGCGAACGACCACTTCACACACTGGACACCTTCATCGCCAATGTCCGGTCTCGGCTCTGGAGTCACGCCCGGTTACGAGCGTTTTATTCGGTGTGTTGGAGCACGAGAATCCTATCGGACATCCGGCGGCCAAGGGCCGATGGGAGTTCGCGCGAACTGTGCCTCCGCGCCGCGAAGTTCGGCGCGACGGTCGAGGACCGTGCGCGGCTTCGGATGACCGTCGAGGTCCCTGCGGACGAAGCCGAGAGTGGTATAGCCGCAACTGGACGCGGCGAACGTGACGGACATCCGGTCGTGCCGGACTCGCCTGCACCTGCTCTGCGACTCGGGGATGTGCGACCTCCCGGCCACCTGAGCCATGGCTGGGCAGAACACCTTCGGCTCCGCGCCGACGTCGACTCACAGATGGCTCGGCGACGCTGGGCGCCTCCCGGGCCGGTCGCCGAACCGCCGGCATCACCCCGACACGGCGACTCATGCGTCGGGCGACGCTCGGTCGAGCGGAGCCCCGGCGGGTACTGGTCGAGGCTTTGCGTTGCATGCCGGGAAGGGGCTCGGAAAACCGGTTGGGGCGTGGTGAGGGCTTGGGTACGGTGGGTGGCATGTACTTCGTTCAGATCTACGGCTGACTTCGGCCGGGGCTTTGCCCTGATTCGTTCGCACCGGGCGCATGTGTTTCATGCCGGCGTCCGGGTTGTTGAGCTGTCGTGTCGATTCGCCGTGGGTTTGGAAAGAGAGTGCTCATGCCTCGTCGTTTTGGTCATGCCGTGCACACCGCTCATATCGCGATGATTGGCATACCTGCCGTCAGTCACGTGTTGCCGGGTTTGGAAGTTGTGCGCGAGCTTGTGGATCGTGGGCATCGGGTGACCTATGCCAATGACCCGGTCGTTGCCGATCTGATTGCGCCGACCGGGGCGGAGTTCGTGGCGTATCGGTCTACCTTGCCGGTTGCGGACAATGGGTGGCCCGATGATGCGATCGGGGCCATGGGGGTTTTCCTGGATGATGCGATCCAGGCGTTGCCGCAGTTGCGCGCGGCTTACGACCGTGACCCTGCCGACCTGTACCTGTACGACATCGGTGCCTATGCGGCGCGGGCCCTTGCCGAGGTTCAGGGGCGGCCGATCGTGCAGTTGTCGCCGACGTATGTGGCCTGGAAGGGCTACGAGGACGAGGTGTTGCCCGGGATGAAGGCGTTGCCGGGGGCGGATGCCTACTGGGCGCGATTCGCCGACTGGCTCGCCGGCTCCGGGGCGACCACCACCGATGTGGACCGCTTCGGCGGCCGGCCGCGACGGGTCGTGGCCACCGTGTCGCGGGCCATGCAACCGTTCGCCGACCGGGTCGACACCGACGTGGTCGACTTCGTCGGGCCGTGCCTGGGTCGCCGTGCGGATCAGGGGGATTGGCGGCGTCCCGCCGACGCGAAGCGGGTGTTGCTGATTTCGCTGGGTTCGGCCTTCACCCGGCAGCCGGAGTTCTATCGGAGCTGCCTTGCCGCGTTCGGCGATCTGCCGGGGTGGCACGTGGTGTTGCAGATCGGTCGGTACGTCGACCCGGCCGATCTCGGCGAGTTGCCGGGCAACGTCGAACTGCACTCGTGGGTCCCGCAGTTGGCCATTCTCGAACAGGCCGACGCATTCGTCACGCACGCCGGGATGGGCGGGTGCGGCGAGGGGCTGATGACCGGAGTGCCGATGATCGCCGTGCCGCAGGCCGCCGATCAGTTCGCGAACGCGGATCGCCTCGTCGAACTCGGCGTGGCCCGTCGACTGGACACCGCGGATGCCACACCCGAGGCCCTGCGCGGCGCCCTCCTCGCGCTGACCACCGACCCGGCGGTGGCCGCCCGCTCCGCCGAACTGCGGGAGCGGGCCCGGGCCGAGGGCGGCACCGAGCGTGCCGCCGACCTGATCGAGGCCGAGCTGGGCTGACCGGGGACACCGGCCGCACGACGAAGCGCCCCGAACCCGGCTCGATGCCGGGTCCGGGGCGCCTCTTCGTGCGGAAAAGGCCCGAACGGGTCGCCGCTCAGCCCTTCAGCGCCGCCGCGACCGTGTCCGCGAGCGGGGTGGTCGGGCGGCCGAGGAGGCCGGACAGGTCGCCGGTGATGCCCGCGAGCGCGCCCTCGGAGACCCGCAGGTCGGCGTCGACAAGGAGTTCGACCAGGAACGGCGGGAGGCCGACACCGGTGAGGATCTCGCCGTACTTCTCCGCCGGCAGGTTCGCGTACGCGACCTCCTTGCCGCTCTGCCGCGCCGCCTCGGCGGCCAGCTCGGCCAGGCTCCAGTTGGTGTCGCCGGTCAGCTCGTACACCTTCCCGGCCTGGTCGTCGGCGAGCAGCACGATCGCGGCGGCCTCGGCGAAGTCGATGCGCGCGGCGGAGGCTATCCGGCCCTCGCCGGCCGAACCCGCGACCGCGCCGCGCTCGACGGCGCCGGCGAGCGAGCCGGTGTAGTTCTCGGTGTACCAGCCGTTGCGCAGCAGCACGCTGGGCAGGCCGGAGGCGGCGATTCGCGCCTCGGTGTCGCGGTGCACCCGGGACAGGCCGAGGGGGCTGTCGCTCGCGGAGTAGATCGACGTGTAGAGCAGCTGGCCGACCCGGGCCTCGGTGGCGGCGGCGACCACGGCGGCGTGGTGCGCGATCCGGTCCGCCTCGGGGCCGGTGGAGGACACGAACAGCAGCTTGTCCGCGCCGGTGAAGGCCGGTACCAGCGTCTCGGGCTTGCTGTAGTCGGCCTCGCGCACCTCGACCCCTCGGGCCGCGATGTCGGCGGCCTTGGCCGGCGTGCGCACCGCCGCGACGATCTCCGAGGCGGGCGTGCCCCGGTCGAGCAGGGCGTCGATGACGAGGCGGCCGAACTGCCCGGTGGCTGCGGTGACGACGATCATGATGCGTTCCTCTCTCCCGCGCACCGAACCCGTCGCCCGGCCGCTGCCCAAACGATGGCACTAACTTTTAGAAAGTGCAACCTGTGAGAGGGCGCGGCTTTCTGGTGAGTGCCTGCATGTGGAGAGTGCATCACTTTTGAAAGCACTGGTTCGGAGGTAACCTCGACAGATGCAGTCGCAGTCGCAGTCGACGAAGGGGGTAGCGATGGAAGCCGAGACCGAGACCAGGACCGGTCCGGACCCGACCCCGGAGTTCGAGTTCGACGTCTTCGCGAAGGAGTGCGGCTCGCGCACGGCCATGGAGCACATCACCGGCCGCTGGGGCGTGCTGGTCCTGGGTGGGCTCTACGACGGCCCGATGCGCTTCAACGCGCTGCGTCGCCGGGTGGACGGGGTCAGCGAGAAGATGCTCGCGCAGACGTTGCAGGCCCTGGAGCGGGACGGTTTCGTGCTCCGCGAGGTGCACAGCACGATCCCGCCCCGGGTCGAGTACACGCTGACCGACATGGGCAGTGCGACGGCGGCCAAGCTGCTCGACCTGATCGAGCACCTGGAGGGTCACATGGCTCGGGTGCTGCTCGCCCGCGAGGAGTACGACCGGACCCACGGCTGAGCCGTTCGGTCCGCGCCGGGCGGGCGCCGGCGTCCACTACGCCCGAGGGGTCGGGACCACGGGATTCACCCCCGTGGTCCCGACCCCTTCGGTCGGTCCGGTCCGGCCGGGCTCAGATGCTCCAGACGCCCGCGCCGAGCATCGACTTGATCTCGCCCGCCAGGCCTCCCTCGGGGTTGACCCGGAAGTCCAGGTTGTAGCGGGTGCGCATGCGCGCGCTCTCCAGGATCAGATGCACCGGGTTGTCGCCGGGGTGCGAGGACAACACCCGCTTGATGTCCTTCACCAGCTTCTCGTTGACCTTGGTGGTGGGCAGCCGCAGGCACACCGGCGCCTTGCCGCCGTGTTCGGCCGAACCGATGTCGAGCGGGACCAACTCCGAGCCGAACACGCTGAGCGCGCCGTCGCGTTCGTTGAGTCGACCCTTGATGCTGACCGCGACGTCCTCCTCGAGGGCGTGTGCGACGAGGGTGTACGACTGCGGGAAGAACAGCACCTCGATCTCGCCGTCGTGGTCGGCGAGGTTGATCATCGCCCAGGGCGAGCCGCTCTTGTTCACCTTGCGCTGGATGCCGGTGATCAGCCCGGCGAGTTGCACGTTGCCCTCGGTCCGGCCGGAGTTCTTCAGCTCGGTGATCGAGGTGTCGCGGTGTCGGGACAGGATGTGCTCGGCGCCGTCGAGCGGGTGGGCGGAGACGTACAGCCCGAGCATCTCGCGCTCGGTGGCCAACTTGAGCTTGCGCGGCCACTCCTGGTCGGTGAGCGTGAAGTCGAGCCCGACGGCCGGCTCGTCCGCCGCCTCGTCGCCGCCGCCGAACAGGTCGTATTGGCCTGCGGCCTCCTGCTTCTTCAGCCCGACCACCGCGTCGAGCGCCTGCTCGTGCACGTCGACCAGGGCTCGGCGGGTGTGCCCGAGCGCGTCGAACGCCCCGGCCTTGACCAGGGATTCGACCGCGCGCTTGTTGCAGGCGGGCAGGCCGATCTTGGTCAGGAAGTCGGCGAAGGAGTTGAACTTGCCCTTGCTCGTGCGGGCTTCGACGATGTCGTTGATGACGTTGTCGCCCACGTTGCGGATGGCCCGCAGGCCGAACCGTACGTCGGACCCGACGGCGGTGAAGTCGGCCACCGACTCGTTGACGTCGGGGGAGAGCACCCGGATGCCGGCCGAGCGGGCGTCGGCCAGGTACATCCCCATCTTGTCCTTGTCGTCGCCCACCGAGGTGAGCAGCGCGGCCATGAACTCGGCGGGGAAGTTCGCCTTGAGGTAGGCCGTTTGGTAGGACACCAGGCCGTAGGCGGCGGAGTGCGACTTGTTGAACGCGTAGCCGGCGAACGGGACCAGCACGTCCCAGACGGCCTGGATCGCCTCGTCGCCGTAACCACGTTCGCGGCAACCCGCCTGGAAGGGGATGAACTCCTTCTCCAGGACTTCCTTCTTCTTCTTGCCCATCGCGCGGCGGAGCAGGTCTGCTTGGCCGAGGCTGTAGCCGGCCAGCACCTGCGCGGCGCGCTGTACCTGCTCCTGATACACGATCAGACCGTAGGTGGGGCCCAGGACTTCGTTGAGCGGCTTCTCCAACTCCGGGTGGATCGGCGTGATTTCCTGCTGGCCGTTCTTGCGGAGCGCGTAGTTGATGTGCGAGTTCATGCCCATCGGGCCGGGGCGGTACAGCGCGGAGACCGCGGAGATGTCCTCGAACTCGGTCGGCTTCATCAGCTTGAGCAGCGCCCGCATGGGACCACCATCGAGCTGGAACACGCCCAACGTGTCGCCGCGGGAGAGCAGTTCGAAGGTGACCGGGTCGTCGAGCGGGATCTTCTCGATGTCGACGTCGATGCCCCGGTTGGCCTTGATGATCTTGATGGCGTGGTCGATGATGCCCAGGTTCCGCAGACCCAGGAAGTCCATCTTGACCAGGCCCATGGCCTCGCACGACGGGTAGTCGAAGCCGGTGATGATGACGCCGTCCTTGTCCCGCCGGTGCAGCGGGATCAGGTCGATCAGCGGCGTGGAGGAGAGGATGACGGCCGCGGCGTGCACACCGGTGCCCCGGGTCAGGCCCTCGATGCCGCGCGCGGTGTCGATCACCATCTTCACTTCGGGGTCGGACTCGTACAGCGCGCGGATCTCGCCGGCCTCGGTGTAGCGCGGGTGGTCCTTGTCGAACATGCCGGCCAAGGGCATCGACTTGCCCATGATGTCCGGCGGGTAGGCCTTGGTGATGCGGTCGCCGGTGGCGAACGGGAAGCCCAGGATGCGGCTGGAGTCCTTGATCGCGGCCTTGGCCTTGATCGTGCCGAAGGTGTTGACCTGCGCGGTGTACGCGGACCCGTACTTCTCGGTGACGTAGCGCACCATCTGGTCGCGCTGGCGGTCGTCGAAGTCGATGTCGACGTCCGGCGGGTTGATCCGCTCGGGGTTGAGGAAGCGCTCGAACAGCAGGTCGTAGTCGAGCGGGTTCAGGCCGGTGATACCGGTCAGGTAGGCCACCATCGAACCGGCGGCGGAGCCTCGGCCGGGGCCGACCGGGATGCCGTTGTCCCGGGCGTACTGGCAGATGTCGGCGACCACGAGGAAGTAGGAGTCGAAGCCCATGGGCGTGATCACGCCCATCTCCAACTCGATCCGGTCCAGCACCTCCTGGCTCGGGTTGTCGCCGAACCGGTGCTTCAGGCCCGTGGCGATCTTCTTGCGCAGGTAGCTCGCCTGGGTCTCGCCCTCCGGGACGTCGAACTGCGGCATCCGGTTGACCTCGGCGAAGACCTCGTCGTAGGGCTGGATGCGCTCGGCGATCGCGAGGGTGTTGTCGCACGACTCGGGCATCTCGGCGAACAGCCGGCGCATTTCGTCGGAGGTCTTGATGTAGTAGCCGGTGCCGGCGAACTTGAACCGGTTCGGGTCGGCCTTGTTCTTGCCCACGCCCACGCACAGGAGCGAGTCGTGCGCGTCGGCCTGGTCCTCGGTGACGTAGTGCGAGTCGTTGGTGGCCAGGAGCGGGATGTTCAGCTCCTTGGCGATCCGCAGCAGGTCCTGACGGACGGTGCGCTCGATGTCGAGGCCGTGGTCCATCAGTTCGAGGAAGTAGTTCTCCTTGCCGAAGATGTCCTGGTAGGTCGAGGCCGCCTTGATCGCCTCGTCGTACTGGCCCAGGCGCAGGCGGGTCTGCACCTCGCCGGACGGGCAGCCGGTGGTGGCGATGATGCCCTCGTGGTGCTCGGCGATCAGCTCGCGGTCCATTCGGGGCTTCATGTAGTAGCCCTCGATGGACGCCAGGCTGGAGAGCCGGAACAGGTTGCGCAGGCCCTGGGGGTTCTCCGCCCACATCGTCATGTGGGTGTAGCGGCCGCCGCCGGAGACGTCCTTGCCGCCCTCGCCGTCCTCGCTCGGCGCGCGTTTGCCGCCGGGGGCCCAGAACTCGGGGCGGCGGGCGTGGCGGGTGCTGGGGGCGACGTACGCCTCGATGCCGATGATCGGTTTTACGCCGTGTTTTTTGGACGTGCCCTGGAACTCGTAGGCGCCGAACATGTTGCCGTGGTCGCTCATGGCCACCGCCGGCATGCCCTGGCGGGCCACCTCGGCGAACAGCTTGTCGTTCTTCGCCGCTCCGTCCAGCATCGAGTATTCGGTGTGGACATGCAGGTGAACGAACGAGTCAGACACGGTGTGTGAGGCTCCTCGGAGGGGCGGCGGGGACCATCCACCATAACGCGGCCGGGGGCGGCAAACGGGTGTCCGAGGCCGATGTCCGCGGTGCCTCGGCGAAGGCTTTTCCGAGTCGTTTCCTGGCCGTATCCGGGTGGGCCCGGAGTGGGCTGCGGCGGGGTTTGTGGGGCGGTTGGGGTGGGTTTGGTGTGGGATTTGGAGTGAGTTAGGCCGTTTTGGTGGGGGCGTGATCGTGGGGGTGGTCGTGAGTGTGGTCGTGGGCGTGGTCGGGCGTCCGGGTGGTGGCTTCGGCGGCTTGGGCGGTGGCTGCGCGGCGGCGGAGTGGGGGCAGGGTGGGCGGGGGTTGGCGGCGTTCGGGGAGTTCGGCGAGTAGGGCCTTGGTGGCTTCGGTGATGGTGGCGACGGCGCGCTCCACGGCCTCCTCTGTGCGGGGTGAGGTGGTCTGGACGCCGCTCACTTTGCGGACGTATTGACGGGCGGCGGCTTCGATCTCGACGTCGGTGGCGGCGGGGTCGAGTCCGCGGAGCGTCGTGATGTTTCTGCACATGCCTTTCAGGCTAGGCGGGGTGGCCGACATGTGGCCTGGGCCGGCGGTGGAGGCGGGTGTGGTCCCCGGCCGGTCTGCGGCCCGCCTTGTCCTCAAGCGCCGGACGGGCTGGGTTTGCTCGGGTTGACGGTGTCGGGTGTGGGCGCCCGATGCGCCCGATGCGCCCGTGCCGGCCTGCGGCCCGCTTGTCCTCAAGCGCCGGACGGGCTGGGTTGGTCGGGTTGACGGTGTCGGCTGTGGGCGCCTGATGCGCCCGTGCCGGCCTGCGGCCCGCTTGTCCTCAAACGCCGGACGGGCTGAATTTGGCTTGCTCGGGCCGTGACTTGGGCTGTCGGGTGTCGTTCTTCCCCGCGACCCCGCGACCCCGCGACCCCGCGACCCCGCGACCCCGCGACCCCGCGACCCCGCGACCCCGCGACCCCGCGACCCCGCGACCCCGCGATGGCGTAATGGCCGTTGCCTTCCTGCGGTTGGGGCGTTGGGGTTTGTGGTGGTGTGGGCTGGGAGGAGTGGTCGTGGTCGGCGGTGCTTCGGGGGCCGGGCGGTTGGTGGTTTCGTCGGGGACGCGGGATCACCGGTACGACCCCGCGACCGCCTGGCGGGTTTATCAGCAGGAGGACGGCAGCCTCACCGTGAGTACGGACGCCTGGCAGGAGGAGGCGCACACGCTGATGGCGATCCGCACCGACTGGTACGCGGATGCCGCGGCCGCGTCGGCCGCCGGGGGGATGCCGCCGGACGTGGCGGGTCGGGTCAGCCGCGCGCTCGGCGCCGAGCCGGTCGCGCCGCCGCCGTACCGCGACTTCGCCGAGGCGTTTCGCGCGGGGGTGTCGCCGTCCCATCCGGAACCGGTCGGCGGCCTGGACCTGGCCGTGCGGCATCGGCCCGCGCAGGACGAGTTCGGCGTGGGCGGCGACTGGTACGACGTGTTCACCCTCGACGACGGCCAGGTCGCGCTCGTGGTCGGCGACGTCCAGGGGCACGGCGCGGGCACGGCGCCGATCATGGCCAGGATCCGGACCCTGCTGCACGCCTACGCGGTGGTCACCCCCGACCCCGGCCGGGCCCTCGCCCTGGTGAACGACTTCCTCGACCGTTTCCCCGGCCCGGCCCACGCCACCTGCACGCTGGCCTACCTGGACCCGGCGACCGGCCGGCTCCGGGTCGCCCGCGCCGCGCACCCGCCGCTGCTGCTCGCCGACCCGGCCGGGACGCCGCGGATCGAGGACGTCGAGGGCGGTCTGCCCCTGGGCATGCTCGCGGACCAGGCGTATCCGTGTACGACCCTGACCATGGCCCCGGGCGCGACGCTGATCCTGGTCACCGACGGCCTGGTCGAGGGCCCGCAGCTGTCCCTGGACCGCGGCATGGAACGCCTGGCGCACCGCTTCGAGCGCAGCCGCGGCCTGGACCTGGAGGCGACGGCGGAGCGCCTGTTCGGGCTCGCCGATCTGACCGGTCACCGGGACGACGTGACGCTGCTGCTGGCCCGTACGACCGTGCGCTGAACTCCCCACGCCCGGGGGTGTCGAGGGCCACAAAGCCCGCGTTTGCTGGAACTTCGGCCTTTGTCGCGAGAGGATCTGACTATGCGTCAGCTCGATGTCCCGGGCGGCGCCTGGCATCTGACGTGACGTTAGCCACGTGTAAACAAAGTTCGGGCCGACGCTCGCATACTGTCCCGTACGCAGACCTCATACAGGCGTACGCAGCGCCGGTTGAACCAGGCGATTTGGGAGGCTCCACGTGGAGTTCGGCATCTTCCTGAACGGGTACACCCCCGGTCCGGCCGCTCACGATCGCGCGAGCGAGCACCTGGTGCTCATGCGCGAGATGGAATTGGCCATCAAGGCCGACAAGCACAACTGGAAGTACGCCTGGTTCGGCGAGCACCACGGTCTGGTCGAGTACAGCCACATGTCGGCCCCCGAGGTCGTCATCGGCTACGTCGCCGCGAAGACCGAGCGGATCCACCTCGCGACCGGCATCAACAGCCTGTCGCCGCGCAAGGAGCACCCGGTCCGCTACGCCGAGCGCGCCGCGATGATGGACCACATCACCGAGGGCCGCTTCGAGTGGGGCACCGGCCGCGGCGCGGGCAGCCACGAGATGGCCTCGTTCAACATCATGGACAAGAACTCGACGAAGACCGAGTGGGACGAGGTCGTTCGCGAGATCCCGCGGATGTGGGCGCAGACCGACTACACGTTCGAGGGCGACCACTTCACCGTGCCGACCCCGCACGACATCCACCCGAAGCCGTACGGCGAGTCGCACCCGCCGATCTGGGTGGCCTGCGGCAACCCGGCCACCTTCGGCAAGGCCGGCTCGATGGGCATCGGCGCGATCGCCTTCAACTTCGAACCGGTTTACAACCTCAAGGGCCGGATCGAGGCCTACAAGGAAGCCGCCGAGAACCCGGTCGAGATCGTCGGCGACTACCAGAACAACAACGTGATGATGACGAACGCCGTCATCTGTCTGTCCGACCGCAAGCGCGCCCGCGAGATCGCGCTCAGCAAGGGCCGCGGCTACCTGGTCACCCTGGTGAACCTGTACCACGACACCATGCCGAAGTCGGCGGACGCGATCACCTGGCCGTCGCCCACCTTCGACCTCTCGATGGGCGGCGACGAACTGCTCGACCAGCTGATCGAGGGCGGCTACATGTTGGTCGGCACCCCGGACGAGGTGTGCGAGCAGGTCAAGGCGTACCAGGAGGTGGGCTGTGACCAGCTCGTCTTCGGTATCAACGACGGCATGACGCACGAGGAGAACCTCGAGATGATCGAGCTCTTCGGCAACCAGGTCATCCCGGAGTTCGACAAGGACCCGGAGCACTCGACCACCAAGTACCGTCGCAACGCGGTGCCGAAGTTCGGCCGCTTCCAGGGCGCGGGCCCGGACCCCGACCTGAAGGTCGAGGTGCTGCCGACGAGCGCGGTGCTGCCGCTCCCGTACCCCACGGCGTAGCCGAGGTCGATCGGTCGCACGAGTACGAGTCACGCATACGAGCACGAGCACGAGGCCATCGGGGCGTCCCGGTGGCCTCGTGCGTTTCGGCCGCCGGTCTCGCCGCGTGGCGCGGGAGGCGCGGGCGGATCCGGGGCGCCTACGACACCGAGGACTCGGCTCCTTCGCGCGTGTCACCGCCGCCCGGCCGAGTGCCGGCGGCCTTGCGGCGGCGCCGGTTGCGGGCGGTGACGATGCGGCGGGCGACCTCGATCAGGACGGTGATCGCCGCCGCGGTGGCCAGCCCCGCCGCGATGCCCATCAGCGGGTTGTCCTTGAACGCGCTCCCGCCCCAGAAACCGAGCAGTACGCCGTACGTCGCCCAGGCAAGCGCCGCGATCGCGGTGAACGCCCGGAACCGCGCGACCGGGTACTCCACCATCCCGGCGACCAGCGCGACCGCCGTGCGCCCGCCGGGGATGTAGCGGCCGACCACGATCATCACGCCGCCGCGTTCGGCCAGCCACCGTTCCGCCCGCTTTCGGGCCCGTTGTCCGCGCTCGCCGTTGAGCATGTGTTTGTTCGCGAACGGCTCGGCCCAGCGGCCGATCGCGTAGGTGATGTTGTCGCCGAGGAAGGCGCCCAGCGCGCCGGCCGCGATGAGCAGGAAAAGATTGGGCGAGAAGCCGCCGGCGGTGGCGAACACGCCGCACGCGATCAGCGCGCTCTCGCTCGGCAGGATCGGCAACATCGCGTCCAGGAGCGCGGCGAGGAAGACGATCAGGTAGGCCCAGGGAGAGCCCGCGAAGTCCATGATCGGGTCGAACCACGCGTCCACGCTCGCTCCCTCGCCGGTGTGTTCGGTGCCGTTTCCCGACCCGCTCGGATGTCTGTTCGGTGGGCCGCCCCCTTCGGCGGCTACCCCGCGCGTGCGGAATCAAGGCATGGTGCGCCGATCGCTCGAACGTCTGTCACCCTTGATCCCCTCGGTTCGGCCCGACCCGGCCCGGCCCGACATCGACGCGGCCGAACGATCCGGCAGCCGAACAACACAGCCGAACAACACACAGCCGAACAAAACAAGGGACGTGGCATGGACGCCGTTCACGAAGGTCTGGACGCCGTGCGGGCGGAGCTGGTCGGTCTCGGTCGCCCCGTGGTGGCCCTCCTGGAGCCCGGTCTGCCGGCCGAGGCGGTGCACACCCGGATGGGCGCCGGGGTGCCCGCCGAACTGGTCTCCTGGTTCGGCTGGGCCGACGGCACCCGCGAGGAGCCGGACCAGTTGGTGGACGAGGCGTCGTTCATACCGGGCTACGTCCTGGTCAGCCTGGCCGAGGCGCTGGAGTTCCGCGAGGAGGTCGAGATGGACCAGCCGGAGGGTGTGCGGTGGTTGCCGCTGCTGGTGTCCCCGGCCGCCGACTTCTACGCGGCGATCTGGGACGGGACGGACGTGCAGGTGGCCAGTTTCGTCCAGGGCGCGGACGAGCCGATGGTGTACGCGTCCATCCCGTTGATGCTGCGCACGGTCACCGAGAGCTTCCGGACCGGGGCGTTCGAGGTGGACGAGGAGGGCTACTTCGACATGCACCCGGAGCTGTGCGACCGGGTCTACGAGGCGCTGAACGGCTGATGCGTCACACGCGGAGGGGGTAATTCTCGTCACGCTCCGGCGCACGTACGGGCGCGTACGTTGCTGGGCTACCTTGTCCGCGTGCATATACCCCGCCGCCGGACCGTCGCGCTCGGCCTCGCTCCACTGCTGATCGCCGGTCTCGCCTCGTGCGGGTTGATGTCCGATTCGGGCGACTCCGGTGACTCCTCGAAGAAGGTGGAGAACGCTGCGGTGCCCGATCCGGCGGGGTCCTCGGCGGCCCCGGGCGGCGCGTCGGCGCCGCCGCCCGCGCAGGCCGCGCCGGGTACGGAGATCACCGTCGCGCTCGCGGGCGACGTGCACTTCTTCGAGCGCACGGTGCCGCGCCTGAACGCGGGCGCGGAGGGGGCCCTCGGCCCGATCGGTCGCACCCTCGCGGACGCGGACCTGGCGATGGTCAACCTGGAGTCGGCGATCACCGAGCGCGGTACGCCGGAGAACAAGACGTACCACTTCCGGGCCCCGGCGAAGGCGTTGACGGAGCTGAAGACGGTCGGCGTGGATGTGGTCAGCATGGCCAACAACCACGCGGTGGACTACGGCAAGGTCGGCCTGGACGACTCGATCGCCGCGGTGCAGAACCCGCCGATCGGCGTGGTCGGCATCGGCAAGGACGCCGATCAGGCGTATCGCCCGTTCATCAAGAACGTGAAGGGCGTCAAGGTCGCGTTCGTGGCCGCGAGCCAGGTGCAGGACATCACGAACCAGCTCTACCGGGCCGGAGCGGGCAAGCCCGGCATCGCGAGCGCGCTCCAGGCCGATCGGCTGGTGCGGGCGGTGAAGGACGCGAAGGCCCAGGCCGACGTGGTGATCGTGTACATGCACTGGGGCATCGAGGGCGACAAGTGCCCGAGCACGGACCAGACCGGCCTGACCCGCAAGCTCGCCGACGCGGGGGCGGCGGCCGTGCTGGGCACGCACGCGCACGTGATGCAGGGCGCGGGTTGGATGGGCAGCACGTATGTGGGTTACGGCTACGGCAACTTCCTCTGGTACGGCACCTCTCCGTACCCGAACTCGAACGACACCGGCGTCGCGACGCTGACCATCAAGGACGGCAAGGTCGTCGGGGAGAAGTTCACTCCGGCCTCGATCGACAACCGTGGCGTGCCGATGCCGGCGACCGGCGCCGAGGCGAAGCGCATCCTGGACCGCCGGGACACCCTGCGGCCGTGCACGGGGCTGACGGCGACGCCGAAGAAGTAGGCGCGTCGGGGCGGTCGGCGGTCGGCGGACGGGGGCCGTGGGCGTCGTATTTCCGGTGTCGGCGGCCGGTTCGGGTTGCTAGGTTGATTGCCATGTTCCTCCTGTGTGCGTAGGACTCCGCACCGGCCGCGCTCCCGTCGACGGGGTTGCGCGGCTGATTCGGCGTCCATGCAGGTGTGTCGGTGCGGCCGGGCC
The DNA here is from genome assembly GCF_053618075.1 of Embleya sp. NPDC055664. Taxonomy (NCBI): domain Bacteria; kingdom Bacillati; phylum Actinomycetota; class Actinomycetes; order Kitasatosporales; family Streptomycetaceae; genus Embleya; species Embleya sp. NPDC055664. The sequence continues at coordinate 25,353 of NZ_JBSHGZ010000060.1, forward strand.
GTGCCGACCTTTTCGGAGGAATTCCCCCCATGGCAGCCATGCCTTCCGCCGACGCGCGTTCCGGGTCGGCTCCTTCCTATGCCGCCGTGTTGCGGATACCCCATGCCCGGCGGGCGTTCGGGGCCGCGATGCTCGGGCGGTTGTCGTACGGGACGATCCCGTTGTCGTTGTTGCTGGCGGTGAAATCCGGAACCGGGTCGTATGCGGTGGCCGGCACCGTGATGGCGTTGTTCGGGGCGACGAGTGTGTTGTTGTCGCCGATGCGGGCCGGGTTGGTCGATCGGTACGGGGCGCGGCGGGTGTTGCCGCCGATGGTCGCGCTGTACGCGGTGTTGTTGGTCGGGATCGCGGTGGCCACGTGGCGGCCCGGGGCCTCGGGGGTGTGGGTGGGCGTCGCGGTGGCGGCGGCCGGGGCCTGTACGCCGCCGGTGGGGCCGGTGATGCGCGCGGTGTGGAGCGAACTGGCCCCGGATCGCGAGCTGTTGCAGCGGGCGTACAGCCTGGACGGGGTGGCCGAGGAGATCGTGTTCGCCTCCGGGCCGCTGTTGGTGGGCTTGCTCGTGGGGTGGGCGCCGGCGGCGGCCGGGGTGGTGCTGGCCGCGTCCTTGATCGTGGTCGGGACGATGGCGCTGGTGGGGTCGCCGGCGGTGCGGCGGGCGGGGGAGGCCGGCGGAGCTGAGCCGGGGGAGGTGGCCGAGGGCGGGCCGGCGTCGGGTGGCACGGGGTTGTGGCGGGCGGTCGTGGTGGCCGGCGGGGTCGGGGTGGCCCTGGGTGGGATCGACCTGCTCGCGGTCGCGTTCGCCGACGAGCGGGGGCGGTCGGCGGCGGTGGCGTGGATCCTGGCCGCCCTGTCCGTGGGCAGCGCGGCCGGGGGGCTGGCGCACGGCGCGGTGTCCTGGCGGGCGTCGGCCGACCGCCGACTGCCGCTCCTGGCCCTCGGGTTGGGGGCGTCCCTGGCCGCCGCGGGCCTGTCCCCGAACCTGTACGTCCTGACCGCGGCCGCCATGCTCACCGGCCTGTTCGTGGCCCCGGCGATCACCACGGCCTACCTGCTCGCCGACGCCGCCGCGACCCCGAACACCCGCACCAGGGTCGGCGCCTGGGTCAACACGACCCTCAACGCCGGTACCTCGGCCGGCGCGGCGGCCACGGGCGCGCTCATCGCCCACGTCCCCCTGCCTCTGCTCTTCTCCCTGACCGCCGTCCCCCTCCTCCTGACCGCTGCGGCGACGGCCTTCGGCACAGGCACAGGCACGGGGCGCCGAAGCCGAACGTCCGCGCGGGTCGGGTAACGGCGACCTCCCTCGGGACGCCGCCCACGTGCGAGGTAAGTGCCTTGCCTCATAAGGACCATGACGGTTCGTCGGTTCCTTCGGTGGTCCGCAGGCCGGCGGCGCTCTCGGGTACGCGTGCGTGTTGGGCGCCGTTCGGGGAGACGGTCCAGCCGAAGGCTGGGAAGCCGGGGCGGCCTGCGGTGTGCCATCGGGACCAGGCCGATTCGACTTCGGTCCACACGTGGCGGGGGCCGTGTTGGTGGACGGTGAAGGTGGTGAGTTGCCGGCCGTCGTAGTCGACGCTTGCCCAGGAGGTGCCGGCCTCGTCGCCCACCCACAGGCGGGTGTGTACGCCGTCGGCGTCGGGGGTCTCGTCCCAGTGGTGCCAGATGTCGGGCGCCATCAGGCCGATCGCGAACTCGGCGACGGGGTCGGTGCCGGCCACGGCCCAGGGGGAGAGCGTGGTGGTGCCGGGTTCGGGGGTGTGGTCCGGGGCGAAGACCTGATCCACGTCGGTGATGCGTGAGCGGTGTCCGCGCAGGTGCATGAACGCCCCGCCGGCGCGGAATCGGCCGTGTGCGCGGCCCCGTTCGTCGACCGTGGCCACGAGGGTGCCGTTCGCGGTCCAGGCGGTGGCCCAGGGGGTGACGATCACGGCTCCCGGTCGGCATTGCCGGATCCAGGCGGGCGGGATGTGGGTGACGGCGGCGGTGGACAGGATCCGGTCGTAGGGTGCGCCGGTCGCCCACCCCTCGGCGCCGTCGCCCCAGACCACGGTGGAGTGCCGGCCCAGGCCCGCCAACCGGGCTTCGGCGATCCGGGCGAGGTTCACGTCCACCTCGACGGTCACCAGGCGCCGGTCGTCGCCGAGGCGGTGGGCGAGCAGTCCGGCGTTCCAGCCCGTGCCGGTGCCGATCTCCAACACCCGGTGTCCGTCGGCCACGTCGAGGGCCAGGAGCATGGCCGCCATGATCGAGGGCTGGGACGCGGACGACGACGGCCACTCGGCCCCGCCGCTCCGGGGCGCCCCGCCGTCGCACATCTGCACGACGACCGGCGCGTCCGCGTAGGCGGCGGCCCACCAGCGCTCCGGCTCCCGCGCCCGATCACACCGCTCGTGCCGGTCCCCACCGGGCCGCCGCAGCCACACGACGTCGGGGAGGAACACATGCCTCGGCACCCCGACGAACGCCTGCCGCCACACCTGCGGCAACTCCCCGACGGCCTCCTCGACCCGCCGCAACAACGCGACCCGCGCCCGCCACAGAGCCCGCGCCTCGGCACTCACCCACCCCACCGCCCCTTCGGCGTCCCGGGGTTGGCAGGCTTGTCCGGCGGAATCGGCGGCGGCACAGGCTTCTCCGGCTTGTGCCCGTCATCGGTCGCGGGATCGCGATGTTTTCCCATGGCATCCCCTTCAGCTGAGATGTCGCTCAAGATAGCGGTGGAACCAGGCCGTCACCTTCGGTTTCTTGTTTTCTCAAGAATTCGTTCCTGATGCTTTCAAGGGCAGTACGCATGCGATCGCCGGAAAGAGCAATCGCGGAAAATCCATCAAACTTCCTGATGTACAGATCGATATCGCGAGGGTCGGTGGAAACTATCTCCGCATGGATTGCTTCGATGGTTACGAGGTGATCGTCTCGAATCACGAACGAATGATTGGCGATATCATTCTGCGGAACATCCAAGGGGACGACTCTGATATCCACGTGGGAGAGCCGGGACAAGGAGATGATCCTGTCGATCTGCCCGGCCATCATCTGTGGTGAGATGATCTGCCAGCGGAGTACGGGCTCGGTGACAACGAAGCGGAGAGATTTCGTGGTGTCGTAGAGGATGCCCTGCCGTTCGAGTCGGCCGGCGATTGTTCGCGCGAGGACATCTGTGCCGAAATCGTGGCGTCGGAGAATTGCGCGAATGTATTCCGGTGTTTGTAGTAAACCGGGCACGAGGGCAGGCTGAAAGAGCCGTAGCATCGACATTTGGGCATCCAGCGCCTGCGCTGCGTACTGACCCTTGTGTGCGCCCGAACGCCTGAGGTGGCGCCAAGCGGTTGTCTCGCTAGCTGCTTCGCGCGCCGCGCTCATGTATTCAATCTTCGCGCTCGCCGATACGCCGACCGCGGTGAGGATGCGCTCGACATCCGTCACGCTGGGTGTCAGTCTGGCGTTTTCGATCTTGCTCAACTTGCTCGGAGACATGAGGGCGCTGCGAGCGACTGCTTTGGCCTCCTTTCCGGACGCCAGTCGCACCGCTCGCAGCGCCGCTCCGAGTTCGGCTTTGTTCACTCCCCGTGCTCGGCCCACCAGGTCACGAACGGGACGGCGTGCGCGAGGGCCGTGTCCCGATATTCGACGAATTCCTGCGCGGGGTCCTCAGGCAGCACCTCGGCGCCTGTGAATCCGCCGTGGCCGTCGTAGCTCATCACTGCGGCGAAGCGAGAGTCGAACAGCCAGAAGTCGGGGGCTGTCGGGAGCGGGTTCGGTTGATTCGTGACGTCGAGGATGAAAAATTCCTCGCCGGCTGTCATATTCGTTCGATAGCCCCAGCCGATCTCGAATCTCAGGTACGGCGTGAGCGGTCGGGAAAGGATGTGCACGCGGTACACTCGTTTCCCGACCCCGGTGTGCGTCCGCAACTCGGTGAGCCATCGAGAGTTGTAGTCCTCGGGCCTTGGCTTTCCGGCCAGGTAGGCTTGATAGGTATCGACATTGCCCGATCGGCTGTAGTCGTCGAGTGTTTCGAGCCGGAAAGCCTCGCGTTCGAACGTATCGAAGAGGTCGGCATAGCGCCTAGATGAGGTTGTCACGGACGGCCCTTCGGATCAAATCCAGCGGGATCTCGACCAGTGTTTCGTGGGCCGGGATCGCAAGTCCGTGATCCCCTGGCGTTTCCCCCTGTACAAGCAGGGTGCCCCGGTCGGTGGCGTACAGCGTCGGGCAATCCTTGACGTCGCACGTACTTACGAGTTTGGTGACCTTTACAGGCATGGCCGCTCCCTCAGCTGCCGCAATCTCACACCGTCACGAACGATGCTCCTTGCGTGACGAAGCAGGCGTCAAGGCGGTCCGATTGACACAACGGGAAATCGAGGGCGCCGGGTGCTCGGTGCGACCGGCCCGGGACGACGGGAGAAGGGCCGTCAGCCGGTGGCGAGGGTGGACAGGGCCTTGCCGGTGAGGCGGTAGCCGAGCCATTCCTTTTCGTGGACTGCGCCCAGGGAGTCGTAGAAGGCGATGCTGGGGGAGTTCCAGTCGAGGACGGCCCATTGGAGGCGGGCGTAGCCCCTCGTGGTGCAGATTTGGGCCAGGTGCTTGAGGAGGGCCTTGCCGTGGCCGGCGCCTCGGGCTTCCGGGCGGACGTACAGGTCTTCGAGGTAGACGCCGTGGACGCCCTCCCATGTGGAGAACGACAGGAAGTAGATGGCGTAGCCGACCGATTCGCCGGTGGTGTCGTCCTCGGCGATCAGCGCGAAGGCGGCCGGGGTCGGGCCGAACAGGGCCGTGTGGAGTTGGGCCTCGGTGGCCTTTACCTCGTGCAGGAGCTTTTCGTAGTCCGCGAGTTCGCGGACCAGGGCGTGGATGGCCGGGATGTCGGCTGCGGTGGCTTCGCGGATCATGCCTCGAAGCTACCTCGCCCCGCCGGTCCGCTCCCGGGATTTTCCCGGCCGCCCCGACCCGGCCGCCCCCGCCCCGGCTGCTCCCCGACCCGGCCGCCCCCGGTCAGGTTGTCGGCGCGATGTACATGTAGGACTTCTCCTCGCTGCGGGCCGAGATGCGCCACTCGCCGTCGACGCGCGTGAAGGTGTCCAGGTACCACAGGCCGCAGAACATCGTCGGGCCCGGCGTCTCGTCGTCCTCGCCCTTGAACACCATCGGGTTGTGGCACATCGTGCGGCCCGTGGCGGTGTCGCCGTCGACCGTGATCGACGAGTTGGCGATCAGGTGCTGGTAGGCGCCGAAGCCCGGCATCACCGAGGCCAGGAACTCCTTGGTCTCGGCCAGGCCGCCCTTGGAGCCGCCCATCGCCGAGTAGTCGATCAGCGCGTCGGCGGTGAAGACGGTGTCCAGGGCGTCCCAGTCTCCCGTGTCCACCGCGTGCGAGTAGCGGACCATCAGGTCCTGGATCTCCATCCGGTCCGAGATCTCCTGAAGCGTCAGCATGCGTGCGCCCGCCCACCTCTCCGGCTCTTCGGTGCGTCTTCGGCGTCGCCCCGGAATCACCGGGCCGACGTGCGGGCCCAACTTGACACGAACAAGCACATGGCGAAAGAGGCATGGACTCGGCGACCCGGTGAAAAGTCCATCGATGGGGTTAGTACGAAGAATGCTCGGGGGACCCGGTCCGGTACCGGCAACCGAGCCGTCGCCGGCGGCAGCCGCCGAACCGAGGGAGACATCGTGGGCAGGACGACGCGGCGACGGGTCACGATCGTGGTGACGGCGGCGGTGCTCGTGCTCGGCGGGGTGAGTGGGTGCAGCGACGACAACGGCTCGAAGAAGAACACGGACGGCGGCAACGGCAACGGCAACGTCGCCTCCGGCTCGGCGGCGCCGAGCAACGGGCCGGCGAGCGACCTCCAGGCGCAGTACCAGCAGGTGGTCCGCAACGTGCTGCCGTCGGTGGTCCAGATCACCACGAAGACCGGCCTCGGCTCCGGCGTCGTCTACGACGACAAGGGCAACATCGTCACCAACGCCCATGTGGTCGGCCAGGGCACCTCGTTCGAGGTCACCCTCCCGAACGGGAGCAAGCCGGTCACCGCGAAGCTCGTCGCCGCCTTCGCCCCGGACGACCTCGCGGTGATCCGCCTCGACAGCCCGCCCGCCGATCTCAAGCCCGCCCGGTTCGCCGATTCGAGCAAGCTCCAGGTCGGTCAGATCACCATGGCCATGGGCAACCCGCTCGGCCTCGACTCCAGCGTCACCGAGGGCATCGTCTCCGCCGTCGGCCGCACCGTCAGCGAACCGGAGACCTCCGGCTCGCCGGGCGCCACCATCTCCAGCGCCATCCAGACCTCGGCCGCGATCAACCCCGGCAACAGCGGTGGCGCGCTGGTCGACCTGGAGAGCCAGGTGATCGGCATCCCGACCCTGGCCGCCACCGACCCCGAGGCCAACGGCGGCGCGGCGCCCGGCATCGGCTTCGCGATCCCGGCCAACACGGTCAAGTCGATCACCGATCAGATCATCAAGAACGGCAAGGTGGACAACTCCGGCAAGGCCGCCCTCGGCGTCACCGTCCGCACGGTGGCCGGCCCCAACGGCCGGGCCGCGGGCGTCGGCGTGGTCTCGATCCAGGACGGCGGCGCCGCGAAGGCCGCCGGCATCCAGATCGGCGACGTGATCACCACGATCGACGACCAGGCGGTCACCGACGTCTCGACGTTGTCCGAGGTGCTGGGCGGCAAGCAGCCGGGGGACAGGGTCAAGGTGAACCTGCTGCGCGGTAACGGCAACAAGGCCACGATCGATGTGACACTGGGCGAACTCAAGGGCTGAGCACGCGAATCGCCCGATCGGCCCAATGGCACTCGGGCCGACTGCACGCGGTTCGGCGGCACTCGGACCCGGCGCGATCCGGCCGTTCCGCGCGCCGCGTGCCCCGGACTCGCCCCACGACCCGGCGGAAGGGACGATCTGCGCGATACCGTCCCGGTCATGACGATTCCTCAGCCGCCACGCGGGCCGGGGTCGCCGTACGGGGACCAACCTTCCGTCGACGGTGATCCACACCTGTCCTGGCACCAAGCACCCGTCACCGCACCGGGCCCGATCCCGGACCAGGCGCAACCGCCCGGCCCCGCTTACCCGCCGGCGCCGCCGCAGTCCTACCCCGCAACCGCCCCGGCCTACTCCGCACCGGTGCCCCCGCAGTCCTACCCCGCGACGGGCGTCGAGCCCGCGGCGCCCGGCGAACTCCCGCTCGCCTCCCGGACCATGCGGCTGATCGCCCGCACCGTGGACTACCTGCTCACCACCGCCCTGGTGCTGCCGCTGTGGTTCCTGGCCTACCACTACATCCAGGGCAAGGCCGCCGACCTGCCCACGAAGGTGGTCCGCGACTCCTTCCTGGACGTCGTGTTCGGGCGCGCCGGCGAGGCGCAACGGGCGCCGCTGGAGGCGGTGGACGGGCTGTGGTCGACCACCAAGACGCTGCTGCTTCTGCTGGTCCTCGCCCATCTCCTGGTGCCCGCGCTCTACGACTGGTACATGCACGCCAGGTTCGGCCGCACGCTGGGCAAGATCATGGTCGGCGCGAAGGTGGTCCCGGCGGGTACACCGGCGCAGGCCGTTCGCGGCCGGGTGCCGGTCGGCGCCTGGCGGGCGGCTCGGCGCACCCTGGTGGCCGTGGTGGTGCCGTGGGCCGCGGTCCTGCTCACCTGGTACGAGGTGGCGCTCCGCCAGTGGGGCACGGCCGGGTTGTTCGCCCTACTGGCCCTGGTCGGCTTCCTGGACCCACTGGCCGTGCTCGGCCCGCGTCGGCGCACCTGGCACGACCGTACCGCCGGCACCGTGGTGGTCAACGTCAAGCTGCTCGCCCGGGGTTGGTCGGTCACCCGCAACGCGTCGGCGGCGATGGTGCAGGGCGCCCGGGGCGCGTCCACCACGATGGCCCGCAACGCCCGCGACCGTTGGCAGTCGAGCCGAGGCGCCTCCCCGGACCGCCCGAACGACCCCTCCTGAGCCGCGATCGGCCCGGGGCGGGCAACTCCCGTCCCGGGCCGCGCCGGCTCAATCCAGGATCGAGATGGCCCGGGTCGGACAGACCCGAATCGCCTCTTCCACCTGCGGCCGCAACTCCTCGCTCGGATTCTCGTTCAGGATGTAGAGGAAGTTGTCCTCCCGTACCTCGAACACCTCGGGTGCCTCGGCCATGCACAGCGCGTTGCTCTTGCACTTGTCGAAGTCGACGACGATCCTCATCTCCGGCCCTTCGTCGTGGAAGCGGTGCGATCCGGCGGATGCCTGCCAACCGGTGCGGTGTGGCAACACTCGCCGCACGCCGCGGTGTTGCCACACCCGGCGCACCCGTTGGCCTATCACGCCCACCCACGGGTAAGGCGAGCCTTTTCCCCCGAACGGGGAACCAGCCGGTGCCCTGGGGAGGTCACAAGACCGGATGAGAGGATTCCATCCCGGTACGGCCGCAGCGGCGGGCCGGCGAACCAACACGGGAGGCACGTCCATGACGGCCGACGGCGGCGCCGAGATACGTCAATTGCGTCCGGGCGATCCGCAGCACATCGGACCGTTCCGGATCACGGGTCGACTGGGCGCGGGTGGAATGGGCGCGGTCTACGCGGGGCTGGACAGCCTGGAGCGCCGCGTCGCGGTCAAGGTGGTGCACGCGCAGTACGCCGACGATCCCGAGTTCCGGGCCAGGTTCACGCGCGAGGTCAACCTGCTGCGCGCGATCAAGGGCACGTGCACCACACCCGTGCTCGACGCGGATGTCGACGCCGAGACACCGTGGTTCGCCACCGAGTACGTGCCGGGACCGACCCTGGACAAACGGGTGAACCAGGGCGGTCCGATGCGCGGCGACGAGCTGATGGGCCTCGCGGCCGGGCTCGCCGAGGCGCTGGTCGCGCTGCACGACGCCGACGTGATCCACCGCGACCTCAAGCCGCAGAACATCATCTGCTCGCCCGCCGGACCGCGTGTGCTCGACCTGGGCATCGCGCGGTCGATGGAGGACAGCGGGCTGACCCGCACCGGCATGATGATCGGCTCGCCGGCGTGGATGAGCCCGGAACGCTTCAAGGGCCACGACAGCACGCCGGCCGCCGACGTCTACGCGTGGGCGATGCTGGTCACCTACGCGGCCACCGGGGTGATCCCGTTCGGTACGGGCGCGCCCGAAGTCGTCGCGCTGCGGGTGCTCCAGGAGGAGGCCGACCTTTCCGGTGTACCGGATGTATTGCGCCTGATCGTCAAGCGCGCGGGCGACAAGGAGCCGCACTACCGGCCCCAGGCCCGGGAGTTGCTGGCCTCGGTCACCCACGTGTGGCGCGGCGCGCTCGGCACCGGCGCGGCGCCCTCGCTCGACCCGGTCGCCGACGCGACGTCGCTGATCGGCCAGTTGTGGACCACGCCGGCCTCCGGCGGCCCGTGGCAGGTACAGCAGCAGTCGCAGCAGCAGGTGCCGCAGACCCCGCCGCCGCGCGTGTACGAGGCACCGCGCGGGCCCGCGCGCTCCGGCGGCACCGCCGCGTTCGGCGCGCCGGTCGTACCGCCGCAGACCCCGCCGCCGGCCGCGTACAACACCCCCACGCACGACCCCTACGGCGCCTCGCCGACCCAACCGCCGCTGTACCGCGACTCCTCCGGCACGCACGGCGCGCCCGCGGCGCAATCGGGGGCGTACGGCGCACCCTCCGGGACGCACGGTGTCCCCGCCGCGCAGTCCGGCGCGTACGGGGCGCCCTCCGGGCAGTACGGCGGCACCGGACAGGGCTATCCGGCCGGCCACCACCAGCCGCCCGCCTCCGGCACGTTCACCCCACCCCCGGCCACCCACGGCGGACACACGCCGCCGCCGACCGGTCGGGCCGCGGCCCGGCAGCAGGGCGGCACCGGTGGCGGTCGCCCCAACCGCAAACGCCTGGCGATCATGATCGGCGGCGCGGTGGCGGTGGTGGCGATCAGCGCCGGCGCGGTGGTCGCGCTGCGCGGGGGCGGCGACGACAAGCCCGAGGCGGGCACGAAGAAGGACACCAACAGCGCCAACGCCCAACCGCCGAAACTCACCGGTAAACCGGGCGGCTTCACCCAGGACATCAAGGGCATGAAGTTCGCGGTGCCCAGCACGTGGGAGCTCAAGGAGGTCAGCGACACCGAGGTGTGCGTGCTGCCGGCCGCCACGCCCGCCGCGCAGCGCACCACCTGCGAGCGCGCGGGGCTGCGGATCTGGGTGGGCAAGAACGATCAGCGCAAGGTGGACTTCAAGGATCCGGCGGGCTGGACCCTGGGCGCCGCGCCGACCTGTGTGACCAAGACCGAGGACACCGCGGCGCCGACCAGCAAGTCGGAGGGCAAGAAGCTCGCCGAGCCGAGCAAGGCCAGCCTCAAGTACGACTACGCGTCGTACAGCGTGACCTGCAAGAGCGGCGACTCGTTCCAGCCGCAACTGTGGTGGCTGCCGCAGTCGATGATCTCGTTCTCCACGGCGGGCCTGTCCCGCGAATACGACGCCGACCTGAACAAGATCCTGGCGTCCGTGGACGTGGCGGGCTACAAGAAGCCGAAGGCGTAGCCCGCCGCGTCACGGGTGGATACGGGGTGAAAGACCCGGAAGGGTCCGGAAGAACCCCGAAAGACCCCGAAGGACCTAGAAGTCGGCGGCCGCCGCCACCGGCAGGAACGGGTTCTCCGGGCCCGCCGGGAACGAACTCCAGCTCTGCTCCTCGTACAGGTTCATCAACTCGTGCTCGGACTCCTCGGTGTCCGGCCACTCGGCGTTGACGACCACGTGCACGGAGGGCTGGGGGTACTGCTCCCACCACTCCACTATGTGTCCCTCGCCGTCGACGGGGACCGGGTGGTGCTCGACCCGGTGAACCATCATGTAGGGACCGCCGGTCCACGGCCCTATGTGCGCACCGCCCAGCGGGATCGCCGAGATGGAGTCGCCGCCGCGCGGCAGCGCGGGTCCCGCGAAGTCGCCCGAGAGCAACGAGCCCACGTACCCCGTCGGGGGCCGGTCCGGCGGGACGTCCTGGTAGAAGTCCACCCGGACCCGGTACCGGATCACTCGCGTCCCCTCCGCTTCTTCTTCGTCTCGTGCTCGCGTCGGAGCCCGGCCGGCTGGTTGCGACCGGTAATACGTATACCAGCCGGCGACGGTTCCGTTCCGACGATCGTGTCGGGGCTGGACTTCCCGACGGGGCGCGGGCAGGATCACGCGGACCGGAGGCGACCTGCGCCCGGATCCTTGCGCGCGGCCGGGTTCGCCGGACGACTGCGGGGAGGCACGATGGGCGGCAGCCGGGACGCGGTGGCGGCGGCACTCGCGCGGAGCGCGCGGATCGGCGGTGCCGACCCGATTCCCGAGGTGTCCCGGTTCACCGAGTGGACGATGATCGACGGCGACCTGGTCTGCCGCTACGTCTGGCACAACCTGCCCGACCCCACCGGCGGCACCACCCGCTACACGCTGCCCGGGACGGAGATCCTGCGTCGGGTCGGCGATCGTTTCGAGACGGTGGGCGAGTTTTACAACGGTGACGACGCCGACGCGATGATCGCGCGCCGGCGGGCCGCGGGCGGCGCGGTCGCCGGGGCCGACGGCGGCGAGCTGCGCGGGATCGTCGGCTGGGCGCCCGAGCCGATGCCCCGCGCCGCCGACCGGGCCGAGGTGGAGCGGGCCCTCGCCGACTTCGCCGGCCGACTGGCCGCGGCCCCCGCCCACGGCGACTGGGCGCCGGTCGCGGCGTTGTTCACCGACGAGGTACGGGTGCGCGACCACGTGGTCGGCTTCGTCGAGGGCCGGCACGCGTTGCACGCGTACATCCTGGACGGGGTGCGCCGCTCGCCGTTCACCGGCTACCGCGTCGTGTTGCGGCTCGTCGACGGGAACCGGGTCGCCGTCCTGCTCCGCGCCGAGGGCGCCGTCGTCGGTCTGGACGTCAACGTGGTGCTGCACTACGCGGGCGAGGGCCGCTGGTCCTACGTCGAGGTCGTGTACAACCCGCAGCAGCTCGCCCGCGTGTCTGCCTGACAGGGTGTCGGTCCATGGACGACGTACAACGACTCCTCGCCTACGAACACATCCGTCAACTGGCCGCCCGCTACGCGCTGGCTCTGGACAGCCGGGACCTGGACGCACTGTGCGCGTTGTTCGTGCCGGACGTGCGGGTGACCCGGGAGGAGAGCGGACGCGCGGCGCTGCGCGCGTCGTTCGCGACCCAACTCGCGCCCCTGGGGGTGACCATCCTCAACGTGGGCACCCACGTGATCGACCTCCTCGACGCGGACCACGCGACCGGACACGTGTACTGCAAGGGGGAGATCCAGGAGGGGCCGCGCTGGCTGCACCAGGCGATCCTGTACCGCGACGTGTACGAACGCCGGGACGGCACGTGGTACTTCGCGCGCCGTCGGCACGACCTCTGGTACGGCGCCAACGTCGGCGCCAACCCCGCCGGACTGCCGCCGGCCAACTGGCCGGAGCGCTCCTACGGTTCGGGTACCGTGCCGGGAATCTGGGAGACCTGGCGGGAGTTCCGTCGATTCCCGGACGAAGACGCCTGAGCGGGTTCCGTTCGCTGCACAGGGGGCAGGCGAGGATCGACCGGACACTCGGTGGAAGGAAGGACCGGCCATGGCCAGGCTTCCGGACGGCGCGAGAAACGCCGCCGCGCGCACCGGCGTGCTGCTGGCCCTGACCATCGTCGCGGCGATGGTCGCGCTGCTCGGCGTCTGGGCGCACACCTGGTTCTGGGTCTGGGCGATGCTCTTCGTCGGGCTCGGCATGCTCGGCATGGCCTGGAGCGCGCTGGAGATCCTGATCGCGCTCCAGGTGGCCGAGGAGCAGCGGGACCGGGACCGGGGTGTGTATCAGGTCCGCCCGGTCGAAATGCGTCCAAGGCGGCGTGGGGGGGGGGGGGGGGCGGGGCGGGCCCCCCCCCCGGCGCCCCCACCCCCCGGTGGTGGGGTTT
>NZ_JBSHGZ010000061.1:0-38210 GCF_053618075.1 Embleya sp. NPDC055664
CGCACACACCCGTGCGCGACGGCGGCAGACTCATATCCGGCGCCGAATCCCCCGAAACACCTCGAACCACCGGCACCATCGGCACCACCGACATCCCCGAAGAGGCCCGATGAGTCACCCCGTTCCCGGCTCCACCCCCCGAACTCGCATACGCCGCCTGCCCGATCACGCCGCTCGGGACCGGGCCGCGCTGCACGCCGTGCTCGACGCCGGCCTGGTCGGCCACCTCGCCATCACCGGCGAGGACGGTCAGCCGTTCGTCCTGCCCGTCGCCTACGCCCGGGACGGCGAGCGGGTGTTGATCCACGGCTCGACCGGCAGCCGACTCCTCCGCGGCCTGGCCGCCGGCGCGCCGACCTGCCTGACCGTGACCCTGCTCGACGGCCTGGTGCTGGCCCGATCCGCCTTCGAGTCGTCGATGAACTACCGCAGCGCGATGGTGCTCGGCTCGTGCACGGTGCTCCCGGACGCCGAGAAGGTCGCCGCCCTGGACCTGCTCACCGACCGGCTGCTCCCCGGCCGCCGCGGCGACCTGCGCCCGCACTCGACCAAGGAACTGGCCGCGACGCTCGTCCTCGCGCTGTCCCTGGACGAGACATCGGTAAAGATCTCGGCCGGACCGCCCGACGACGACGAGGCCGACCTCGACGCGCCGATCTGGGCCGGCACGGTCCCGATCACCGAGCACTTCGGCACCCCCGTGCCCGCCCCCGACCTGCGCTTCGACCTCCCCGCGCCGGACTACCTGAGGACGTGGACCCGATGACGGGCGACTACCGCGACGTGTCCCTGTGGTTCGACACCCTCGGCGAGGACGTCACCGCGCGCCCCGCGCTCGCGGGCGACCTGGACGTCGACGTGGCGATCGTCGGCGCCGGCTACACCGGCCTGTGGACGGCGTACTACCTGGCCCGGGCCGACCCCTCGCTGCGGATCGTGGTGCTGGAGCGCGAGGTCGCCGGCTTCGGCGCGTCCGGCCGCAACGGCGGCTGGTGCTCGGCGCTGTTCCCCGCGTCCATCGCCAAGGTGGCCCGCGACAGCACCCGGGAACGCGCGATCGCCCAGCAGCGGGCGATGAACGCGACCGTCGACGAGGTCGGCCGGGTGGTCGCCGCCGAGGGCATCGACTGCGACTTCGACAAGGGCGGCACGGTCGTGCTCGCCCGCACCCCGGTACAGCTGGCCCGCGCGCGCGAGGCGGTCGCCGGGGAACACGCGTGGGGCTTCGACACCTCCGACGCCCGGCTGCTCGACGCCGCCGAGGCACGCGCGATGGTCGGCGCCACCGACGTGCTCGGCGGCACCTACACCCCGCACTGCGCGGTGCTCCACCCCGCCAAGCTGGCCCGCGGCCTGGCCGTGACGGTGGCCGGCCTCGGCGTGCGCATCCACGAGCGGACCCCCGTGCTCTCGATCGAGGACGGCGTCGCCGTCACCCCGCACGGCCGGGTCCGCGCCGACGTGGTGGTCCGCGCCACCGAGGGCTACACCCCCGAACTGGCCGGCTTCCACCGCGACCTCGCGCCGGTCTACTCGCTGATGATCGCCACCGAGCCGCTGCCGGAGGCCTTCTGGGACGAGGTGGGCCTGGCCCGCCGGGAGAGCTTCAGCGACATGCGGCACCTGATCATCTACGGCCAGCGCACCGCCGACGACCGCCTGGCCTTCGGCGGACGCGGCGCCCCGTACCACTTCGGCTCCAAGGTGCGGCCCGAGTTCGACCGCGACGAAAAGGTCTTCGCCGAACTGCGCCGGGTGATCACCGAGTTGTTCCCGGCCGTCGCCGACGCGCGGATCACCCACACCTGGGGCGGCCCGCTGGGCGTGGCCCGCGACTGGTACGCGAGCTGCGGCCTGGACCGCGCCCGCAAACTGGCCTGGGCCGGCGGCTACGTCGGCGACGGCGTGGGCACCGCCAACCTCGCCGGCCGCACCCTGGCCGACCTGATCCGCGACGAGTACACCGACCTGACCCGGCTGCCCTGGGTCCGCCACCGCTCGCCCCGGTGGGAGCCGGAGCCGCTGCGCTGGATCGGCACCAACGTGGGCCTGCGGGTGATGGCGGGCGCCGACGTCGAGGAGCGGCGCACCGGGCGCGAGTCGCGCCTGGCGCACGCGTTCGGCCGGTTCCTCGGTCACTGAGCCGGACCGGTCACCCCGTCCCCCCTCGGATGGTGCGGCGCCAGGACTCCAGGTGGTCCGGCGCCGCACCCGCCTTGAGCAGGAACTCCGCCGCCGAGCCGTGCCGCTCCTCCAGCACCCGCAGGAAGGTGTCGATGGACGCCCGCGCCGCACCGCGCATCGCGGGCGCGACCGGATGCGACGGGTCGATCCGGGGCTGGCGCGGCAATCGGTCGATACGTTCGAACATCTCCACGAGATGCGTCTCGGTCTCGGTGTAGTCGGCGATGATCGCCTCGCGCTCGACCCCGGCGACCGACAGGAGCAGGGCGACCAGGATCCCGGTCCGGTCCTTGCCGGCGGTGCAGTGCACCAGCGCCGGCACCCCGCCGTCGCCGGCCAGGATCTCCAGCGAGCGTACGTAGGACTCGGCGCCGCGCTCCGCCATCCGCATGTAGAGCAGCCCGGCCCCGAACTCGTCCACGCTGCCCAGGTCGATGTCGTCGTCCAACTCCAGGCCCTGGGTCTGCCCGGCCGACACGTCACCGATCGCGGCCCGGTCGGCGGCCAGCGCGGAGCGGCGACCCAGCAGCGGCAGCCGGTGCCGGACCACGCCCGCCCACTCGGTCGGGGGCAACCCCTCGTGGTCCGAACGCAGATCGAGCACGTGCCGCACGCGATAGGTGTGGATCAATCGGTCGACCCCCTCGGGGGTGAGCAGATCCGGGGTCTCGGACCGCATCAGTACCCCCGTTCGAGTGACACCGCCGCCGATCAGCGGTAGGTCGCCGACGTCGCGGGCATTGAGCAGATCTGGAAGATCGAGTCGGCGGTTCATGTGCACCCCGTTCGGAACGCGTTCGAGACACCTGTTCGCCTCATCATGATGTGTGCGAACTCCCGCCGCCGACAGGGCTCCCCGACCGAGGGGGTTTGTCGCCCGTGCCGAAACCACGTGCCGCAACGCTCGTTGGAGGAGAACGGGTGGCAACGAACGTAACTCTGCGGGAGGTGTGCCATGTCCCTGTCGTCCCGCGAGACCAGACCCGCCGACCGGCGCGCCGTCGCCGACGCGCCGAGCGCCCCACCCGACAACGACGTGCTGCGCGCTCACGGACTGACCCTCACCCAGGGGTCGCGCACGCTGCTGCGCGACGTCTCGGCCGCGGTCCGCGCCGACGAGACGTTCGCGATCACCGGGCCTGACGGCGCCGGCAAGTCGGCGCTCCTCGCGTGCCTGTCCGGCGTGGTCGCCCCCGACAGCGGCGAGGTCTGGTTCAACAGCGGCCCGATGCACGTGCTCGACGAGAAGGGCCGCATCGCGCTGCGGCGCCGGCACTTCGGCCTGGTCGACGGCCGCACCCGACTGCTGCCGGAGTTGACCGTCGCGGAGAACGTGGCGCTGCCGCTGCTGCTGGATCGTATGCGCCGCACCGAGGCGTTCGCGATCGCCCGGCACTGGATGGATCGGCTCGACGTCACCGAGCACGCCGAGTCCCGGCCACCGGGCCTGGGACCGGCGCTGCTGCGTCGGGCGGCGGTCGCCCGCGCGCTGGTCACCCGACCGGCGGTGGTCTTCGCGGACGAGCCGGCGCACGGCCTGGCCGGCGCCGAACTCGACCATCTGATGCGGATCCTGGTCTCCGCCGTGCGCTCGCACGGGATCACCCTCGTGTTGGCCACCGCCGATCGGCGGGTGGCCGCGCACGCGGACCGCGGCCTGGTCCTGCGCGAGGGTCGTCGCGACCCGCGCGCGGAGGGGTGGTAGGCCGATGTCCGAGGCCGACGCACGGGTCATGCGCGACGCGTGGCACGGCGCGTCCCGGGTCGACGCGGTGCGGGTGCTGGCCGGCGCGGCGCTGGCGGGCAGTGCCACGATCGTGCTGCTGTGCCTGCTGGCCTGGGCCCGCCCGAGCGGGCGCGCGGCACCGGCGCCGACCGGTCCGCTGCTCGCGGCGCTGCCGGTGCTGGCCGCCGTGGCGGTGCTGACCGCGGTCGGCACCCGGCTCGCGGTCCTGCACCGGCACGACCGGGCCGATCGGGCCCGGCACGCGCACGCCGAGGTCGCCGAGGGGCCGCCGGTCCCAGGGCACGGGACCGGGCCTGGAACGGGGCCCGGAACGGGCCGGGCGACGGTGGCGACCGAGGCGGCGATCACGGCCATGGTCGGCACGATCGCCGGGATGCAGGCACACCTGGTGCTGCGCTCGGTGCGGGATTCGCTCCCGCCCGCGGTTCGCCGACTGCTCGCGGTGGGCGCCGAGGTGCACTGGCCGGGCCTGGCGGCGCTGCTCGTGGTGGTGCCCACGATCACGGCGATCGCGGCGGCGAGCGCGGTGCCGGGGCCGTCGGCCCGGTCGTTGCCCCGGGTGCCGCCGTACGTCGGGCCGCTCCTGGTGCTCGCCGGGCTGCTCGCGCAGTACTTGATCGCCGACCCGGCCCGTCCGGAACAGTTGCCGCACGGCGCGCTGCCGGCGGCGGTGGGCGGATACGCCGCGGTGCTGATCGGGGCCGCGCTGACCGTGCCGTGGTTGGTGGCCTGGCTCGGCGGCGGCTGGGCGGCCCGGGCCGGTCGGGTCTGGACGTTGTGCGCGGCCCGGCGGATGGAGGCCGCCGCGCACGGCCTGGCGCTGCCGCTCGGACTGACCACGATCGCGCTGGCGGTGGTCACCACCGCTCGGCTCGCGGGCGAGCGCACGCCGGTTCGGATGGCCGACGCGCCGCTGTTCCTGACGGTGGCCACGGTCTCGCTGTGCGCGGCGGCGATGTTGTTCGCGGTGGTGGTCGAGTACGGCCCGGCCCGTCGGGAGACCTCACGGACCCTGCACTCGATCGGCGCTGCCACGCCGACGGATCGCCGCGCGGCCCTGGTCGCCCTCGCCGTCCCGGTTCTGGTCTGCGTGCCGACGGCGATCACCGTCGGCGCACTGGCGGCCTGGCCCGCGCACGAGGGCGCCAATCCGTTCCCGACGGTCTCCACCCGCACCGCGCTGCTCGGCACGGTCTGGGCGGTCGGCCTGCTGGTGGCCGCGCTGATCGCGGCGGCGGCGGTGATCCTGCGCGACGAACGACCCCGGCGGCGCCGCCGCCGGGCCTGAGCCCCGGCCATTGGAAAACGCTCGGATGCGGGAGACCCTCGGACATGCGAAAACACTCCGAGCCCGGCGCGGCGTCCCCTTCCGCGACGGGCTCGAAGTGCTTCTCGTCTCGGGGGCCACGCGACCCCGAGCCGTGCGCCGGATCGTGTCCCTTCGACCGGCGGCTTGGGCGTGCCACCGTCGGATCATTCGAACGGGGGGATCAAAGGATCCGACGGCCTGGCACTGAGATCAGTCTGCCCTGTGCGGCCTAAGGATCCGATAAGGATTCGTTACCCGTTCTATATCGCCGCGCCGCGCACCCGTGACCTGCACCGATTGTCCCGCTTGCCGGCTGTGTCCCCGGCGATCGGCGGGCCGGCGTGGACCGCCCGCCGATCGCGCCGCGGAATCAGACCTCGGCGGCGGCGAGCTGCCCGCACGCGCCGTCGATGTCGCGACCCCGGGTGTCCCGGACGGTGACCGGCACGCCGTGCTTGGTCAGCAGCCGGACGAACTCCTCCTGGCGCTCGGCCGTGGAGGCGGTCCACTTCGAGCCCGGGGTGGGGTTGAGCGGGATCAGGTTGACGTGCGCGTTGTGGTTCTTCAGCCGACGCCCGAGCAGGTCGGCTCGCCAGCCGTGGTCGTTGATGTCCTTGATCAGCGCGTACTCGATGGAGACCCGGCGACCGGTGACGCCCTCGTAGTGCCAGGCGGCGTCCAGCACCTCGCGCACGTCCCAGCGGGTGTTGACCGGGACGAGCGTGTTGCGCAGCTCGTCGTCCGGCGCGTGCAGGGACAGGGCGAGGGTGACCGGGATCCGCTCCTCGGCGAGCTTGTACATCGCCGGGACCAGGCCGACCGTGGACATGGTCACCGAGCGGGCGGAGATGCCCAGGCCCTCGGGGCTCGGGTCGACCAGCCGGCGCACCGCGCCGACCACGGCCTTGTAGTTGGCCAGCGGCTCGCCCATCCCCATGAAGACGATGTTGCTGACCCGGCCCGGACCGCCGGGCACCTCGCCGCGCGCGAGGGCCCGCGCGCCGGCGAGCACCTGCTCGACGATCTCGCCGGTGGACAGGTTGCGGGTCAGGCCCGCCTGACCGGTGGCGCAGAACGGACAGTTCATCCCGCAGCCCGCCTGCGAGGACACGCACATCGTGACCCGGTCGGGGTAGCGCATCAGGACGGCCTCGACGAGGGTGCCGTCGAAGAGCTTCCACAACGACTTGCGGGTGGCACCGTCGTCGCAGGAGATGTCCCGTACGGAGGTCATCAGCGAGGGCAGCAGCGCCTCGGCGAGCCTGGCCCGGGTCGCGGCGGGCATGTCGGTCCACTGCTCGGGGTCGTCCGAGAGGTGACCGAAGTAGTGCTTGGACAGTTGGGCCGCGCGAAACGGCTTCTCGCCCAGCTCGGCCACCGCCTCGCGGCGCTCGGCGAGGGTGAGGTCGGCAAGGTGGCGCGGCGGCTTCGAACGACGCGGCGGCGCGGTGAAGGTGAGTTCTCCAGGTTTGGGCATGGCTCGTCCAGTGTCGCAGGTGTACGGGCGGGGCCGGATCCGACGGGTTCCGAAGACCCGCCCGGCCCCGCTCCGTGCGTCTGCCGGGCCTGTCCGGAAAGGGCCGGATCAGGTCCGGGTCATACGAATACGGCGAGCAGCAGCCACACCACCGGGGCGGCGGCGAGCAGCGAGTCGAGGCGGTCCATCACGCCGCCGTGACCGGGCAGCAGACTGCCCATGTCCTTGACCTTGAGGTCGCGCTTGATCATCGACTCGGCGAGGTCGCCGAGCGCGGACACCGCCGCGGCCGCGACGCCCACCACGGCGCCCTGCCACCACGCGCCGTCCAGCATGGACACCACGCACAGCGCGCCCGCGGCGGCGGCCAGGATCACGCCGCCGGCGAAGCCCTCCCAGCTCTTGCCGGGACTGATCGTGGGCGCCATCTTGTGCCGGCCGCCGGAGATCACCCCGGCCGCGTAGGCGCCGGTGTCGGCGCACACCACCAGGATGATGAAGGTCAGCACCCGCTTCGCGCCGTCGTCGTCGCCCAGCATGAGCACCGCGAAGCCGGCCAGGAACGGCAGGTAGAAGACGGTGAACACACCCGCCGTCATGTCCCGCAGGAAGTCCTCGGGGCCCTCGGTCATCCGCCAGATCATCACCGCCACGGCGGTCAGCGCGGTCGCCACGGCCAACCCCTGCGCACCGCGCGCGTAGGCGGCGATCAACATCGCCGCCGAGCCGACCGCCAGCGGGATCACCGGAATCTTGATACCGCGCCCGACGGTGGCGCCCTGCGCGGTCCGCCCGGCCGCGTCGGCGACCGCCTCGGCCCGGCCGAAAGCGCCCGCCAGTTCCCACAGTCCGACCAGGACCGCGAGCAGCACGACGCCCACGAACAACACCTGGACGGTGAGCAGCGAGGCCACGATCACCCCGCCGAGGGCGGCGCCGACGCCGATCGCCTGAGGCAGGTTGCGTCCGGCCTTGCCGACCGGTTTCGCGGGTCGGTCCCCGGTCACCCCGCGGCCCTCGCGTGGCACCTCGGCGTACGCCGGATCCCGTCGAACGGGCTCCTCGTGGAACCGCCCGCCCGCGTCGGGTTGCGACCCGTCGTCCGGGTCGTGACCCGCGATCGGTGAGAGCACCTGCGTATGGTCATCCTGTGTCCGTACCCCGACGCCGGCGGGAAAGTGCTGCTGCGCACGAGTGGCGCCGCCGCCGTGGCCGCCGGACCGTGCCGCATCGTAGTGGGCCGGTTCCTGACCGTTCGGCGCGTCCGGGACCTGCTCCGGCCACGCGCCGTACGACCCGTACGGGTCGTGGCCGGGCGGCAGATCGGGGTGCGCTCCCGCGGGCGGATCGGCCGGCGGCGTACCGCCCCAGGTCGAGTCGTTCATCAGACTTCGAGCAGCTCGGCTTCCTTGTGCTTGAGCAACTCGTCGATCTGCGCGACGTACTTGTGGGTCGTGTCGTCGAGTTCCTTCTCGGCGCGACGCACCTCGTCCTCGCCGGACTCGCCGTCCTTGACCCGCTTGTCGAGCGTGTCCTTGGCCTTGCGGCGGATCGACCGCAGCGAGATCTTCGCGTCCTCGCCCTTGCTCCGCGCCACCTTGATGAACTCCTTGCGGCGTTCCTCGGTGAGCTGCGGGAAGACGACCCGGATGACCTTGCCGTCGTCCGTCGGGTTGACCCCGAGGTCGGAGTCGCGGATCGCCTTGACGATCGCGTTCCTCGAACCGCCGTCGAACGGGGTCACCAGGACCATCCGCGGCTCGGGGGTGGTGAACGACGCGAGCTGGTTCACCGGGGTCGGCGAGCCGTAGTAGTCCACGAGGATCTTGTTGAACATGGCCGGGGTGGCCCGGCCCGTGCGGATCGCCGCGAAGTCGTCCTTGGCGACCACGACGGCCTTCTCCATCTTTTCCTCGGCCTCGAGGAGAATCTCGTCGATCATGTCGGCTCCTGTCCCGGTCCTGTCGCCGTCGATCAGCCGTCGGTACGGCTGACCAGGGTGCCGATCTTCTCACCCCGCACGGCGCGGGCGATGTTGCCCTCGACGAGCAGGTTGAAGACGACGATCGGCAGTTCGTTGTCCATGCACAGGCTGATCGCGGTGGCGTCCGCGACCTTGAGCCCGCGGGCGAGCACCTCGGCGTGATCCAGACGATCGAACATGACCGCGTCCGGGTTGGACTTCGGGTCGCAGTCGTATACGCCGTCGACGCCCTTGGCCATGAGCAGCGCGACCGCGTCGATCTCGAGCGCACGCTGGGCGGCCGTGGTGTCGGTGGAGAAGTAGGGCATGCCCATACCCGCGCCGAAGATGACCACGCGGCCCTTCTCCAGGTGTCGCACGGCGCGTCGCGGGATGTACGGCTCGGCGACCTGACCCATCGTGATGGCGGTCTGCACGCGGGTGTCGATGCCCTGCTTCTCCAGGAAGTCCTGGAGCGCCAGGCAGTTCATCACGGTGCCGAGCATGCCCATGTAGTCCGAGCGGGCGCGGTCCATGCCGCGGATCTGCAACTCGGCGCCGCGGAAGAAGTTGCCGCCGCCGATCACGATGGCGACCTGGGTGCCGCGGCGGACCACGTCGGCGATCTGGAGCGCGATGGTCTGCACGGTGTCGGGGTCGACACCGAGGGCCCCGCCGCCCGCGAACGCCTCACCGGAGAGCTTGAGCAGCACCCGGCGCGCGTAGGGGTTCGGCTCGTCGCCCTCGGCGGACGACGAGGAGGCCGCCTTCGTTTCGGTTTCCTGCACGGTTCCCTCCACGCCTTGCGGCCTCCTCGCCATACTGCTTTTCACTGCGTTCATGCCTACTACATGCCCCGGCCGCGTTCACTTTCCGGTCGGGGCGGTGCCACAAGTGGCGATCAGACGCCGACCTTGAAGCGGGTGAAGCGCTTGACCTTGACGCCGGCCTCGTCCAGGACCTTGCCCACGGACTTCTTGCTGTCCTTGGCGAACGCCTGGTCGAGCAGCACGTTGTCCTTGAAGTAGCCGGTCACCCGGCCCTCGACGATCTTGGACAGGGCGGCCTCGGGCTTGCCCTCCTCGCGCGCGGTGGCCTCGGCCACACGACGCTCGGTCTCGACCGTCTCGGCCGGCACGTCCTCGCGGGCGAGCACCGTGGGCGAGAACGCGGCGATGTGCTGCGCGACGTCCTTGGCCACCTCGGCGTTGGCGCCGTCCAGCTCGATCAGCACGCCGATCTGCGCGGGCAGGTCGGGGCTGGTCTTGTGCAGGTACGCGGCGACGAAACCGTCGGCGTACTGCGCGAAGCGGTCGAGCACGATCTTCTCGCCGAGCGTGACGTTCGCGTCGTCCACGAACTGCTGGACGCTCTTGCCGGCCTCGATCTCGCTCGCGAGCAGCGCGGCGATGTCGGCGGGCGCGGTCTTGGCGACGTGCGCGGCGATCGCGTTGGCGGCCTCGATGAACTTCGGGCTCTTGGCCACGAAGTCGGTCTCGCACTTGAGCTCGACCAGGACGCCGGAGGCGTTGCCGTCGAGCAGCGCGACGACGGCGCCGTTGGACGCCGAGCGGCCCTCGCGCTTGGTGACGCCCTTCTGGCCCTTGACGCGAAGGATCTCGACCGCCTTGTCGACGTCGCCTTCGGCCTCTTCGAGGGCCTTCTTGCAGTCCATCATGCCCGCGGCGGTGAGCTCACGGAGCTTCTTCACATCCGCGGCGGAGAAGTTCGCCATGTCCTGATTCTCTCGTCTCTCGGTCAGCGGCCCGGTTGCCCGAGCGACTGCGGGTGAGGGTGTCGCCCCACCCGATGAAGGTCAAGGGTCCGTGCGGTATTCCGACACATACGGGACGTACGGGATGCGTACGCACCGTGATCGGGTCCCGGCACAGGGCGAGGGGTACGCCGGCCTGGCCGTCGTACCCCTCGTTCCAGGGTCAGGCCTGCGGGTCGGCCTCGGCGGCCGGCGCCTCGGCAGCGGCGGCCTCGACGGCCGGCGCCTCGACGGGCTCGGCTGCGACGTCGGCCTCGGTGACCGAGCCGGACTCGACGACCTCTTCGGCGGGGGCGGCCTCGGCGGCCTCGTCCTTCTTGCCCGCCTCGAGCAGCTCGCGCTCCCAGTCGGCGAGGGGCTCGCCGGCGGTGGCCTTGGTGTCGGCGGCGGCGCCACCGGCACGCGACATGAGACCGTCGGCGACGGCGTCGGCGATCACGCGGGTGAGCAGCGTGACCGAGCGGATCGCGTCGTCGTTGCCCGGGATCTTGTAGTCGACCTCGTCGGGGTCGCAGTTGGTGTCGAGGATCGCGACGACCGGGATGTGCAGCTTCCGGGCCTCGCCGACGCCGATGTGCTCCTTCTTGGTGTCCACGATCCACACGGCCGAGGGCACGCGCTGCATGTCGCGGATGCCGCCGAGGGTCTTCGACAGCTTGTCCTTCTCGCGCTTGAGGACGAGCAGTTCCTTCTTCGTCATGCCCGAGCCGGCCACGTCGTCGAAGTCCAGCTGCTCGAGCTCCTTCAGGCGCTGGAGGCGCTTGTAGACGGTCGAGAAGTTGGTCAGCATGCCGCCGAGCCAGCGCTGGTTGACGTAGGGCATGCCCACGCGCGTCGCCTGCTCGGCGATCGCCTCCTGCGCCTGCTTCTTGGTGCCGACGAACAGGATCGTGCCGCCGTGGGCGACGGTCTCCTTGACGAACTCGTAGGCGCGGTCGATGTACGACAGCGACTGGAGCAGGTCGATGATGTAGATGCCGTTGCGCTCCGTGAAGATGAAGCGCTTCATCTTCGGGTTCCAGCGGCGGGTCTGGTGACCGAAGTGGACGCCGCTTTCCAGCAGCTCCCGCATCGTGACGACGGCCATGGCCGTACGCTCCTTGGACTCTCGTCCCGGCGATCGAGCCCGGGACTCTCGGTTGTGTCGTGACGACGGGTCGCCGTCACGCCTGACGCCCGCGACACCACGCCGAGGTCCTTGCGGATTCCCGGACCGAGAGGTGTCCCCATCGAGTCCCGCTCACTGGCGTCTCGCCATGCGGGACGTCGGCGGCTCGAAGGTGGGCGCGCGAAGTCGACCCGGAAGGCCGGGCCGCTCCGGGAAGTGTACGGGACCGGTACGCGGCCGGGCGACTCGCCTTCCGGCCACCCTTTTCCGCCGCCTCGTCCGCTTGTATGCCGGCTTTTCGCGGCGTATCGCACTTCGACGATCGGCGACCGCTTGTGGACGAAAAAGTTGTCTACGCGCACGGGGCGGCTGTTTGTCCACAGGCCGACGCGGATCGGCGCGTGTGGCGGGCGCGGGCGCTGAGTCTGGGCGCATGAACGATTCGAGGTCGGTTCGTGGACCCGCCGTGATGGGTCTGCTGTTGCTCACCGCCGTGGTGTCGACGGTCGCATCGCCCCTCGCCTCCCCGGCGCCGCTCGCGTCGGGGGCGGCGCGGGCCGCGCCGGAGGTGCGGCGCTGGGTGTGGCCGCTGGATCCCCGGCCGGTGGTGCTGCGCGGGTTCGAGCCGCCGGCGGCGGCGTGGCTGGCCGGGCACCGCGGGGTGGATCTGGCCGCGACGGTGGGCCAGTCGGTGCGCGCGGCGGGCGCGGGGGTGGTGGTCTTCGCCGGCGCTGTGGCCGGGCGCGGGGTGGTCACCGTGCGGCACGGCGATGTGCGCACCACCTACGAGCCGGTGCTCGCGTCGGTGGCGGCGGGTCGGGTGGTCGCGGCGGGCGAACCGATCGGGGTGCTGGCGCCGGGGCCGTTCCATCTGCCGGTGCCGTGTCTGCACTGGGGGTTGCTGGTGCCGGGGTATCACGACCCGCTCACGCTGCTGCGTCGGGCGCGGGTGCGGTTGTACCCGAACCGCCCGGGCTCGGGCCCGTCGGGTTCGGCGGGCTATGCGACCCGGGCGACGCCGCCGAGCACCAGGGCCAGGGTGGCGGACGCGGCCTCGGCGGGGTCGGCGCCGCACTCGATCCGCCGGACCGCCGCGTCGACCATGCCCTGGACCAGCGTGGCGACCAGCATCGGGTCCCGGTGGCCGAGCGCGGACAGCGCGTCCACCACCAGTTCGACGATCCGCCCGTGGGCGGCCCGGATGCGTTCGCGCGCGTTCGCGTCCAGCTCGCCGGTGGAGATCGCGACGACGACGCGATGACGACGATCACCGACCAGTTCCAACTGGCGCTCGACGTAGGCCGCGATCTTGTGCGCCGGGTCGTCGGTCGCGCCCATCGCGTCCTCGACCTCGGCCACCCACGCCGGCAGGTCGACGGCGCACAGCTCCTCGACCACGGCCGCGCGCGAGGCGAAGTATTCGTAGAGCGAGGAGCGGGCCAGGCCGGTGCGTTCGGCCAGGGCGGGGAAGGTGAGCGCGGCGAAGCCGCCCTCGTCGAGCAGGCTCCGGGCGGCGTCGAGCAGCGCGGCGTGCTGCATCGCACGGTGCTCGGCGACGGAGGAGGCTCGAATCTTGGGCATTCCCTCACTCTACGACGTCACCGTGCGTGTCATCGGGGAGCTTGGCCGATTCCCCGGTCAGCCGCCGGAGTGGTCCAGTTCGGCGTCGACCGGGGGCAGCGCGCACTCGGGGTCGTCGAGCCAGCCCTCGGGCAGCACGACGCGCTTGCCGCCCGCGGTGCGCCCGCGCGGGCCGTCGGCGCCGATCGGCCACGGCTGGTCCAGGTCGAGCTGCCCGAACCAGTCGTCGAGTTCGGCCAGGCTGCTCGCGGTGGCCAGGCCGCGGCGGATGGTGCCGCCGACCGCGAAGCCCTTCATGTACCAGGCGACGTGCTTGCGCAGATCGGTGACGCCGTGGGTCTCGTCGCCGATCCACTCGGCGAGCAGCACCGCGTGCCGGCGCATGATCGTGGTGACCTCGCCCAGGGTCGGCCGGGCCCGGTCGGCGCTGCCCTCGAAGGCGGAGACCAGGTCGCGGAACAACCACGGGCGGCCCAGGCAGCCGCGGCCGACCACGACGCCGTCGCAGCCGGTCTCGCGCATCATCCGCAGGGCGTCCTCGGCGTCCCAGATGTCGCCGTTGCCGAGCACCGGGATGTCGGTGACGACCTCCTTCAGCCGCGCGATGGCGGACCAGTCGGCGGTGCCGCCGTAGTGCTGCTCGGCGGTGCGGCCGTGCAGGGCGACCCAGGTGACGCCCTCGTCCACGGCGATCCGGCCCGCGTCGAGGTAGGTCAGGTGGTCGTCGTCGATGCCCTTGCGCATCTTGATGGTGACCGGCACGCCCCGCGCGTTCTTGACCGCCGAGCGCAGGATGTCGCGCAGCAGGTTGCGCTTGTAGGGCAGCGCGGAACCGCCGCCCTTGCGGGTCACCTTGGGCACCGGGCAGCCGAAGTTGAGGTCGATGTGGTCGGCCAGGCCCTCGTCCACGATCATCGCGACCGCACGGCCGACGATGTGCGGGTCGACCCCGTACAGCTGGATGCTGCGCGGGCGCTCGGTCTCCGCGAAGCGGATCAGCCGCAGCGTCTTGGCGTCCCGCTCGACCAGCGCGCGGGTGGTGATCATCTCGCTGACGTACAACCCGGCCGGGCGCGCGGTGGTGGCCGCCTCGGCCTGCTCCTGGCACAACGTGCGAAACGGCGCGTTGGTGATGCCGGCCATGGGAGCCAGCACCACGGGCGGCCGAATCCGCGCGCCGCCGAAGGCGCCCAGGCGCAGCGGCGGCCACGGGCTGCCGGTGGCGTCGGGCGTGGGTGCGTCGGCGGGTGCCATGGACGGTGCTCCAGGAGGGGTGCGGGGATGGATCCGATCCATTGTCCCCCACCGGGAAAAGTGGTTTCCGGGTGTCGCCGGGTCCTGGCAGCATCGCCGGCATGACCTCCGATTCCCTGCCGGCGTCCGCCGGGTCCGCCGCCGAGTCCGACCGTGAGCCGCTCGATGTCGCGTCCCTGATCCTGCGGGCCCGGCGGCAGCCGCGGCTGAAGTACGTCTTCTTCTGGGGGCACCGCGAGCCGATCCGGGGCGTGGACGCGAGCTGTCTGAGTCAGTGGTATCCGTCGCCGTTCGAGGTGGATGGGATCACCTATCGCACCGCCGAGCACTGGATGATGGCCGGCAAGGCCCGGATGTTCGCCGACGCCGACGCGGAGCGCCGGGTGCTGGCGGCCGATCACCCCAAGACGGCCAAGACGATCGGGCGCCAGGTGCGCGGCTTCGACGAGCAGCGGTGGGTGGAGGAGCGGTTCGAGCTGATCGTGCGCGGCAACGTGGCCAAGTTCGGGCAGCACCCGGACATGGGCACCTTTTTGCTGGGCACCGGGCGGCGGATCCTGGTCGAGGCCAGTCCGCTGGACCGGATCTGGGGCATCGGGCTGGCCGCCGACGACGAGCGGGCGGGCGACCCCGAGCGCTGGCGTGGGCTGAACCTGCTCGGCTTCGCGCTGATGGCGGCCCGCGCCCGGCTGGCCGACGCGGCCGGGGCCGGCACTTCGCCCGGCTCGATCGGCTCGACCACATCGGCCGGAGGGCACGATCACGCGGTGTCGGAATCCGCTCCTGCGCCGTCGTCCGGATGAACTAACCTCCGCACATGAGTGCCTTCCCGCCCCCGCAGCCCCCGAACGGGCCCGGCTACGGTCACGGGCAACAGCCGTACGGACAACCGAACAACGGCCAGTCGGCCCACGGGCAACAGCCCCAGGGTCAACCGGCCTACGGGCAACAGCCGTACGGACAACAACCGTATGGGCAACAGCCGTATGGACAGCAGCCCTACCCGCAGCAGTACGGCCAGGGTTACGGCCAGCCGCCGCCCCCGCCGTCGGGCCGGCCGAAGTGGCTGGTGCCGACGGCGGCGGTGGTGGCGCTCGCGGTGATCGGCGGCGGGGCGTTCTTCTTCCTGTCCAAGGACAACGACGACGACAAGAAGCCCGCCGCGCAGACGTCCCCGACCGGCCCCGCCAACGGCGGTTCGTTGCCCGCGACCGGCGGTTCGCCCGGACCGACCGCCGACGAGCCCAAGGGGTTCCAGTCGGCGCCGCCGCCGAACAACTCGGCCATCGACGACCTGTCGACCGACAAGTTGTCCTTCACCACCGACTACTTCTTCAAGGACACCGCCGAGTTCCAGGGCCGCACCGGCGCGAAGTATCGGCAGCTGAGCAGCGACGACTCGGCGGCCAAGGACTGCTCGAAGGTGATCACGGCCGGCGGCTCGGCGGTCACCCAGAACGGCTGCGTGGGTGTGCTGCGCGGGTCGTACAAGGACTCGGCCGGGAAGTACGCGGTGACGCTGTCGCTGATCTCGATGCCGAACAAGGAGAAGGCCGAGGCGGTGAAGAAGGGGCTGGGCACGATCGCGCTGTCCAACTCCCCGATCGCCTGGCTCCAGCCGCCGGCGTCGAGCGGGGTCACCTTCAAGGACGGCTCCGAGCACGCCGCGATCGCCACCACGACCGGGCACTACGTCCTGATCCTGGACATCGGCCGGGCCGACGGCGGGCCGATGAAGGGCCAGGGCGAGGACGCCTCGAAGGCCGCGGGCAACGTACTGAACGACCTGAACTTCCGGATGGCCGACCGCATCGTGGCGGGCGTCTTCAAGTAGTTCCGATCCGGCCCGGGACACACGTGAGGGGCGCCGTCCGAGACGGCGCCCCTCACGGCGTTCACCCGGCCCACGGCCGGTTTCGGGTCAGCAGCCCGGCAGGCGTGCCGCGAGATAGCCCACGACCTGGTCGAGCGACACCCGCTCCTGCTGCATCGTGTCGCGCGAGCGCACGGTCACCGCGTTGTCCTCGAGCGTGTCGAAGTCGACGGTGATGCAGAACGGCGTGCCGATCTCGTCCTGGCGGCGGTAGCGACGGCCGATCGCACCGGCGTCGTCGAAGTCGCAGTTCCAGTATTGCCGCAGGTCGGCGGCCAGGCTCCGGGCCTTCGGCGACAGGTCGGCGTTGCGCGACAGCGGCAGGATGGCCGCCTTGACCGGAGCCAGGCGCGGGTCGAGCCGCAGCACGGTGCGCTTTTCCAGCTTGCCCTTGGCGTTCGGCGCCTCGTCCTCGAAGTAGGCATCGAGCAGGAACGCGAGCATCGCCCGGTTCAGGCCCGCGGCGGGCTCGATGACGTACGGGAACCAGCGCTCGTTGGCGTCCTGGTCGAAGTACGACAGGTCGGTGCCGGACTTCTCCGAGTGGGTGCGCAGGTCGTAGTCCGTGCGGTTGGCGATGCCCTCCAGCTCGGAGAACTCGGTGCCGCCGAAGTTGAAGCGGTACTCGATGTCGACGGTGCGCTTCGAGTAGTGCGACAACTTCTCCTTCGGGTGCTCGAAGAAGCGCATGTTGTCCGGGTTCAGGCCGAGGCCGATGTACCAGTCCCAGCGCTGCTGCATCCAGTATTCCTGCCAGTGCTCGTCCTCGCCCGGCTTGACGAAGAACTCCATCTCCATCTGCTCGAACTCGCGCGTGCGGAAGATGAAGTTGCCCGGCGTGATCTCGTTGCGGAAGCTCTTGCCGGTCTGGGCGATGCCGAACGGCGGCTTCTTGCGCGAGGTCTGCTCGACGGCCTTGTAGTTGACGAAGATGCCCTGGGCGGTCTCCGGGCGCAGGTAGGCGCGGCCGGACTCGTCCTGGGTGGGGCCGAGGAAGGTCTGCAGCAGACCGTTGAACATCTTGGGCTCGGTGAAGGTGCCCTTGTTCCCGCAGTTGGGACAGGTGATGTCGGCGAGGCCGTTCTCCGGCAGCCGGCCGCGCTTGGCCTCGTACGCCTCTTCGAGGTGGTCGGCGCGGTAGCGCTTGTGGCACGAGGTGCACTCGGTCAGCGGGTCGACGAACGCCTCGACGTGACCGGACGCCTCCCACACCTCGCGGGCGAGGATGACCGAGGAGTCCAAACCGACGATGTCGTCACGCGAGGTGACCATCGTGCGCCACCACTGGCGCTTGATGTTCTCCTTGAGCTCCACGCCGAGGGGACCGTAGTCCCAGGCGGCCCGCTGGCCGCCGTAGATCTCACTACAGGGGTAAACGAAGCCTCGGCGCTTGCTCAGGCTGACGATGGTGTCGATCTTGTCGGCGGCCACAATGCTCTCTTCGGTGCGACGATGCGGGCAGTGACAGTGTCGGCACAGGCTACCGGCGCGCTGGTCACCCCCGTAAATCGATAACTGCCGGCCCGGGTCCGCCACGGTTGGCCCAAACCCGTATTATTGACAACGATTGTCATTCTAGTTGAGAATCATTGTCATGAAGATATGCCGCTCCGCCCCGGTCGCCCTGCTCGCGACCGCCGCCGCATCCGCGCTGCTGCTCTCCGGATGCGCCGGCACCGACGACGCGAAGGCGGACACCGGGGCGGGTGCGAAGGTGCGGGTGATCGCCGCGTTCTACCCGATGAAATTCGTCGCACAGCAGGTCGGCGGCCCGCATGTGAACGTGACCAACCTGACCAAGGCCGGGGCCGAGCCGCACGACCTGGAGCTGACCCCCAAGCAGGTCGGCGCCGTCTCGCAGGCCGATCTGGTGGTCTATCTCAAGGGCCTGCAGCCCGCCGTGGACAAGGCGATCTCGCAGAACAAGCCGAAGCACATCGCCGAGGCGAGCCGGTTCGCACCGCTGGAGGAGCACGGCACCGAGGTACAGGGCGCCGAGGACGAGCACGCGGGCCACGACCACGCCGACGCCGAACACGGCGACCCGCACGTGTGGCTCGACCCGATCCGGCTGTCCGCGATCGCGACCGGTGTGGGCGAATCGCTCGCCGGCGCCGACCCGGCCAACGCGGCCGACTACCGCGAACGCGCCGCGGCGCTGGTGACCCGGCTGAAGACCCTCGACGCCGAGTTCACCGCCGGCCTGACCACCTGCGCCCGCAGGGACGTGGTGACCAGCCACGCCGCGTTCGGCTACGTCGCGGAGCGTTACCACCTGAACCAGATCGGGGTGAACGGCGTCAACCCGGAGTCGGAGCCCTCCCCCGCCCGGCGGGCCGACATCCAGCGTCTGGCCCGGGACCGGGGGGTGACCACGATCTTCTTCGAGACCCTGGCCGAACCCAAGACCGCCAAGACGCTCGCCGAGGACCTGCATGTGCAGACCGCGGTCCTGGACCCGCTCGAGGGCATAAAAGACGAGGCGCACGACGATTACTTCTCGGTGATGCGCGCCAACCTGGACGCGCTGCGGAAGGGGCTGGGCTGCTCATGACGGATTCTCCGACCCCGATCGCCCGGTTGACCGGCGGCACCGCGTCCCTCGGCGGCCGACCGGTGCTGCGCGGAGTGGACCTGACCGTGCGCCCCGGCGAGGTGGTCGCGCTGCTCGGCGCCAACGGCTCGGGCAAGTCCACGCTGGTGCGCACCCTGGTCGGCCTGGTCCCGCTCACCGGCGGCACGATCGAGCTGTTCGGCACCCCGTTCGCGCGTTTTCGCGACTGGTCCCGGATCGGCTATGTACCGCAGCGCACCACGGCCGCGGCGGGTGTGCCCGCGAGCGTGCGCGAGGTGGTCACCTCGGGTCTGCTCGACGGCCGCCGGCTGTTCGGGCCGGGCCGCGAGGGGCGGGCCGCGGTGGACGCGGCGCTCGACGCGGTCGGCATGCGCGACCGCGCCCGCGACGGCATCGCCCACCTGTCCGGCGGCCAGCAGCAGCGGGTACTGATCGCCCGCGCCCTGGCCCGCCGCCCCGACCTGCTGATCATGGACGAGCCGATGGCCGGCGTGGACCTGCGCAGCCAGGAGGTGCTGGCGGGCACCCTGCGCGGACAGCAGGAGCAGGGCCGGGCGGTGCTGCTCGTCCTGCACGAACTCGGCCCGCTGGAGCCGCTGATCGACCGCGCCGTGGTGCTGCGCGAGGGCTGCGTGTGCCACGACGGACCGCCGCCGCGCGCGGTCGGCCAGCACGCGCTGCCCGGCCACGACCACGTACATCCGCACGACGATCACACCGCGCGCCACGCCGGGATGGGACTGCTCTCGTGACGATCCTGGACTTCCCCTTCATGCAGCGCGCGCTGCTCGCGGCCCTGCTCGTGGGCATGACCGCACCCGCCGTCGGCGTATACCTCGTGCAGCGCCGGCAGGCGTTCATGGGCGACGGCATCGGGCACGTCGCGCTCACCGGCGTGGGTCTCGGCTTTCTCCTCAGCACCTCCCCTGTGCTCACCGCGGTGCTCACCGCGTCGGTCGGTGCGGTGTTGATCGAACTGATCCGCGAACGCAGCCGGGTCAGCGGCGACGTCGCGCTCTCGGTGCTGTTCTACGGCGGCATCGCGGGCGGGGTGATGCTGATCAACCTGGCCCCCGAGGGCTCGAACGCCAATCTCCAGTCGTACCTGTTCGGCTCGCTGACCTCGGTCTCGCCCGAGGACATCCGGGTGATCACGATCCTGGCCGCGGCCGTGCTCGCGGTCACCCTCGGACTGCGTCGCGCGCTGTTCACCGTGTGCCAGGACGAGGACTTCGCCCGGGTCACCGGGCTGCCGGTGCGCGCGCTGAACCTGCTGCTCGCGGTCACCGCCGCGGTCACCGTCACGGTCGCGATGCGGGTGGTGGGCCTGCTCCTGGTCAGTGCACTGATGGTGGTCCCGGTCGCGGTCGCGCAGCAGGTCTCCCGCACGTTCTCGATGACCGCGGCGCTCGCGATCGTGGTCGGCGTGCTGGTCTCGGTCTCCGGCACCGCGCTGACGTACTACGTCGACGCGCCGCCCGGGGCCACCATCGTGTTGCTCGCGATCGGGCTGTTCGTTCTGGTGGGAGTGCTCGCGACGCCGTTGAATCGGCGCCGGGCCCGACGCGCGGAGGCGGCGGCGGGGGAGGTGGACGCGCCTCGGATCGACGACGTGCGTGTGGACGCGCAGGCCCCCGGCGCCGGCACAATGGCGGGGCAGGCACCCGGCGTCGTCGTCCGGCCCGCACCCATCGAGGAGGCACCCAGGTGACCACCGCCCACGGCACGAGCCCGGTTCGGGGTCGGTCCACCCGGCAGCGTGCCGCCGTCTCCGCGCTCCTCGACGAGATCGAGGACTTCCGCAGTGCGCAGGATCTGCACGACCTGCTCAAGCAGCGCGGCGAGGCGGTCGGTCTGACCACGGTGTACCGCACCCTCCAGGCTCTGGCGGACGCGGACGAGGTCGACGTCCTGCGCACCCAGGACGGCGAGTCGGTCTACCGTCGATGTAGCCGTGGGCACCACCATCACCTGGTCTGCCGCTCCTGCGGCCGCACCGTCGAGGTCGAGGGCCCGGCGGTCGAGCGCTGGGCGAACCGGATCGCCGCCGAACACGGTTTCGGCGACGTCTCCCACGAACTGGAGATCTTCGGCACGTGCGCCCAGTGCGCCGGCACGCCGGGCTGACCCCGCCCGCGTCGGCGTCGCCTACCAGCTGCCGCCCCCGGTCGCGCCGGTCGTGGTGCCGCCCCACGTCCCGCCCTCCGAGCACGTGCCCGTGGGCCGCACCGTGGCCGAGCCGACCGCATTCGGCTTCAGCACGTTGAGCTGCCCGGCCGCGATCGAGCCGCCGGACAGGAACTCCGAGTAGGCGAACGTCTTGGTGATCGACTTCTTGCCCGCGGGCACGTCGATCTCCTCCTGCTTCATGCCGCCGGAGGATCCGCCGTAGGAGATGGTGATCCGGCCGCCCCGGTGTCCGTCGGCGAAGGTGATCGTGCCGATGTACGTCTCCATGAACGCGGTCCGGCACCGGACGCCGGCCAGCGTGCCGGGCGTGACGGTCAGGAACACGCCCTTGACCCGGAGGTCCCCGTCGCCGGCCTTGCCGTCCGCGTCGGCGGTCCCGACCGGCTCGCTCGTCTGTCCCTTCCGGTCGGCGTCCGCTCCCCGGTCCTCCTTCTGGCACGCGGTGGCACCCGATACGAGTGCACCCACAACGGCCGCCGCGACGACGGCACGACGAATTCCCCATCCCATGACGATTCCCCCCGATGGTTCGGCAGATCGTCCTCCCCAGGCGATCCGTCCGTGAACTCACGCTAGGGGAACGGATCTTGCCGCACCGCCGCGCTCGCAGGACACGAACGCGGCGGTGACCGGACGGTGACATCGTCACAACGCGGCCAATCGGCACCATGTGCCTATTCGTACGGCTCCTTCGGCGTCGGCACCCGATCGACCTTGGTCGCGGTCAGGGCCGGCATCGCGTCGTCGGCCTGGACCTGGCCGTTGGGCAGCCAGCGGCCGGTGACGGTCACCCACGAGTCGGTCGGCGGGGCCGCGACGCCGTGCACCTCGATCTTGCGTGCGAACGCGTCCGCCGCACAGCAGCTGATCACCATCCGGGTCACGTACCAGGTGCCCGCGCTCTTGCCGGGTGTGACGAAGCCGGTGAGCTGGACGTCGCGGTCCTTCAGCGGCGCGGCGGTGTCCCACACCGAGCGGATCAGGAAGTCGGCCAGGGTCATCGGCAGCGGGTCCCCCGGCGGCAGCGCGGGAAAGCCGGCGTCGTTGTTCGCGGCGGCCGGCTTCGCCACCACGTTGTCCGAGCGCGAGGCGGTGTACGACCCGAGCGCCGGCGGTGCGATCAGGAACAGCGCGAGCACCGGCAGACACAGCAGCCAGGCCGCGCGCGGGCCCGCCGAGTGGTCGTGCCCGTGTCCGGCGTCGTCGACCGCCGGGGGTTCCCCGTCCGCCGCGTGTGCGTGCCCGGCGTCCGCCGCCGGCTCCACCGCCCGCCGCTGGATCCCGTCCCGGACCGCCGAGACCAGGCCGACCAGGAGCAGGATCGCGCCCGCCGCGATCAGCGCGGGCCGCAGGCCGTCCTTGACGTAGCGCAGGTACATGTCGGTCAACGAGATCCGCAGCAACGCACCGCCGATCAGGATCAACAACACCGCCTGGACGTCCCGCCTCACAACAACCACCATCCGACGACGTAGCTCGCGACGATCGCCACCACGAACGTCGCCGAGGAGAACCGGGCCGCGAAACCGCGCCCGAAGGTGCCCGATTGGAGCGCGATCAACTTCACGTCCACCATCGGGCCGACCACCATGAAGGCCAGCTTCGCGGTCGGCGAGAAGCCGAGCAGGCTCGCCGCCACGAACGCGTCCGCCTCCGAGCACACCGCGAGCACCACGGCCAGGAAGGCCAGCGCGAGCACCGCGAACCAGGGCGAGCCGGAGACCGCGTCGATCACGTGCTTGGGCACCGTGACGTTGAGCGTCGCGGCGGTGATCGCGCCGATCACCAGGAAGCCGCCCGCGTGCAGGAAGTCGTGCTGGAGCGCGAGCCGGAAGTTTTCCCACTTGCCGTTGCCGCCGTGATCGTGCGGACGGCGCATGGGCTTGATCCACTCGGGCCGGCCGAACCGGGCCCACAACCAGCCCATCAACACCGCCGTGCCGAGCGAGGCGACGAAGCGGGCGAGCACCATCTCGGGCTGCTTGGGGAAGGCGACCGCGGTCGCGGTCAGCACGATCGGGTTGATCGCGGGCGAGGACAGCAGGAACGCCAGCGCCGCGGCGGGCGCGACTCCGCGCGCCATGAGTCCGCCGGCCACCGGCACCGACGCGCACTCGCAGCCCGGCAGGATCGCCCCGGCGGCGCCCGCGACCGGCACTGCGAGGGATTGCCGTTTGGGCAGCACCTTGGTGAACACCGAGGGCGGTACGAACGCGGTGATCGCGGCGGACAGCAGGGTGCCCAGGACCAGGAACGGCAGCGCCTGGACGGAGATCGCCACGAACACGGTGGCCCAGGTCTGCACCGCGGGCGTGCCGAGCCGGTCCACGATCCACGGCTGCGCGAACAGCAGCACGAGCAGGGCGAGTACGAAGAATTCGAGTTGGCCCGGCCGCCACCGCTCGGCGGGTGGGCGACCGTGTGCCGCGGACCCGGCGGTCGCGGCCGGCGACTCGGCGCCGCGGGGTGGCGGGGGCGCCACCCGAGCGGCGGCAGCGGGGCGCGGCGGCGCGCTCTTTTCGAACATGATGGTCATGTTCGCATCGATCGCGGCGCCGCCGCTCGCTCCACACCCCGCTTTGCGAAGCTTTCACGCTTCGGGAGCCGCGACTTCGGGAGCCGGCCCACCGAGAGCCGACATTTCGGGCCCCCGGGCCTTGGCAGCCTCAGGAGCCCGACGGCACCGGTTCCGGCTCGGCGACCGCGTTCGGCAGCGCGCCGCCGTAGCGGCGGTCGCGCGACGCGTACGTCTCGCAGGCCTGCCACATGTGCCGCCGGTCGAAGTCCGGCCACAACACGTCGAGGAAGACCATCTCGGCGTAGGCGGACTGCCACAGCAGGAAGTTCGAGGTGCGCTGCTCACCGGAGGAGCGGATGAACAGATCGACATCCGGCATGTCCGGCTCGTCGAGATACTTGGCGAACGTCTTCTCGTCGACCTTCTTCGGGTCGAGCCGGCCCGCCTTGACGTCCTCGGCGATCAGCGCGGCGGCGTCCGCGATCTCGGCCCGGCCGCCGTAGTTGATGCACATCGCCAGGGTCAGGCGGGTGTTGTCCTTGGTGCGCTCCTCGGCGATCTCCAACTCCTTGATCACGCTCGCCCACAACCGGGGCCGCCGGCCGCACCAGCGGATCCGCACGCCGAGTTCGTCCATCTCGTCGATCCGGCGGTGGATCGTGTCGATGTTGAAGCCCATCAGGAAGCGCACCTCCTCGGGCGAGCGCTTCCAGTTCTCGGTGGAGAACGCGTACGCGGAGACGTACTTGACGCCGATCTGGGCGGCGCCCTCGACCACGTCGAACAACGACGCCTCGCCCGCGGTGTGCCCGTCGGTGCGGGCCAGGCCGCGCTCCTTGGCCCAGCGGCCGTTGCCGTCCATCACCAGCGCGACGTGTTTCGGCACCAGATCGGCCGGGATGTCCGGCGGCAGCGCGCCCTCGGCGTGCGGCTTGGGGTCGCGGTAGTGCCGCTGCTCGCGAGCGGCCCGGGCGGGCGCCGACTCGGCCCGCCGACGGCGGGGGAACAGGCCGAAGCGGCCACGCGACTGACTCACGATCTCTCCACCAATCTCAACGAGCGGATACCCCGCTCCAGGTGCCATTGCAGATATGCGGCCACCAGGCCGCTGCCCTCGCGCCGGTGCCGCGGCTCGCTCGCGTCGGCTCGGCCCCAGTCGCCGGTCAACAGCGCACCGAGCAGGGAAAGGGTCTCGGGTGAGGGTACGACGGATCCGGCCGGCCGGCAGTCGCCGCACACCGTCCCGCCGCCCTGGACGGTGAAGAACCGGTTCGGTCCGTCCAGGCCGCAGCGGGCGCAGTCGGCGAAACTCGGCGCGTAGCCGGCCACCGCGAGCGAGCGCAGCAAAAACGCGTCGAGGACCAGACCGGGCTCGTGGGCGCCCGAGGCCAGCGTGCGCAGCGCGCCGATCAGCAGCAGGTATTGCTGCAGCGCGGGCTGGCCGCGCTCGTGGTCGGTCAGTCGCTCGGCGGTCTCCAGGATCGCCGTGCCCGAGGTGTACGCGGCGTAGTCGAGCGCGAGCCGACCGCCGTACGCGCCCAGGGTCTCGGCCTGCGTGATGATCGGCAGGCCGCGCCCGGGGAAGTCGCTGCCCCGGGTGAAGAACTGCACGTCGACGTGCGCGAACGGCTCCACCCGGGCGCCGAACTTGGACTTGGTCTTGCGCACCCCGCGCGCCACGGCGCGCACTATCCCGTGGTCGCGGGTCAACAGGGTGATGATGCGGTCGGCCTCACCCAACTTCTGGGCTCGCAACACGACACCCTCGTCACGGAGGAGGCTCATGCTCCCATTGTGCCGCGCGCGGCCGACGTGCCGCGTCGGCCGGTCCCCTCGTGCCCGCGGGTCACGGGCCCGCGAGCACGTGGTCGACGCGGGCCCGGCCGAGCCCGAGCTGGTCGCCGGCGTGGTACAGGATCACCCGATGCGCCGGGTCGTACGCCCCGCAGGCCAGCGCCACCCGGGCCGCGACGCCGACCAGGTGCTCGCGCCCGGCGACGGCGAGGTGCGGGGCGATCTCGGCGAGCGCCCACGCGGTGTCCTGGGCCAGGTGCGCACCGACGTCGACGGCGAGCGCGCACGCGTCGTAACTCGGCATGCCCGCGGCCCGGACCGCCTCGACCGCCGCCGCGCGGACCGCGTCCCCCTCCTGCGGCTCGTCGTCGACGGCGGCCACCACGGCCACCACCAGCGTGCGCACCGCCTCGCGCAGGAGCAGGGTCAGCGCCCGGGCGGTCGGCGTCTCGAGGACCGCGACGTCGTGCCGGGTACAGCACACCGCGCACTCGACGCCGGAACCGGCCCGCCCGAGCGGGATCAGCGCGACGCCGAACAACACGAGCCGACGCCGACCGCCGCCCTTGCGAAAGCGCCGATCGCCTCCGCACGCCGGACAGTGGAACTCGCCGTCACCGATCGCCGATCGGATGGTCCGGATGCCCACGACGAAGAACATGGTGCCGCCCCCTGCGTCCCGCGCGGCGGAGAGCCTTCTGTCCGCCTGCTTCGATGCTGCCACGAATTTCACGAAGCGTCATCGAAAGCGGACAGATGGTTACTTTTTCCCGGCCTGGAACGGGGCCGACCTGCATCGAAGCCGGTGGGGGCGGCAGGTTCCGGCAGGCGCGGACAGGACGGCCGGGCGTCAGTAGGGCCGGTCGCCCAGGATCGCCGCGCGCTCCATCACCCGCACGTGCGGGTGGTAGTCGTTGACCGCGTAG
Source organism: Embleya sp. NPDC055664 (assembly GCF_053618075.1). Lineage (NCBI taxonomy): Bacteria > Bacillati > Actinomycetota > Actinomycetes > Kitasatosporales > Streptomycetaceae > Embleya > Embleya sp. NPDC055664. The sequence goes on from NZ_JBSHGZ010000061.1 coordinate 26,274, forward strand.
TGCTGGGTGGCCCGGTTGTCCCAGAAGGCGACCGTGTCCGGCGCCCAGCGCAGCCGGACCTGGTACTCGGGCGTCATCGCCTGCCGGAACAGCACCCCGAGCAGCTCCTCGCTCTCCGCCTCGGGCAGTCCGACGATGTGGTCGGTGAAGATCCCGTTGACGAACAGGGTGCGCCGACCGGTCACCGGGTGGGTGCGCACCACGGGGTGCTCCACCGGCGGGAACTCGCGGCGCCTGGCCGCCAGTTGCTCGGGGTCGAGACCGTGCCCGAAGGCCAGGGTGAAGTCGTGCACGGCGGTCGAACCGGCCACGCGCTCCTTCAGGTCGGCCGGCAGTGCGTCGTAGGCGGCGCCCATGTCCGCCCAGACCGTGTCACCGCCCCGCTCGGGCACCTCGATCGCGCGCAACACCGAGCCGAGCGCCGGCCGTTCGCGCCAGGTGACGTCGGTGTGCCAGATGTTCTCCACGCCCACCGAGGCGGCGTCCTTGGCGAATCGCACCACCTCGGGCACGTCCCCCTGACCGAGGAAGGGGTGCACCTCCAACTCGCCCCAGAGGCGGGCGAAGGCGCAGTGTTGCGCCGGGGTGATCGGCTGGTCCCGAAAGAACAGCACCTTCCATTCGAGGAGGGCGCGGTCGAGTTCGGCGAACAGTTCGGGGCCCACCGGTTCGGCGAGCGAGACGCCGCGGATCTCGGCGCCGATCAGGTCGCCGTACGGGACGAGTTCGAACCGGGTGTACGGCTCGGGGTCGACGCCCTCGGGCAACCGGCGCAGCGGTCGCGGCCCCGGCATCAGACCGCGGTCGGCGATCCGACTACGCCCGGGGGCGGCGGGCGTACCGGATGCGCCGGGTGTACCGGGGGCGGTGGATGACGTCATGGCAGAGCCCTCCCTGGAGTAGAGGGCCGCACATTAACCCAGTCGAGTTAAATGGGGAATGGCGTCGGACCGGTCGGGAGCAGCGAAACGGCGGTCCCCGGTCGCCCGGGAACCGCCGTCGTCTCGCCTCACCGCGTCGAGGTCACCCGCGGGCGGCCCGGTTCACCGCGCTCACCACTGCCTCCAGCGACGCGCGCACGATGTTCTCGTTGACGCCGATGCCCCACAGCACCCGGCCGTCGACCGCGCACTCGACGTAGGCCGCGGCCCGCGCGTCCTCGCCGCCGCTCATCGCGTGCTCGCTGTAGTCCAGCACCCGGGTGTCGAAGCCCAGCCCGCCCAGGGCCCGGACGAAGGCGTCGATCGGACCGTTGCCGATCGCCTCCAGCGTCTGTACCTCGCCGTCCACGCTCAGCTCGACGGTCAGCACGTCCTTGCCGTCCGCGCCGGAAACCGTCCGGTGGCCGAGCAGCGCCAGCCGACCCCACGGGGCGTCGGGGGTGGGCAGGTACTCGTCCTGGAACACCGCCCAGATCTGAGCCGGCGTCACCTCGCCGCCCTCGGCATCGGTCTTGGTCTGGATGATCCGGGAGAACTCGATCTGCGCGCGCCGCGGCAGGTCCATCCGGTGGTCGGCCTTGAGCACATACGCGACGCCGCCCTTACCGGACTGGCTGTTCACCCGGATCACGGCCTCGTAGGTGCGGCCGACGTCCTTGGGGTCGATGGGCAGGTACGGCACCGCCCACTCGATCTCCTCGACCGACCTGCCCGCCGCGGCCGCGTCCCGCTCCAGGATCTCCAGGCCCTTCTTGATCGCGTCCTGGTGCGAGCCGGAGAACGCGGTGTAGACCAGGTCACCGGCGTACGGGTGGCGCGGGTGCACCGGCAGCTGCGTGCAGTATTCGACCGTGCGCCGGATCTCGTCGATCTCGGAGAAGTCGATCATCGGGTCCACGCCCTGGCTGAACAGGTTCATCCCCAGCGTGACCAGGTCCACGTTGCCGGTGCGCTCGCCGTGCCCGAACAGGCAGCCCTCGACCCGGTCGGCGCCGGCCATCACGGCCAGCTCGGTCGCGGCCACCGCGGCGCCGCGGTCGTTGTGCGGGTGCACCGACAGGGCGATGAACTCGCGGCGGGTCAGGTTGCGGCTCATCCACTCGATCTGGTCCGCGTACACGTTCGGCGTCGAACGCTCGATCGTCGCGGGCAGGTTCAGCGTGATCTCGCGACCGGTCTCCGGCTGCCATACATCCATCACCGACTCGCAGACCTCCAGCGCGAAGTCCAGCTCGGTGTCGATGAAGATCTCGGGCGAGTACTCGTAGCCGAACGCGGTCTCCTCGCCCAGGTGCTTCTCGGCGTAGCGCATCACGTGCTCGGTGCCGGTCACCGCGATCGCCTTGCACTGGTCGCGGTCGACGTTGAAGACCACCCGGCGGAAGGTCGGCGCGGTCGCGTTGTAGAGGTGGACCGTGGCCTTGGGCGCGCCGACCAGCGACTCCACGGTGCGCTCGATCAGTTCCTCACGGGCCTGGGTCAGTACCGAGATGGTGACGTCGTCCGGTACCGCGCCCTCCTCGATGATCGAGCGGATGAAGTCGAAGTCGGTCTGCGAGGCGGCCGGGAAGCCGACCTCGATCTCCTTGTAGCCCATCCGCACCAGCAGGTCGAACATGGTGCGCTTGCGCGCCGGGCTCATCGGGTCGATCAGCGCCTGGTTGCCGTCGCGCAGGTCGGTGGACAGCCAGCGCGGAGCGACGGTGATCGTCTTCGACGGCCAGGTGCGGTCCGGCAGGTCGACGCCCCGGAACGGCTGGTACTTGTGGATCGGCATCCCGGACGGCTGCTGGGTCACGGACGCGGCGGTGATCGGGGTGGAGCGATTCACGGAAGGCATGCGGGCGGGTCTCCTGAACGCGAGGAAGGACTGCGGCGAGAGCAGATGGGCCGGCGACGGGAGGAACGACATCCCGGAGGCTCCGACGTGCGGACATGCCTCTATCCCCGCGACGGGGGAGCCGGTCTGACCTCTGTCAGAGGGATGAGCCCCCGGCGCGGCGGCTAAGGAGAAGCAGCCACTGACGCATGATGTCGGCAACCATACCCGACGGGTCGAATAGGTCGAGACGGCGTCCGTCATACGAACACATGTGATCTTTTCGGCCGGCCCCCTCCCCCCGACGGGCGCGATGCTCCTACGCTCACTCCCCATGAGCGATTACAACCAGGGTCCCTACGGACCGCAGCCGGGCCAGGGCGGCCCCGGCGGATACCCCCAGCAGGGCGGTCCGGGCTACGGACAGCAACCCCAGCAGGGTGGGTACGGACAGCAGCCGCCTCCGCCGCAGTACGGACAGCAGCCCCCGCAGTACGGCCAGCAGCCGCCCGCATACGGCCAACCGCCGACCCCGTACGGTCAGCAGCCCGGTGGATACCCGCCGCCCGCGCCGGGCGGAGGCGGCATGGGCGGCGGACTTCCGTCGTTCGGGCCGGGTGCGATCGCGGGGGCGATCGGCGCGGTGATCGTGGTGATCGGCTCGTGCCTGGCCTGGATCGGCGCCGACGGCAAGAGCGACGCGATCAAGGGCCTGGACGGTGACGGCAAGTGGACGCTGGCCGCCGGGATCGTGGCCGTACTGCTGTTCGTCGCCGGCATCGCCACGCGTAAGGCCGTGGCCGCGGCCGGAGCCGGTATCCCGGCCCTGGTCGCCCTCGGCTTCGCCGTCTGGAACGTCGCGGACAAGTACCGGCTACCCATGCAGAAGGACGACGTCCCGAGCGACAAGAAGGACCGCTACAAGCAGTTGCTCGAACACTCGGGCATCACCCTCAAGGTCGAGGCGGGCCTGTGGATGGTGCTCGCCGGTGCGGTGATCGCGATCGCCGCCGCCGCCTTCGTCCTGATCACCTCGAAGCGGAACCAGTCCGGCCCCTACGGCCGCTGACCCGCCCCTTCGGGTCGGGTCTCGGGGGCGGGCTCGGGGTCAGAAGCCGAGCTTGCGGAGCTGCTTGGGGTCGCGCTGCCAGTCCTTGGCCACCTTCACGTGAAGGTCCAGGTAGACGGGCGTCCCAAGCAGCGCCTCGATCTGCTTGCGGGCACGCGTGCCCACGTCCTTGAGCCGCCCGCCCTTGTGCCCGATGACGATCGCCTTCTGGCTGGGGCGCTCGACGTAGAGGTTCGCGTGCACGTCGAGCAGCGGCTTGTCGGCGGGGCGGTCCTCGCGCGGGATCATCTCCTCGATGACCACCGCGAGCGAGTGCGGCAGCTCGTCGCGCACACCTTCGAGCGCGGCCTCGCGGATCAGCTCCGCGGCCATCACCATCTCGGGCTCGTCGGTCAGCTCGCCGTCCGGGTACAGCGGCGGGCCGGCCGGAAGCAGCGGCATCAGCAGGTCGGCGACCAGGGTCACCTGGCTGTCGCCGACCGCGGAGACCGGGATGATCTCGGCCCATTCGATGCCGACGTCCTCGCCCATCTTCTGCACCGCGAGCAACTGCTGGACCAGCGTCTGCGGGTCCACGAGGTCGGTCTTGGTGACGATCGCGACCTTGGGCGTGCGCTTGGCCTCGGCCAGCTCGGCCGCGATGAACCGGTCGCCGGGACCGACCTTCTGGTCGGCCGGGATGCAGAAGCCGATCACGTCGACCTCCGCCCAGGTGGCCCGGACCAGGTCGTTGAGCCGCTGTCCCAGCAGGGTGCGCGGCTTGTGCAGGCCGGGGGTGTCGACCAGGACGAGCTGGCCGTCGGGGCGGTGCACGATGCCGCGCACCGTGTGCCGGGTGGTCTGGGGGCGGCCCGACGTGATCGCCACCTTCGTGCCCACCAGCGCGTTCGTCAGGGTGGACTTGCCGGCGTTGGGGCGGCCCACGAAGCACGCGAAGCCCGAGCGGTGGACGGGTGCGGAGGGGTTGGGGCGATCACTCATGGGTGACATTGTCGCTCAAGCCGCGAGCGTTCCTCGCCGCGCGGGTCGGTCGTGGTCGCGCCGGCCTGGGGAGGCGGGCCCGGGGGCGGCCTCAGACCGTCACGATGGTGCGTACGACCGCGTCCGGACCGGCGGACAGGATCGGCGTGCCGGCGCCGCCGAGGTCGCGCACCGCGTCCCGATCGGCCTCGGTCACGGTGTCGTCGGCCCCGACGATCGCCGCCGCCTCCAGGCCGCGCGCGCCGCCTGCGACGGCCATCGCGACCGCCGTGCGCAGCGCGGACAACTCCAGCGAGGGCAGCGCGACCGTGGACGCGGTGTAGGTGCGCCCGGTCTCGTCCCGTACCGCGGCCCCCTCGCTCGCCCCGTTGCGCGCCCGGGTGGCCCGGGCCAGCGTGACGATCTTGGCGTCCTCGGGGTCGACGACGAACTCGGGCGTCTCGGCGCTCACGGGGGCTCTCCTGTTCGGCGCGGTACGAATGCCGACACAGTAACTTGCCGCCGCCGACGCGCGATGTACCGGTCCGAACCGGCCCAGGAGGCCGACCGGGTCGACATCACCGCCCCCGCCGGGCCCGGCGTCACCGGTTCCGCTCGGCCGCGGAACCCCCCTCGGCGGGCGCCGCCGGGCGCTCCTCGCCCCGCTCGGTCCGGCGCACCACGATCGTGCCGACCCGATTGCGCCGCCCCGACGGGCTCTCCGCGACCAGCCGCAGCCCTTCGACCACCGCCGTCGCGCCCGGGATCGGCACCCGGCCCAGCGCCTTGGCCAGCAGGCCGCCCACGGTCTCCACGTCCTCGTCGTCGAGTTCGAGCCCGAACAGCTCGCCCAACTCGTCCACGGGCAGCCGGGCGGTGACCCGGAACGCGCCGTCGGGCAGCGGCTCGACCGGCGCGGTCTCGGTGTCGTACTCGTCGGTGATCTCGCCGACGATCTCCTCCAGGATGTCCTCGATGGTGACCAGGCCGGCGGTGCCGCCGTACTCGTCGACCACCACGACCATGTGCGTGCGCTCGAACTGCATCTCGCGCAGCAGGTCGTCGGCCGGCTTGCTGTCCGGCACGAAGGTCGCGGAGCGCATGATCGAGTCGACGCTCTCCTTGGCCCAGCCCGCATCGCCCATCGTGCTGCGCCGGGCCAGGTCCTTGAGGAAGACGATGCCGACCACGTCGTCCTCGTTCTCGCCGATCACCGGGATCCGCGAGTAGCCGCTGCGCAGCGCCAGCGACATCGCCTGCCGCAGCGTCTTGTGCCGCTCGATGAAGACCATGTCCGGGCGCGGCACCATCACCTCGCGCACGATCGTGTCGCCCAGTTGCAGCACCGAGTGCAACATCTCGCGCTCGTCGTCCTCGATCAGCGAGTCCTTCTCGGCGAGGTCCACGAACGCGCGCAGCTCCGCCTCGGAGGCGAACGGCCCCTCGCGGAAACCCTTGCCGGGGGTGAGCGCGTTGCCGAGCAGGATCAGCAGCTTCGGCAGCGGCCCGAGCACACGCGCGAGCCCGAACAGCACGGGCGCGCCGATCGTGGCCACCGTGACGGGGTGTTGCCGACCGACGGTGCGCGGGGAGACCCCGACGGCGACGTAGGACACCACGACCATGATGCCGATGGTGACCAGTACGGCCTGCCAGGTCTCGTCGAAGTCGTCCACGCACACCACGGTGACCAGTACGGCCGCCGACAACTCGCACGCGACCCGCACGAGCAGGGCCAGGTTGAGATATCGGGCGGGGTCCTGAACCACCGTCAGCAGTCGCTTGGCGCCCCGGCGTTCGGCGCGGACCAGTTCCTCGGCGCGGACGCGCGAGATGCGCGAGAGGGCCGCCTCCAGGCACGCGAAGAGACCGGCCACCACGACCAGGACGATCGCGCCCACCACGAGGCGCACCACGCTGTCAGCGGGCACTGCCGCCCCCGACGCGCGCGCGGCCGGGGGCGGGGATATCCCGTGGCCGGCTCATCCGCGGTCGTCCGCGGCGCGGCGGGCCTCCCGCCAGGATTCGAGCAGTTCCTTCTGCAGCGCGAACATCTCGCGCTCCTCGTCGGGCTCCGCGTGGTCGTAGCCGAGCAGGTGCAGCACGCCGTGCACGGTGAGCAGATGCAGCTCGTCGTCCATGGTGTGGCCGGCCGCCGCACCCTGGCGCTCGGCGACGGTCGGGCACAGCACGACATCGCCGAGCAGCCCCTGCGGGGGATCCTCGTCGGCTTTGCCCGGACGCAGTTCGTCCATCGGGAAGGACATCACGTCGGTCGGACCGGGCAGGTCCATCCATTGGATGTGCAGTTGCTCCATCGCGGGTTCGTCCACGATGACCACGGACAGTTCCGCCAGTGGATGGATGCGCATACGGTCCAGGGTCCATCGGGCGACGTCCACGATCGCGTGTTCGTCCACCCCCGTGCCGGACTCGTTGGCGATGTCGATGGACATGGCCCTCAGTTCACTTCCCGTTCCACTGTCTGCATGTTCACTGTGTGCTTGCCGCGGCCGTTCTTGTCGATCGGCCGCCGGCCGCGCGACCTGGGCACGTCACCGTTTCCGGAGCCGTTGCCGTTCGGCCGCGCGTCCGCCTCGACTTGGATGTCGTAGCGCGCGTACGCGTCCACGATCCGGCCGACGAGCTTGTGTCGGACCACATCATCGCTGGTGAGCGTGCAGAACGCGATATCGTCCACGCCGCGCAGGATCTCCTGCACCACGCGCAGCCCCGACTGGGTGCCGCCGGGCAGGTCGACCTGGGTGGTGTCCCCGGTGACCACCATGCGCGAACCGAACCCGAGGCGGGTCAGGAACATCTTCATCTGCTCGGCCGAGGTGTTCTGCGCCTCGTCGAGAATGATGAACGCGTCATTGAGTGTGCGGCCGCGCATATATGCGAGCGGAGCGACCTCGATGGTGCCCGCGGCCATCAGGCGCGGGATGGAGTCGGGGTCGATCATGTCGTGCAGCGCGTCGTAGAGCGGGCGCAGATACGGGTCGATCTTCTCGTAGAGGGTGCCGGGCAGGAAGCCGAGGCGTTCGCCCGCCTCGACCGCGGGCCGGGTCAGGATGATCCGGGTGACCTGCTTGGACTGCAGGGCCTGGACGGCCTTCGCCATCGCGAGGTAGGTCTTGCCGGTGCCCGCCGGGCCGAGCCCGAACACGATGGTGTGCTCGTCGATCGCGTCCACGTAGCTCTTTTGGTTGAGCGTCTTGGGACGGATCGTGCGGCCGCGGTTGGACAGGATGTTGAGGGTCATCACCTCGGCGGGACCGTGTCCGTCGTTCGAGCGGACCATCGCCACCGAGCGCTCCACGGCCTCCTCGTTGAGCGGCTGACCGGTGCGGACGATGACCAGGAGTTCGTCGAAGAGCCGGCGGACGAGGGCGACCTCGGCCTCGTTGCCGGAGACGGTGACCTCGTTGCCGCGGACGTGGATGTCGACCTCGGGGAAGCCCTGCTCGACCACTCGCAGGAACGAGTCGCCGGAACCGAGGAGCGCCACCATCGGATGCTTGGCGGGGATCGTGATCTTCGCCTGGGCCTGCGCGGTCGGAGTTGCCCGGGAGTCGGCCCGCGGGGTGTTCTCGGAGCTCGCGCCTCGCGCGTTCGTCGTGGGAGCCATGGGCGGCCTTGGCGGCCTGATCACGCCTCATTTCCGTGCTCGGGAAGCGGTTCGATGCTGCTCAATGGTAACTCTCCGGCCCCCGCGAACTTCGGGATTATTCCGGCGCCGGCCGGCGGCGCGGGATCGTGATCCGGTCCAGGTCGTGGGCGGCGACGGTGTCCGGGAACACCTCGCGGGCCTGGTCCAGGAGCGGGCCCACGTCGGGGTAGCGCTGCGAGAAGTGGGTGAGCACCAGTCGCCGCGCGCCCGCCTCGGCCGCGATGGCCGCCGCCTCGCGGGCGGTGAGGTGGCCGACCTCGTGCGCGAGGTCGGCGTCGGCGTCGGCGAAGGTGGACTCGCACACGAGCAGGTCGACGTCGCGGGCCAGCTCGACCGCGGCCGCGCAGCGCCGGGTGTCCATCACGAAGGCGAACTTCTGCCCGGGTCGGGGCACGCTCACCTGCTCCAGGGTCACCGCGCCGATCCGGCCCTCACGCTGGAGCCGGCCCACGTCGGGACCGGTCACGCCGTGTGCGGCGAGTCGCTCGGGCAGTATCCGGCGGCCGTCCGGCTCGACGACGCGGTAGCCGTAGGACTCGATCGGGTGGGACAGGCGGCGGGCCTCCAGCGTGAAGGGCCCGGCGGGGGTGTGTACGTGCTCGCCCGCGAGCGGGTGCTCGACCAGCACGGCGGCCTCGTGGAACGCGGTGGCGTGGTGCAGTCGGTCGAACCAGTGTTGCCCGCTCGCCGGGAAGTGGGCGGTCACCGGGTGCGGGACCCGGTCGAGCGAGAGTCGCTGGAGCACGCCGGGCAGGCCGAGGCAGTGGTCACCGTGGAAGTGCGTGACGCAGATCCGGGTGATGTCGTGCGCGGCCACGCCGGCGTGCAACATCTGGCGTTGGGTGCCCTCGCCCGGGTCGAACAGCAGCCCCTCGCCGTCCCAGCGCAGCAGGTAGCCGTTGTGGTTGCGCTGCCGCGTCGGGGCCTGGCTCGCGGTGCCGAGGACGACGAACTCCCTGGTGCTCACGTACGCCTAACCGGGAGGCCAGCTCAGCCCGCGACCGCCGAGGAGGTGCGCGTGTACGTGGAAGACGGTCTGGCCGGCGCCGGCGCCGGTGTTGAAGACGATCCGGTAGCCCGAGTCGGTGATGTCCTCGGCGGCCGCGATCACCGCGGCCTCGGCCAGCAGCGCGCCGGCCAGCTCGGGGGCCTCGGCGCCCAGTTCGCCGGCGTTGGCGTAGTGCGCGCGTGGGATGACGAGGATGTGCGTGGGCGCCTGCGGGTTGATGTCGCGGAAGGCCACCACGTCCTTGGTCTCGTGGACGATCGTGGCCGGGACGTCGCCGGCGAGGATCTTGCAGAACAGGCAGTCGGCCTGGGGTTCCCCCGCAGCCATGGGTGCCTCCATCGGGTCCGGGTCGATCACGAGCGGTCGCCGTCGATCGTAGTGGGCCGAACCCCTCGCTCGCGCGGGTCGGCGGGGCGGCTCAGCTCCAGCGGCCGGAGCGGGCCAGCAGGACCGAGGCGGCCGAGACGCCTGCCGTGGAGGTGCGCAGTACGGTCGGGCCGAGTCGGTAGGCGGTCGCGCCGACGGCGGTGAACGCGGCCAGTTCGTCCGGGGTGATCCCGCCCTCGGGGCCGACCACCAGGACCAGGTCGCCCTCGCTCGGGACGCCGGCGGTCGCGATCGGCTCGGTGGCCGCCTCGTGCAGGACGCCCGCGAACGAGGCGGCCTCGAGGAGCGCGGTCACCTGCCGGGTGCTCATCGGCTCGGTGACCTCGGGCAGGTGCAGCCGACGGGCCTGTTTGCCCGCCTCGCGCGCGGTGGCGCGCCACTTGGCCAGCGCCTTGGCCCCGCGCTCGCCCTTCCACTGGGTGATGCAGCGGGCGGCGGTCCAGGGCACGATCACGTCGACGCCGACCTCGGTGGTCGTCTCCACCGCGAGTTCGCCGCGATCGCCCTTGGGCAGCGCCTGGACCACCACGATCCGGGGCGCGGGGGCGGGTTCCTCGGTGCGCGAGTCGACGTCGATGTAAAGCGTGTCCTTGCCCTCGGTGCGGTTGACCGTGCCGTACACGGCCAGTCCGGCGCCGTCGGCGAGGACGATCGGCTCACCGGCCGCGAGCCGGCGCACCGTGACGGCGTGTCGGCCCTCGGCGCCGTCCAGGACGACCTGCCGGCCGTGCCGGATCGTGTCGCCGGGGGCGAGGAAGACGGGGGCGCTCAAGCGGATGCCTTTCGGGCTGCGGCCATCTCGTCGACGAGCCGGTGGATCACCTCGGCGGCCGGCTCCTCGCGGGCGAGGCGCCGGCCCTGACCGGCCCACAGGGCCAGGCCGTCGGCCTCGCCGCGCGCGGCGGCGGCCTTGCGGATCGGCGCGACCAGGTGGTGGACGTACGGGTAGACCCCGGGGGCCTCGGCCTCGTGCCGGGCGACGAAGCCGTTGTGCAGCCCCCGCGCCCAGCGGCCGGAGAAGGCGCGAGTGAGCACGCTGCGCTCGAAGGCGGGGTCGCCGAGCGCGGCCTTGTGCGCGGTCGAGGCGACGCTTTCCGGGCAGCGCAGGAAGGCGGTGCCCAGTTGGGCGGCGCTCGCCCCGGCGAGCCGGACCGCCTCGACCTGTCGGCCGGTCATCAGGCCGCCGGCGGCGATCAGCGGGAGGTCGGTCTCGGCGGCGATCAGGGTGAGCAGCGTGAGCAGGCCGTACGGGGCGGGGGCGGCGGGGTTGTCGAAGCTGCCCTGGTGGCCGCCGGCCTCGCCGCCCTGGACACACAGCGCGTCGACGCCGTGCGCGACGGCGAGCCGGGCCTCCTCGGGGGTGGTGACGGTGGCGACGGTGAGCGTCCCGGCCGCCCGGAGCGCGGCCACCGCCTCGATGTCGGGCAGGCCGAAGGTGAAGCTCACCACGGGGACGGGGCGGGCCAGGAGGAGGTCGAGCTTGGCGTCCCAGTCGTCGCGCTCGACGCCCGGCGCGGGGGTGCCGACGTTGCCGCCGTAGCGCGCGGCGGCCCGGGCCAGCGAGCGGGCGTAGCGCGCGGTGAGCTCGTCCTCGGCGCGGGTGGGCGGCGGCTGCGGCATGAACGCGTTGACCCCGAACGGCACGTCACCGACCAGCGAACGCAACTCCTCGATCTCGGCACCCAAGGCCGCGGCCGACCGATACCCGGCCGCCAAAAACCCGAGCCCCCCGACACGGGTGACCGCCGCCGCCAACGCGGGCCCACTCGCCCCGGCCATCGGCGCCTGCACGATCGGCAGTTCGGTCAGCCGGGTCGGATCGACGTTCGTCGCCATCATGCTCCCCGTTCCCTCGATCGACGGCACACCCACAACCCACCCAAGCCTAGGCGCCCCCGGAGCCCCCCGAATCGAGTCCCACCTACGGACCCACCAACACGCCGCCGGGCGGCTCGATCGCGGCCGATAAACGAACGCGGGGACCGGGAGCGGTCACGTCACGCCTTTGGTTGCGGATGGCCGGTGCGAGGCCGGTCCGAGTCGGCGGCGGCCCACCACCGACTCGGACCGTCCTCGCAC
>NZ_JBSHGZ010000062.1:0-37577 GCF_053618075.1 Embleya sp. NPDC055664
CGCCCCGCCCTTTTCGCATATCACGCGGCGCCGGAATTGCCGAGAAGACCGTTCCGCCCCGACGGTTGAATTCCTGTGGCCGGGTGGCGGCCAAAACAAGCCGGGGACGCCGGGAAAACCGTCGGGAATCGACTGCGTCGCCACCCGACCGTCCCGGCGCGATACCGAGCCGCCCGGACGCACCCGGGCACGACGAGGGCGGCCCGCGTGTCCGGCCTCGCAGCACTCGTTCGGCCGACATCGGTGGATGTACGCCGGTCCCGGGCGGTGTCCCGCCTGCCCGGCTCTGCGGCCGGGCTCGCCGCCGCGGTGCGGGTGCGGCCGGCGAGCGGCGGTAGTTGCATGGACGACGGCCGATGATCCGACACCCAGGAGGTTGTCATGCACATCCTGCGAGCAGTGGAAAGCAAGGACACCCGCTGGTGGCACGCCGTCGCGCACTTCCGTACCGCCGCGTGCGGGGTCGGTCTGCCGGACCACACCACCGCGGCGGTCGACGACGCCCTGTCCGACCTCCTGTGCCCCGCGTGCATGTCGGCCATCGGCGGCAAGTCCGCCGTCACGACAGGCGAGCGCCCCACCCCCGACATCGCCCCAACCGACTGACGACCCCGACACCGCCGGAACGGGCCGGATCGGCGACCGAACAACCACGCCCGACCGGCAGAATCCGTGACGCCGTACACTTCCCCGTACATTTCACGTCCGGATCGCGAGAAGAGGTCGAGCAATGCCGGAGTTCGCGGACTTCGAGACCCCCGAAGGCCGGTCCCGGCAACCACCCGCCATGCCGATATCGGTGCGCCAGGCGACCGTGGCCGACGTCGAGCAATGCGCCGTCCTGGCCCGGCGGTACGCGGGCGACGGCGCCGGCGTGGGCGACTTCGAAGCCCTCGTTCGCGGGTGGTTGCGGCAGCCCACCGGGTGCTTTCCGGTCGCGATCGGCGCCGATCGCGGCGTGGTCGGGTACGGGCGCGTGGTCCGGCTGGACGCCGCGACCGCGCCGACCGGCTACTACCTGGCGGGCGTCGTGGTCGATCCCGACGCCCGCCGGCTCGGGGTGGGAATGAGTTTGACCCGATCCCGTCTGGACTGGATCGAAGCCCACGCCGCCGAGGCCCGGTACTTCTGCAACGCGCGGAACCGCGTCTCCATCGCACTGCACGCCCGCATGGGATTCCACGAGGAGACCCGAGACTTCGAGATCCCCGGAGTCACCTTCGAGGGCGGCGTGGGCATCCTGTTCCGCAAGGTGTTGCGAGACCGCGCGTAGCCGGCCGACGCATACCTCGCGACCGCCGTCGGTGGTCAGGCCCGCCGGTGGTGGTGCCGGTGGTGGTGCAGCTTTCGGGTGAGGGCAGTCGCCACGAGGACGGCGACGAGGATTCGGGCCGTGGGGTCGTCGACGGCCAGGCACAGTACGACGACCAGCAGGGCGGCCAAGGCGTACTTGCGGCCGCCTCGATGCCGGCCGGGAACGTGGTGGGACCGGGCCGGGTGTCGGGAGTCGGTGCGGTCCGGACGTTCGTCCCGCCGTCGGGTGGTCCGCGACGGCGGGGTAGGGCCTGGCCGCAGCGCGGGCAAGTCGGCCGTCGCCACGGACAGTTGAGTGGTCGTGGCGGCGGTGAGCACGTCGCTCAGTCGGGCCTCCAGGGTGTCCTTGTCCAGCGTGCCGAGGGCGTAGTGCTCGGCGAGCAGGTCCGCCGCGGCGTCGCGGTCGTCCTCGCGGACCGCGACGCCGATGTCGTATGTCATCGAGTGGCTCCCGTGCCGGTGATGTCCGAGTGCATGGCAACTCCTTTACGAATGACGTTCGTTACAACGAACGACGTTCCTTCATCTGCCAGTGTTCGGGTCAACTACGCTGATCGCAACCCTCGATCGACGCAGGACGGGCATCACATGGCGAAAACGTCGCGGACCGAGCCTCCCGCCAACGGCGACCGGCAACCGGAATCCGCCGGCGCGGACGTACCGGACCTGCCCGCGCCCCCGTGGCGGCGGCGTCGTGCGGGGCCGGTACGACCGCCGTTGAGCCGGGACTCGATCGTCGCCGCCGCGCTGACCGTGCTCGACGCCGGCGGGCTGGACGCGGTGAGCATGCGCCGGGTCGCGGAACAATTGCAGACCGGGCCGGCATCGTTGTACGTCCACGTTTCGGGCAAGGAGGAGTTGCTCGAACTGGTCCTGGACCACGTGCTCGGCGAGGTGCGGATCCCGATGCCGGACCCCGTTCGCTGGCAGGAGCAACTCAAGGACGTCGTCCTGGACTTCCGCCGCGTCCTGGCCTCGCACAACGACCTGGGTCGCGCGGCGCTGGCCGCGATCCCGTCGGGGCCCAACGCCCTGCGGATCAGCGAGGGGCTGCTGGCTGTCATGCGCGGCGGCGGCGTGCCGGAGCAGGCGAGTGCGTGGGTGCTGGACGTGCTTCAGCTCTACATATCGGCCGACGTGTTCGAGGCGGCGCTGTACCTGTCGCGCGCCGAGGAGGGCGAGAATCCGATGGCGATGGCGCAGGCGTATCTCGGCGAGGTGATCGCCGCGCTACCGCCGGAACGTTTCCCGACCCTGGTCGCGCTCATGCCGCACCTGATCAGCGGGGACCGCGAGGCCAGGATCGAATTCGGCCTCGACATCTTCATCCGGGGCCTGGCCGGCATTCCCCGACCGTGACCGGCGGGCAGGGGTGGGGTCGGGGAGGGCGTGAGGGGTTGGGGCCGGGTGGGCAGGGGTCGGGGGGCCGGAAGGTGGGGTCGGGATTCGGGGGACGGGGCTTTAGGTTGAGGGCGGTTCTGTTGTGATCCTCCGCCGGGGCCGGTGCCGGTGCCGGCTTGTCGCTGCGACGAGCGGAGTTCGGCGTGAGTGCCACATCCCCGCGTGCAAATGCCCCTTCCGATCGGCTCGTCGAGGCGCTTCGGGCGGCTCTGACGCAGAACGAACGGCTGCGTGCGCACAACGCGGAACTGACCGCCGCCGCCGGCGAGCCGATCGCGATTGTCGGGATGGGCTGCCGCCTGCCCGGGTCGGTGTCCTCCCCCCGGGACCTGTGGCGGGTGCTCGTCGACGGCGTCGACACCATCGGCGATCCGCCCGACGATCGCGGCTGGGAGCGGCAGTTGCTCGAATTCGCCGCGGCCGGGCTCGGCATCGGCCCGCACCTCCAGGGCGGATTCCTCGACCGCGCGGACCTCTTCGACGCCTCCGTCTTCGGCATCTCGCCCCGCGAGGCGCTGGCGATGGACCCCCAGCAACGACTGCTCCTGGAGACCTCCTGGGAGGTCCTGGAGAACGCCGGCATCGTGCCCGCCTCGCTCAAGCACAGCTCCACCGGCGTCTTCGTCGGCGCCACGGTCAGCAACTACGGCAACGGCGTCGCCGAGGTACCCGAGGGCGTGGCCACCTACCTGCTCAGCGGCGCGTCCAGCAGCGTGCTCTCGGGCCGGCTCTCCTACGTCTACGGCCTGGAGGGCCCCGCGGTCACGGTGGACACCGCCTGCTCCTCCTCGCTCGTGGCACTACACCTGGCGGTTCGGGCGCTGCGCTCCGGTGAATGTTCGCTGGCCCTGGCCGGCGGGGTGACCGTGATGGCCTCCCCCGCCATCTTCCACGGCTTCGGCGACCAGGCCCTGCTCGCCCCGAACAACCGCTGCAAACCCTTCGCCGCCGCGGCCGACGGGACCACGTGGGCAGAGGGCGCGGGCCTGTTGCTGGTGGAGCGGCTGTCGGACGCCCGCCGCAACGGCCGCCGGGTGCTGGCCGTGCTGCGCGGTTCGGCGGTCAACCAGGACGGCGCGTCGAACGGACTGACCGCGCCCAACGGCCCGTCCCAGCAGCGGGTGATCCAGGCCGCCCTCGCCGACGCCGGACTGACACCCGATCAGATCGACCTCGTCGAGGCACACGGCACCGGCACCACACTGGGCGACCCGATCGAGGCACAGGCCCTGCTGGCCACCTACGGGCAGGGACGCGATCCGCAACGGCCGTTGTGGCTCGGGTCGGTCAAGTCCAACATCGGCCACGCCCAGGGCGCGGCGGGGGTCGCCGGGGTGATCAAGGCCGTCCTGGCGCTGCGCCACGGGCAGGTACCGCGCACCCTGCACATCGACGCGCCCTCGCCGCACATCGACTGGTCGGCCGGCGACGTCCGGCTCGCCGACGAGGCCCACCCGTGGCCGCACACCGACCGGCCGCGCCGCGCCGCGGTTTCCTCGTTCGGGGTCAGCGGCACCAACGCGCACGTCGTGCTCGAACAGGCCGACCCCGCCGACGATCCGCCGCCGGCCGTATCCCGCGAGCGGCGGCCCGACGGTCCGCTGAACAGCGGGCCGGTGCCGTGGTTGTTGTCGGCGGCCACCCCGCAGGCGCTGCGGGCCCGCGCGGGGCAACTGGCCAAGTGGTGCGCGTGTGATCCCCGGCCGGACCCCGTCGCGGTCGGCGCCGCACTGGCCCGTCGCCGAGCCACGTTCGAGCACCGGGCGGTGGTCCTGGTCGACGACCTCGACGGGGCCTTCGAGCCGCTGCGCGCGCTCGAATCCGGCGCCGTGTCACCGCTGTTGGTCGAGGGGGCGGCCACCGTCCGCGGCAAGGTGGTCTTCGTCTTCCCCGGTCAGGGCTCCCAGTGGGCCGGGATGGCGACCCGACTGCGCGACGAATGTCCGGCGTTCGCCGCCCACTTGGTCGCGTGCGAGGAAGCCCTGGCACCGTGGCTGGACCGGCCGCTCGGTCGGATCCTGGACGACGAGGCCGCGCTCGCCCGGGTCGACCTCGTGCAGCCGGCGCTGTGGGCGGTCATGGTCTCCCTCGCCCGGCTGTGGCAGGACCACGGTGTGCGGCCGGCCGCCGTACTCGGCCACTCCCAGGGCGAGATCGCCGCGGCTTGCGTCGCCGGCGCGCTGTCCCTGGCCGACGGCGCCAAGGTCGTCGCGCTACGCAGCCGGGCCGTGGCCGCGCTGGCCGGTCGCGGCGCGATGGCCTCGGTCGCCCTGTCCGCCGACGAGGTCTCGGCCCGGATCGCCGACACCGGTACCGAACTGTCCGTCGCCGCCCACAACGGCCCTCGTTCCACCGTGGTTTCCGGCCTGCCGGACCGGCTCGACGCCTTCGTCCGGGCCTGCGAGGCCGACGGTGTGCGGGTGCGCCGCATCCCGGCCGACTACGCCTCGCACTCGCCACAGGTCGAGGCGGTCCGCGAGCAACTGATCGCCGAACTCGCGGACATCGCGCCCCGCGACGGCGAGGTGCCGATGTGGTCCACCGTCACCGGCGACTGGATCGACACCACACATCTGAACGCCGACTACTGGTATCGCAATCTGCGCCGGCCCGTGTTGCTGGAGCAGGGTGTGCGGGCACTGCTCCAGCAACACGGACACGGTGTGTTCGTCGAGATGGGGCCGCATCCGGTGCTCACGGCGGCCGTCGAGGAGTGCATCGAGAGCACCGAGGCGGATGCCGTCGCCGTCGCGACGCTGCGCCGCGACGACGATTCCCTGCTGCGGTTTCGTACCTCGTTGGCCGAGGCGGCGGTGCGTGGCACGCGGGTGGACCTCGGTCCGCTGTTCGCCGAAGTCGACACGGCGGACGTGGAGTTGCCCACCTACCCGTTCCAGGGCACCCGCTACTGGCTGCTGCCGGGCGGCCCGGCCGGCGAGCCGGCCGCACTCGGACTGGAGGCCGCCGAGCATGCGATCCTCGGTGCCGTGCTGGAGTCGGCCGAGCGCGACGAGATCGTCCTGACCGGCGCCGTCGGCGCCCTCGACCCGTGTGTGCGACCCGATCCGCGCGGCATCCCCACGCTCGGCGCGGGGACGTTGGCGGAGTTGGCGGTGCGCGCCGCCGACGAAGTGCGCGGCGCGGTGGCGGCGTTGACCCTGGACCGACCGTTGGTGGTGTCCCCGACGGGGGCCACCCGGATCCAGGTGACCGTCGCTGCCCGTACGCTCACCGTGCACGCCCGCCACCCCGACGTCGGGGACGGCCGCTGGGTCCGGTACGCCGGCGCCGTCCTCGCCGAACCGGCGCCGCCTCCGGTCGCGGCGGAGCACGAGTGGCCGCCGCGCGACGCCGACGCGCTCGTACCGCCCGACCTGGAGGGCGCGTCCGACGCGGCGGTGATCCGCGGGTTGTGGCGGCGCGGGGACGAGGTGTTCGCCGATGTGGCGCTCGACGCCGACGCCCGCGAGGTACGGGGCTACCGCATCCATCCCGCACTGCTCGACGCCGCGCTCCGGGCCTGGCGGCTCGCCCGACCGACCCCGGACGACGGCAGCGGCCACGACCTGCTGCCCACCTCGCTCGGGCGGGTCGCCGTACACGCCATCGGTGCCGACACCGCTCGCGTCAGCCTTCGTCCCGGCGCCGACGGCACGGTCACCGCGACGCTCGCCGACGCCGCCGGGCAACCCCTCGCCGACCTCGGCCCGGTGGCCTTCGAGCGGGTCGCCGCGGCCGATCCGGCGACGTCGCTCCCGCCCGACCTGCTGTTCGGCGTCGAGTGGGCACCGGTGACCGCGACACCGGACGACGCACCGACGGGGTGGGCGCTGCTCACCGAAGTCCCCGACCACGTCGGCCTGTCCGCCGCGCTGCGCACCGCCGGCGCCGAGGTTCGGGTACACCGCGACCAGGGCGAGCTGAGCGCCGCCGTCGCCGCGGGCGCCCCCGTCCCGGACGTCGTCGTCGTCCCGATCCCGACCGGCGACGGCGGCCCCGAGGCCACCACCCGCGCCGTCCTGGCGAGCGTACAGGCGTTCCTGCGCGACGACCGACTCGCCGACAGCCGGCTCGTGTTGCTCACCCGAACCGCGGTCGCCGTGCACACGGGCGAGATCCCGGACCCGGATCTCGCGCCCCTGTGGGGACTCGTCGGCTCAGCCGCCGCGGAGCACCCCGGGCGCCTGCTGCTGCTCGACGGCGACGCGAACACCGACGCCGACCCCGCCGCCGCGCTCCCCGCCGATCTGCTCCGCACCGCCCTGGCCGTCGACGAACCCCGGCTGGTCGTCCGCGACGGCACGCTTCGCGCGCCCCGGCTCGGTCGGGCCGCCACGGCACCCGCGCCCGAAGACACCCCGCTCGACCCGAACGGCACCGTGCTGATCACCGGGGGCACCGGCACCCTCGGCGGACTCGTGGCCCGCCACCTGGTGTCCCGACACGGCATCCGGCACCTGGCCCTGCTCAGCCGACGCGGCCCGAACGCCCCCGGCGCCGACGAACTGGCGGCCACGCTGCGCGAGTCCGGCGCCCACGTCACCATCGCCGCGTGCGACGCCGCCGACCGGGACGCGCTCGCCGCCGTCCTGGCCGCCATCCCCGCCGAGCACCCCCTCACCGCCGTCGTGCACACCGCGGCGGCCGTCGACGACACCGTCGTGGACGCGCTGACCCCCGAGCGCCTGGCCGCCGTCTTCCGCCCCAAGGTGGACGCCGCCGTGCACCTCGACGAACTCACCCGCGACGCGCCCCTGGCCGCGTTCGTGCTCTACTCCTCGGCCGCCGGCGTACTCGGCACCCCCGGGCAGGCCAACTACGCCGCCGCCAACACCTTCCTGGACGCCCTGGCCGCCCGCCGCCGCGCGCACGGCCTGCCCGCCACCTCGCTGGCCTGGGGCCCGTGGGCGGAGCTGAGCGAGTTGACCCGCCGCATGTCGAGCGCCGACCGGGAGCGCATGGCCGATGCCGGGGTCCTGGCCCTGTCGACCGCGGAGGGCATGGCCGTCGTCGACGCCGCGCTGCGCACCGACACCGCGCTGTTCGTACCGCTGCGGATCAACCTCGACACCTTCGCCCGCCGACTCGCCGGCAGCGCCCCGCCGCCGCTGTACCGCGGCCTGATCCGCGCCCCGCTGCGCCGAGCCGTCGGCGCGGGCACGGGCGTGAGCGACGGCGGGGACCTCACCGCCCGACTGGCCGCCGAGCCGCCCGCCGAGCGCACCCGGATCCTGCTCGACCTCGTCCGCGCCCAGGCCGCCGCCGTCCTCGGCCACGCCGACGGCGACGCGGTCGGCCCGGGGCGGCCCTTCCGCGAACTGGGCTTCGACTCGCTCAACGCCGTCGACCTGCGCAACCGGCTGGCCGCCGGTACCGGACTGCGCCTGCCGGTCGGCCTGATCTACGACCACCCCACCCCCGGCGCCGTCGCCCGACACCTGCGCACCCGACTCACCGGGGATACGGACGAACCCGCCCCTGTCGGCGCCGCGCGCCGTCGCGCCGAGCCGGTCGGCGAGGACGATCCGGTGGTCGTCGTCGGGATGAGCTGCCGACTCCCCGGCGGCATCGAATCACCGGAAGCGCTCTGGGAGTTGCTGGCGGCCGGCGGCGACGCGATCGGGCCCGCACCGGACGACCGCGGCTGGAATCGGGACCGGTTCGCCGCCCTGATCAACGCCATGCCCGGCGTCGGCCTGCTGCCCGAGGGCGGGTTCATCACCGGCGCCTCGGGCTTCGACCCGGCGTTCTTCGACATCGGGCCGGACGAGGCGTTGGTGATCGACCCCCAGCAGCGGTTGTTGTTGGAACTGGCGTGGGAGGCGTGGGAGCGCGCGGGGCAAGACCCCCGGCGGGTGGACGCCGGCCGCGTCGGCGCCTACCTGGGCACCTTCTACCAGAACTATGTCTCCGACCCGGGGGCGGTTCCGCCGGCGAGCCTGCCCTATGTGTCCTCCGGCTCCGGCCCGACGTTCGCCTGCGCCCGGGTGGCCTACACGTTCGGTCTGGAGGGGCCCACGCTCACCGTCGACACCGGATGTTCGTCCTCCGGTGTCGCCCTGCACCTGGCCTGCCAGGCGCTGCGGCGCGGCGAGTGTGACTCCGCGGTGGTCGGCGGGGTGACCGTACTGGCCTTCCCGGCCGCCTTCGACAACCTCGGCGGCATCGCGCCCGACGGCCGGTGCAAGTCGTTCTCGGCCGCCGCCGACGGCACCGGGTGGGGCGAGGGCGCCGGCGTACTGATCGTCGAACGCCGCTCCGAGGCCCGCCGCCGTGGGCACCCGGAACTCGCGGTGATCCGCGGCTCGGCGCTGAACCACAACGGCGCCGGCAACGGGCTGACCGCACCGCACGGCCCGTCGCAGAGCCGGGTAATGCAACTGGCGCTCGCCGAGGCGGGACTCGGCCCGGCCGACATCGACGTGATCGAGGCGCACGG
Organism: Embleya sp. NPDC055664; assembly: GCF_053618075.1. Classification (NCBI taxonomy): domain Bacteria; kingdom Bacillati; phylum Actinomycetota; class Actinomycetes; order Kitasatosporales; family Streptomycetaceae; genus Embleya; species Embleya sp. NPDC055664. The sequence continues at coordinate 9,155 of NZ_JBSHGZ010000062.1, forward strand.
CACCGGTACGCCGCTCGGCGACGCCGTCGAGGCCGAGGCGATCATCGACGCGTACGGCCGGCACCGTCCCGCCGACCGGCCCCTGTGGGTGGGCAGCGTCAAGGCCAACATCGGCCACCCCCACGCCGCGTCGGGGGTGGTCGGCGTGATCAAGACGATCCTGGCGATGCGACACGGCGTCGTACCCGAGGCGTTGCACGCCGCCGAACCGCTGCCCGACATCGATTGGGAGCACAGCGGCATCGCGCTGCCCCACCGGGCGATGCCCTGGCCGGAGACCGGACGGCCGCGCCGCGCCGGGGTATCGTCGTTCGGCGGCAACGGCACCAAGGTGCACTTCATCCTGGAGCAGCCGCCCGAGGAGCCCACGACGCCGGTACCCGACGCCGGATCGTCCTCGCCGCCGTGCCTGCTGTCGGCCCGCACCGCACCCGCGCTCGCCGCACAGGCCCGCCGGCTGCGCGAGCACCTGGCGTCCGGCCCGGACACCGTCACCCCGGCCGAGGTGGCCCGGTCGCTGGCCACCACCCGAACCGTGTTCGAGCAACGCGCCGCGATCCCGGTGACCGAGCGGGCCGAACTCCTCGACGCCCTGGCCGCGTTGGCCGCCGGCACCGCGCATCCCGCCGTGCTTACCGGCCGGGCCGCCGGCGACGACGCCCGCCTGGTGGCACTGCTGCCCGGCGCCGAGGAACGCTCCGCCGCCGCCGAGGCCGAGTTCTACGCGGCGTTCCCGGCCTACGCGCACGCCTGGGACGAGGCCGCCCACGCCCTCGCCCCCCACCTGGATCGACCGCTGCCCACACCGGGCAAGGACGCCGAACCACACGCCGGCGCCGCCGCGTTCGCGGCACATGTCGCCGCGTACCGGCTCCTGGAGGGCCTGGGACTGCGCCCGGACGCCATCTCCGGGCGCGGCGCGGGCCGGCTCGCCGCCGCCCATCTCGGCGGCATCCTGACCCTGCGTCAGGCCGCCGCCGTGGCCGCCCGGGGCAGCGCCGACCCGAACGACCGCGCGGTCGCGCCACCGCGCGTTCCGGTCCTGGCGGCGGACGGCGGCACGCGGATCGACGCCGCCGCGCTGCTCGCCGGTGCGGTCGGCGGCGCAGGCGTGGTGGGCAGCGCCGGCGCCTCGGGCGAGGGGTCCGACGCCGCGACCGGGACACTCGACACCGACCTCGTCGTGGTGCTCGGCGCCCCCGGCCGGGACCGGCCGGGCACGGTGTACCTGCTGTCGGACACACTGCCCGCTTCTCGTGCGGCGGCGTTGGCGGTGGCCCGGTTGTACACGGCCGGCGCCGCCCCGGACCCCGCCGCGCTGTTCCGGGACGTACCCGCCCGCCGGATCGACCTGCCGACCTACCCGTTCCAACGCGAGCCGTACTGGCTGGGCGCATCCGGGTGACGTCGCGCCGTACTCCGCCCGCGCTCGCGGGATGACGACCCGGCGGGGCCGACCCCGAGAGGCCGGCCCCGCCGTCAGACCTCGTCGAGGCCGTCGAGGGCGAGGCGCACGAGTTCGTCGGCGTCCATCTCTGCGATCGACGCCACCGCCTCCTCGGTGCGGTCGTGGGCGGGCGTGCCGCCGACGCCCGATGGGTCCGGCGCCGCCGGGCCGGAAGGCGGCGCCTCGGCCGGTTCGGGAGCCAGATCCGCAAGCAGCCGACGCGCCAGGTCGACGGACGTGGGGTAGTCGAAGACCAGCGTCGCGGGCAGCCGCAGTCCGGTGTCGGCGGTGAGGCGGTTGCGCAGTTCCACGGCGGTGACGGACTCGAAGCCGAGGTCGCGGAAGGCCCGGTCCGGATCCACCGCGCCCGCCGACCCGTGGCCCAGGACCGCGGCGGCCTGCGCGCGGACCAGGTCGACGAGGACGTCCTCGCGGTCCGCCGCGGACAGTCCGGACAACCGCCGCCCGAGCGAGGGCCCCGAGCCCGTCGCGTCGTCGACCGCCACCCTCCGAGCCGGTCCCCGGGCGGGGCCACGCTGCACATCGGCGCCGATCGCCCGTTGGACCCGGACCCGGCGCAGTTCGACGGACTCGGCACGCAACACCGGAGCACCCGTGGCGTCGGCCACCAGCACGGTGACCGCGTCCGCGCCCCGAGGCACGAGCCGCACCCGCAGCCGCCGCGCTCCCGAGGCGTGCAGCGAGACGCCGTGCCAGACCCACGGCAGCAAAACCCCGTCGTGCGCATCACCCGAGTCGGCCCGGTCGTACGCCTGGAGCGCGAGGTCGAGCAGCACCGGATGCAGGCCGTAGCGCCCGGCCTCGGCGCGCTCCCGCTCTCCCAGCGCGACCTCCGCGTACACCTCCTCGCCCACCCGCCAGACCTGCTCCGGGCCCTGGAAGGCAGGCCCGTACGCCCAGCCGACGGCCCGAGCCCGGTCCCGGACGGCATCGGTGTCCACCGCGACGGCACCGGCCGGCGGCCAGGTGGTGAGGTCGAAGTCCGCGGCGGCGCCGCGCGGATCGAGTACGGCGGAGGCATGGAGCTGCCAACCCCCCTCGTCCGCGGACCCGTTGCCCACCGGGCGGGAGTGCACGGTGAGTTCGCGACGGCCGGTGTCGTCCGCCGGGCCCACCACGACCTGTAGCCGTACACCACCCGTCGGCGGCAGGATCAGCGGTGCGTCGAGGTCGAGGTCGTCGACGCGGCCACAGCCCACCTCGTCGGCCGCCCGGATCGCCAGCTCCACCAGGGCCGTTGCGGGCAGCACGGCGGTGTCGCCGACGGCGTGTTCCGCAACCCAGGGGTGCGTACGCGCCGAGATCGACCCGGTCAGCACCGACCGGCCGAGGTCGGACAAGGTGGTGCCGGCGCGCAGCAGCGGATGGTCGACGGGGGCGAGCCCGACCTCGTCCGCGCCGGCCCGGCCGCCGCCGGGCTCCAGCCAGTAGTGCCGGTGTCGGAACGCATAGGTCGGCAGCGGCACCCGCCGGCCGAAGTCGGCGCCCAGGACCGCGTTCCACGCGACCGGCAGCCCGTGCACGTGGGCTTCGGCGAGCGAGCCGAGGAATCGGGCCATGTCCGACCGGCCGTGGCGCAGTGTGCCGAGCACGACGGCGGTGCGGTCCGTTGCGTCCAGCATCTGCTCGACGACCGGGACCAACAGGGGATTCGGGCTGATCTCGACGAAGGCGGTGTGTCCGGCGTCGACCAGGTTGCGCACGGTCTCCTCGAAGCGCACGGTCTGCCGCAGGTTGCGGTACCAGTAGTCGGCGTCGAGGTCGGTGGTGTCGTGCCGGCCGGCGGTGACCGTCGAGTGGAACGGGATGCGGGCCGGGCGCGGTTGGATCCCGGCGAGGACATCGACCAGCCGATCGCGGATCTCCTCCACCTGGGGGCTGTGCGAGGCGTAGGTGGTGGGAATGCGCCAGTGGCGGATGCCCTCGGCCGTGTATTCCGCGGAGAGTTCGGCCAGGGCGGCGGTGTCGCCGGAGACCCCGGTGGAGACGGGGCCGTTGAGCACGGCGATCGACAACCGGCCGGGCCACCGTGCCAACCGTGTGGCGACCCGGGCGGCGGGTTCACCGACGGAGAGCACGCCGCCGCGGCCGGCCAGTGCCGCGACGGTTCGGCTGCGCAGGGCGACGATCTTCGCGGAGTCGGCCAGGGTCAGGGCGCCCGCGATATAGGCGGCGGCGATCTCCCCCTGCGAGTGGCCCACCACGGCGGCGGGTTCGACACCGCAGGCGCGCCACAGTTCGGCCAGGGCGATCATCACCGCCCACAACACCACCGGCAGTACGTCGATGCGGGTCAACCACTCCTGCGCGGTGTCGGCGTCGGCGCGCAACCACTCTTCGAGGGAGCAGTCCACGTGCGGGGCGAGGGCCTGCTGACACGCCGCGATCTGCGCGGCGAACACCGGTGCGTGGTCCAGCAGTTCGGCCGCCATCCGGACCCACTCGGAGCCTTGGCCGGGGAAGACGAACACGACACGTTCGCCGTATCGGGCCTGGCCCCGGGTCACCGCGGCGGTCGGGGTGCCGGCGGCGAGGCCCGCCAGCGCCTTCCGGAGTCGGTCGCGGTCGCCGACCCGGATCACGGCGCGGTGGTCCAGGGCGGATCGGGTGACGTGCAGGGAGTGGGCTAGGTCGGCCGGCGTGGCGTCCCGGCCGACGTCGGTGTCCAGGTGGGCGGCCAGCCGCGCGGCTTGGGCCCGCAGGCCCTCGGGGCTGTCCGCGGACAGGACGAACGGCAGCACGGCGGGGTCGGTCAACACCGGTGCGCCGGACCTCTTTTCCCCGTCGGCGACCGGGGCCGCCTCGGGGGCCTGTTCGAGGATCAGATGCGCATTGGTACCACTGATCCCGAAGGACGACACGCCGGCGCGGCGCGGTGTTCCGTCGCCGGGCCAACTCCTGGCCTCGGCGAGTACTTCGACGGCGCCCGCGGTCCAGTCGACGTGCGGGGTCGGCGCATCCACGTGCAACGTCCCGGGCAGCACGCCGTGGCGCATCGCCATCACCATCTTGATGACCCCGGCGGCGCCCGCGGCGGCGGCGGTGTGCCCGATGTTGGATTTCACCGAGCCGATCCACAGCGGCCGTTCGGGGTCCCGGCCGCCGCCGTACGTGGCGATCAGCGCCCGGGCCTCGATCGGGTCGCCGAGCCGGGTGCCGGTACCGTGCGCCTCCACCGCGTCGATGTCGGCGGGGGCCAGGCCCGCGTTCGCCAACGCCCCCTCGATCACTCGTCGTTGCGCGGGGCCGTTGGGGGCGGTGAGGCCGTTGCTCGCGCCGTCCTGGTTGACCGCGCTGCCGCGCACCACGGCCAGTACCGGGTGCCCCCTGCGCCGCGCGTCGCTCAGCCGTTCGACCAGGAGCATCCCGACCCCCTCGGCCCACCCGGTACCGTCGGCCGCGGCGGCGAACGACTTGCACCGGCCGTCGGCGGACAACACGCCCTGCCGGCTGAACTCGACGAAGACGGCCGGGTTCACGATCACGCTCGCGCCGCCCGCGAGGGCCATCGTGCACTCGCCGCCGCGCAGCGCCTGCACGGCGAGGTGCAGCGCCACCAGCGCGGACGAACACGCGGTGTCCACGGTCACCGACGGGCCTTCGAGGCCGAGCACGTAGGACACCCGGCCCGACATCGCGCTGCCGACCCCGCCGGTGAGCGCATATCCCTCGACCCCGTCCGGCAGGCGCTCGACCCCGAAGCCGTAGCCGCTGGGGGTGCCGCCGACGAAGACTCCGGTCGAACTGCCTTTCAGGGCACGCCGATCGATCCCGGCCCGTTCGAACGCCTCCCAGGAGGTCTCCAGGAGCAGCCGCTGCTGCGGGTCCATGACCAGCGCCTCGTGCGGCGAGATCCCGAAGAAGCCGGCGTCGAACTCGCCCGCGCCGGCCAGGAATCCGCCCTCGCGCGTATAACTGGTGCCCCGGTGTTCGGGATCGGGGTGGTAAAGCTCGTCCACCGCCCAGCCCCGATCGTTCGGGAAGCCGCTCACCGCGTCCACCCCGTCGGCGACCAGCCGCCACAGGTCCTCGGGCGAGCGCACGCCGCCGGGGTAGCGGCAGGCCATGCCGATCACGGCGATCGGCTCGGGTGGTCGCTCCAACTCGGCGATGCGGGCGCGGGCCCGCTGGAGGTCGACGGTCGCGCGCTTGAGGTAGTCCCGAAGTCGGTCTTCGCCGCCGCTCATGAGTGGTCACCTTTCGGGGTCTGCCCGGGGGCTTCGAGATGGTGGTCGAGCAGCGCGAACAGTTCGTCGTCGGAGGCGTCCTCGACTCCGGCTCCGTCGGGGGTCGCGGTGTCGTCCCGATCGAGGGCGCCGAGCCGTTCGACGAAACGCCGCATGCGCAGCACGACCCGGGCCCGGACCTGCGGGTCCTCGTCGGCGACCCGATCGAACGCGGCTTCCAGGCCGTCGAGTTCGGCCAGCACCGGGGTGAGCACCGATGGGTCGCCGGCGGTCAGCGCGGCTCGCAGTCGGGCGGCCAGGTCGACGGGTGTCGGGTGGTCGAACACCAGCGTGCTCGGCAGCTCGACGCCGGTCACCCGACCGAGCCGGTCGCGCAGGTCGACGGCGGTCAGCGAGTCGAAACCCAGGTCGCCGAACGCCTGGTCGGCCCGGATCCGCGCGGCCGAGGTGTGACCCAGGACGGCCGCGACCTGGCCGCGTACGAGGTCGAGCAGGATCGCCTCGCGTTCCATCGGACCCGCCGCGGCCAGCCGCCCGATCAGGTCGAGGTCCGCCGCGCCGGCTCCGGCGGCCGGTGCGGCGAGCGCGGCGTCGACCTCGGGCAGGCCGCGGAGCAGCGGACTCGGGCGCGACGACGTGAAACTCGCGGCGAAGGCGGGCCAGTCGACGTCGGCGACGACCACATCGGCGTCGCCGCGGCCCACCGCACGGGTCATCGCGGTCACGGCGGCCTGCGGGTCCATCGCGCGCAGGCCGAGCCGGGCGAGCCGGTTCCCGTCGGCCTGCTCGACCATGCCGCCCCCGGCCCACGGGCCCCAGGCGATCGACGTGGCGGTCAGGCCGCGGGCGCGCCGGTCCCGGGCGAGCGCGTCGAGGTGTGCGTTGGCGGCCGCGTAGACACCCTGGCCGCCGCTGCCCCAGACGCCGGCGATCGACGAGAAGAGCACGAACGCCGCCAGTGGGCGCTCGCCCAGCACGGCGTCCAGGTGGGCGGCACCGGCGGCCTTGCCCGCGATGACGCGCGCCGCCTCGACCGGATCGGTGTCCGCGATCAGGGCCGCCTGGGCCACCCCGGCGGCGTGTACCACCGCGCTCAGCGGCGGCCCGTCGACGTCGATCCGCTCGACCAGACGCTCCACGGCGTGCCGGTCGACCGTGTCGCAACTCTCGATCAGTACGGCGACGCCGAGGCCGGACAGTTCGGCCGCGAGGTCTTGCGCCCCGGGGGCTCGCGCTCCCCGACGCGCGGCCAGGACCACCCGCTCCGCGCCCGCGCCCGCTGCCCAGCGCGCCACGTGCGCGCCGAGGCCGCCGGTGCCGCCGGTGATCAGTACCGTGCCGGTGGGCTGCCAGGGCCGGTCGGCGGTCGGGGCGGTGGCGGGCGCGCGGACCAGGCGGCGGACGTGAACGCCGTCGGCACGGATCGCCACCTGGTCCTCGGCGCCCTGTGCGAGCACGCCGGCGAGCCGGGACCGGACGTCGACGGCGTCGGACTCCTCCGTCACGGTGTCGACCGTGGGCCGCGTGCCGTCGGGTAGATCCACGAGACCGCCCCACAGGCCGGGCAGTTCGAGCGCGGCGGTGCGGCCGAATCCCCAGATCCCGGCCTGGTCGGCGGAGCCGAGCGGGTCGCGCTCCGCGACGGATACCGCGCCGGAGGTCACGCACCACAATCTGCCTCCGGGTCGGGTGTCGGCGAACGCCCGGGCGAGGGCGAGGGTGGCCGCCAAGCCGTGGGTGAGTCCCGGCAGGTCGGCGGGTTCACCCGGCAGGTCGGACAGCAGCGAGAGCACACCGTCGAGCGGGCCGAGGCGGCGCAGGTGCTCGGCGAGGACGCCGCGGTCGCACTCCGTCGCGTCGACCCGAAGCCGGGTCACGGCGGCACCGCATCGTTCGAGCGCTTGCACGCAGGCGTCCGTGTACGGGCTCGCCGGATGGCTCACCACGAGCCAGGTGCCGGTCGGTTCGGTGTCGGATCGTTCGGTCCACGGGGTCCATTCGGCGCGATACCGCCACCTGTCCGGGTCGCCGGCCGTGCGCGTGTCGGGCAGCGGGTCGAGCCAGTAGCGCTGTCTCTGGAACGGGTAGGTGGGCAGGTCGACCGCCGCGCCGCGCCCGGTGAGCAAGGCGGACCAGTCGACGGGTGTCCCGTGTACGTGCAGCGCACCCAGGGCGGCGGTGAACGCGGCCCGTTCCGGCCGGTCCCGGCGCAGCAGGGCGACGGCGGGTGTCTCGGCGGTCGGTGTCTGGGCGGGCGGCGTGCGGACGGCCGGGCCGAGGCATTCGCGGGCCATCGCGGTGGACGCCCCGTCGGGCCCGACGTCGACCAGTACAAGATCACCCGAAGCCCGCACCCACGCGACACAGTCGGCGAAGCGGACCGGCTCGCGTACCTGACGCAGCCAGTAGTCCGGGCTCGCCAACTCACCGGCGCCGGCGACGGAGCCGGTGAGGTTGGACAACATCGGAATCCGCGGGTCGGCGTAGGAGACGCCCGCCAGCACGGCACGGAATTCGGCCTGCATCGGCTCCATCCGCGCCGAGTGGAACGCGTGGCCGACCCGCAGCCTTTTGGTCCGCCGACCCTGCTCCGCGAAGCGCGCGGCCACCGCCAGTACGGCGTCCTCATCCCCCGAAACCACCACGGACACAGGCCCGTTGACGGCGGCCACACACGCCGCGCCCCGCCTGTCCAGGGCGCTGCGAACCTCGTCCTCGGTGGCCTGCACCGCGACCATCGCCCCACCCGCCGGCAGCGCCTGCATCAACCGCCCACGCGCCGCGACGACGGTCGCCGCGTCCGCGAGCGACCACACACCCGCGACATGTGCGGCGGCCAACTCCCCGATCGAGTGCCCGAGCAGGAACTCCGGCCGCACGCCGAACGATTCGACCAGTCGGAACAGCGCGCACTCCACCGCGAACAACCCGGCCTGGGCGAACACCGTCTCGTCCAGGAGCCCTTCGGTGCCCTTCATCCCGAAGACCACGTCCCGCACCGAATACGCCACGTGCCCGGCCAACCGGTCGTCCAACGCGGACACGACCTCGTCGAAGGCCGCCGCGAACACCGGATGGACGGCGTGCAGTTCACGCCCCATCCCGACCCGCTGACCGCCTTGGCCGCCGAAGAGGAACACCGGTCGGCGGCCCGCCCGTGCGAGGCCGACGGTCACGGTGCCGATAGGGTCTCCCACCGCGAGGGCGGCAAGGCCGGCCAGCAACTCGGCCCGGTCCGCGGCCGTCACCACCGCCCGGTGCTCCAGTGCGGCGCGGCTGCCGGCCAGCGCGGCGGCGAGGTCGGCCGGGGCGATCGCGGCGCCTTCGGCGGTGAGGTGCGCATGCAGCCGTTCGGCCTGGGCGGCGAGCGCCTGCGGTGTTTTGGCCGAGAGCAGGTACGGCAGTACGCCCGGATCGACTCCCGCATCGGTGCCCGGCAGCTCGGGCGGGTCGGCCGGCTCGGGCGGGCGGTATTCGAGCACGGTGTGCGCGTTCGTCCCGCTGATCCCGAACGACGACACGGCGGCCCGACGCGGCCGGCCCGTCTCCGGCCACGGACGCGCCTCGGTCGACAACTCCACCGTGCCGGCCGACCAGTCCACATGCGGCGTCGGCGCATCGACGTGCAGCGTCTTCGGCACCACGCCATGCCGCATCGCCAACACCATCTTGATCACCCCGGCCACGCCCGCGGCGGCGGTGGTGTGCCCGATGTTGGACTTGAGCGCGCCCAGCCACACCGGCTCGTCCGCGTGGTGTTCCCGGCCGTAGGTGGCGATCAGGGCCCGGGCCTCGATCGGGTCGCCGAGGGCGGTGCCGGTGCCGTGTGCCTCGACGGCGTCCACGTCCCGCGCGGTCAGACCGGCATTCGCCAACGCCTGGCGGATCACCCGTTGTTGCGCGGGTCCGTTGGGCGCGGTCAGGCCGTTGCTCGCGCCGTCCTGGTTGACGGCCGAGCCGAGGATGGTCGCCAGGACGCGGTGGCCGTTGCGACGCGCGTCGGACAGTCGTTCGACGAGCAGCATGCCGATGCCCTCGGACCAGCCGGTACCGTCGGCGGCGGACGCAAACGGCTTGCACCGGCCGTCGGCGGCGAGCACCCGCTGTCGGCTGAACTCCACGAACGCCGCGGGGTTGGCGTACACCGTGACACCGCCGGCCAGCGCCATGGAGCATTCGCCGCCACGCAGCGCCTGCCCGGCCAGGTGCAGCGCGACCAGCGAGGACGAACAGGCCGTGTCGACCGTGATCGCCGGCCCCTCCAGGCCGAAGGTGTAGGCGAGGCGGCCGGAGGCGACGCTCGCGGCGTTCCCGGTGCCGAGGTAGCCGCCGAGTTCGTCGGGTACGTGCATTCCGGTGGGGTAGCCGATGTCGACCGCGCCGACGAACACGCCGGTGTCCGAACCGCGCAGGGTGACGGGGTCGATCCCGGCCCGTTCGAACACCTCCCAGGAGGTCTCCAGGAGGAGGCGCTGTTGCGGATCCATCGCCAACGCCTCGCGCGGCGAGATGCCGAAGAAGCCCGCGTCGAAGTCGGTCGCGTGCTCGACGAAGCCGCCCGAGCGCACGTAGCTGGTGCCGGGGTGGTCGGGATCGGGGTGGTAGAGCCCGTCGAGCGGCCATCCGCGGTCGGTGGGGAAGTCGGTCAGTCCGTCGCGGCCGTCGGCCAGCATGCGCCACAGGTCCTCGGGCGAGCCGACGCCGCCCGGGAAGCGGCAGGCCATGCCGACGATGGCGAGCGGTTCGTGGTCGGCGCCGGTCGGGACCGGTGCCGGATGCGACGGGAACCGGTCTCCGGGGGCATGTAGTTCGGTGCCCAGGTGTCGGGCGAGCGCGACGACCGTGGGGTGGTCGAAGACCAGGGTGGCGGGCAGTTGCCGGCCGATGTGTGCGGCCAGGCGGTTGCGCAGGTCGAGGGCGATGACGGAGTCGACGCCGAGGCTCCTGAACGGGCTGTCCGGGTCGACGGCTTCGGCGGTGTCGTAGCCGAGGGCCGCCGCGGCCTGGGCCCGGACCAGTCGGGTGAGCGCACGTTCGCGCGCCGGCGCGTCGAGGGCGAGCAACTCGCGAACGAGGCGGCCGGCATCCGGATCACCGTTCCCCGTCGAGGAGTTGCCGCGAACCGGTGCGCCGCCGTCGGCGCCGGCCGGCCCGGAGGCGAGTCGCGCGGGTCGGGCGCCGAGCAGCGGATGTCCGCCGCCGGCCTCCCCGCCAGCGGCGGTCACCGGCCAAAAGCGCCGACGCCGGAACGCGTAGGTCGGCAGATCCACCCGGCGCGGCGGCACCGCCGACCCGTCGAACAGATGCCGCCAGTCGACGTCGAGCCCGTGCACATGCGCGGCGGCCAGGGCCCCGGCGAAGCCGCCGGAACCGTCCGCCCTCCGCGGGAAGATCGCCGGCACGACCGCCGGCACGTCGGCGGCGATCGTGTCGGCCGACGCGATGGTGAGGACCGGTTGGGCACCGATCTCGACGAAGACGTTGTGCCCCTCGCTCGACAGGCCGCCGACGGCGTCGTCGAAGCGCACCTGCCGCCACGGATTCCCGTACCAGTGGTCGGCGTCGAGCACGGCGGTGTCCGCCGGTGTGCCGGTCGTCGAGGAGTGGAACGGCACCGTGGCCGGCATCGGGGCGAGGTCGGCCAGGTCCCGCGTCAGCCGGGCGCGGATCGCCTCCACGTGGGGCGTGTTCGGCGCGTGGTCCGACACCGCGCCTGCGACCATGCCGCCGGTGCCGGCCAGTTCGTGCAGGGCCCGCCCGCGCAGGGCGGCCACCTTGGCGCCGTCCGCCAGGGTCAGGCCGCCCGCGACGCAGGCCGCGGCGATCTCGCCGTGCCCGTGGCCCACCACGGCGGCGGGTTGCACGCCGTGCGCCTGCCAGAGCCGAGCGAGCGCGACCGCCACGGCCCACGACAGGGGCTCGGCGACATCGACCCGGGTCGGCGCCCGCTCGTCCGCCGCGCGCAAAAGCTCGGCGATCGACCAGCCGACCCAGGGGTCGAGCGCACTCTGACACTCCGCGATGGTCGCGGCGAACTCCGGGCTCATGTCGAGCAGTTCCCGGAACGGGTCGGTCCGGTACGACGGGCCGTGATCCGGGAAGACGAAGACCGGCCGCGGGTCCCGTGCGGCCATCACGGCCGTCCCCTCGCCGGCGGCCAGGGCCCGTAGCCGTGCGGCGAAGCCGTCGAGGTCGGCGGCGGTCACCGCGGCGCGGCAGGCCAGTGCCGTCCTGGTGGTGGCCAGCGAATAGGCGACGTCGTCGGGCACAAGGTCGGGCTCGGCCGTGACCCGGGCCGCCAGTCGTTCCGCCTGTGCGCGCAGCCCCTCCTCGTCGCGCGCCGACAACACCCAGGGCGCCGGCGGCCGGTTCACGACCGCGATCCGCTCCGGCTCGAACTCGGGCTCGTCCGGCGCCTGTTCGACGACGACGTGCGCGTTGGTGCCGCTGATCCCGAAGGACGAGACCCCGGCCCGGCGCGGCCGTTCGCCGGTGTCGGGCCACGGCCGCGCCTCGGTCAGCAGGCGTACGGTGCCGGCCGACCAGTCCACGTGCGGCGTCGGCTCGTCCACGTGCAGCGTTTTGGGCAGCACGCCGTGGCGCAGCGCCATGACCGTCTTGATCACACCCGCGACGCCGGCGGCCGACTGGGTGTGGCCCACGTTGGACTTGAGGGAGCCGAGCCACAGGGGTTGCCGGGGGTCGCGGCCCGACCCGTAGCCGGCCAGCAGGGCCCGGGCCTCGATCGGGTCGCCGAGGGGGGTGCCGGTGGCACTCGCCTCGACCGCGTCGATGTCGTCCGGGGTGAGCCGGGCGTCGGCCAACGCCTGCCGGATCACCCGGCGTTGCGCGGAGCCGTTGGGCGTGGTCAGGCCGCTGCCGGCGCCGTCCTGGTTGACCGCGCTGCCGCGCACCACGGCGAGTACCCGCCGGCCGGCGCGGCGCGCGTCGGAGAGCCGTTGCAGCAGGAGCAGTCCGGCGCCCTCGGACCAGCCGGTGCCGTCCGCGCCGGCGCCGAAGGCCTTGCATCGGCCGTCCGGTGCCATGCCGTGCTGCCGGCCGGACGCGCCGAACACGCCCATGTGCGGCATCACCGTGACCCCGCCGGCCAGCGCCATCGTGCATTCGCCGCCGCGCAGCGCCCGGACGGCGAGGTGCAGCGCGACCAGCGAGGACGAGCACGCGGTGTCGACGGTGACGGCGGGGCCTTCGAGCCCGTACAGGAAGGCGAGGCGGCCGGACAGGACGCTGATGATCGTCCCCGTGGCCAGGTGGTCGCCGACGCCGTCGGGCACCTCGCCCAGGTCGCTGCCGTAGCCGGTCCAGCCGCCGCCGACGAAGACGCCGGTACGGCTGCCGCGCACGGCGGCGCGATCCAGGCCGGCGCGTTCGAACAACTCCCAGCCCACTTCGAGCAGCACACGCTGCTGCGGGTCCATCGCCAGGGCCTCGCGCGGCGAGATCCCGAAGAACTCGGGGTCGAAGTCGGCCACACGGTCGAGGAATCCGCCCTGCCGCACCCGGCTCTCGGTGACGGCGTCGAGCCCGTCCACGTCCCAGCCGCGATCGGTGGGCAGCGGTCCGATCGCGTCGCGCCCCTCGGCCACCAGGCGCCACAGGTCCTCGGGCGAGGCCACCCCGCCCGGGAAGCGGCAGGCCATCGCGACGATCGCGACGGGCTCCGTGTCCCGCTCCTCGATGCGGCGCAACTCCGCGCGAGCGTCGTGCAGTTCCGCGGCCACGCGCTTGAGGTAGCCGACCAGCTTGTGGTTGTCCGGCGGGTCGCGGTCCGGCATGGTCGTGTCGGTCCTTCCTGGGCTGTACGGGGCTGACGGAAGCTGAACGAGGCTGAAACAGGGCCGATCCGAGTTGTGCCGGGGACTCGACGGAGCTGTACGGCAAGGTGAACCCGATCAGGACGACCCGAGTTCGCGATCGATGAAGTCGAGCACCTCGTCCGCGCTCGCCGCTTCGAGCCGAGCGGCAGCGGATGTCGAGGCGCCGTCCCCGGCGGCGTACTCCTCCCGGCCGCGCCACGCGCTGCGCAGCCGGTCGAGCCGGCCCGCGATCTCGGCGCGGTCGTCCTCGTCGGCCCGCACCTCGGCGAGCCGGACGGCCAGGCGGTCGAGTTCGGCGAGCAGCGCGGGCACCGCGGCGGAGGTGTCGGTGTCGGGGACGAGTTCGGCGTACAGGTGGTCCGCGAGGTCGGCCGGGGTCGGGTGGTCGAAGACCAGAGTGGCGGGCAGCCGCAGGTCGGTGGCGGCGTCGAGGCGGTTGCGCAGTTCCACGGCGGTCAGCGAGTCGAAGCCGATGTCGGTGAAGCCACGGTACGGGTCCACCGCGTCCGCGCCGCCGAGGCCCAGCACGGTGCCCGCGTGGCCGCAAACCAGGTCGACCAGCAGCCTGCGCCGGTCCGCCTCGGTCGATGCGGCCAGGCGCCGTCCCAGGTCGGCGGCCGGCTCCGCCCGTGCGGTGGTGCGAGCACTCCGCCGTCCCGGGCCGCGCACCAGGCCGCGCAACACCGCGGGCACCGTGCCGGCGCCGCGTTCCAGTGCCGCGCCGTCGAAGCGCAGCGGCAGCAGCAGCGGATCCGGCAGTGTCGTGGCCGCGTCGAACAGGGCCAGGCCCTGCCCGGCGGACAGCGGCACCATCCCCGAGCGCGCCGACCGGGCCCGGTCGGCCGGACCGAGGCCGGCGGTGATCTCACTCGTCTGGTCCCACAACCCCCAGGCCAGCGAGACGCCGGGCAGCCCGGCCGCCCGGCGGTGGTGGGCCAGCGCGTCGAGGAAGGTATTGGCCGCTGCGTAGCCGCCCTGTCCCGCGCCGCCGACCACCCCGGCCACCGACGAGTACAGCACGAACATCGCGAGGGCGGCGTCGGCGGTCAACCGGTGCAGGTTCATCGCGCCGGCGATCTTCGGGCGCAACACCCGGCGCAGCCCGTCGCCGGTCATGGACGTGACCACGCCGTCCTCGACCACGCCGGCGGCGTGCACGACGGCGGTCAGGGGGTGCGCGGCGGGCACCCGGGCCAGTACGCCGGCCAGTTGCTCCCGGTCGGCGACGTCGCAGGCGACGATCTCGACGTGCCGGGCGCCCAGCCGGTGCAGTTCCTCGCGCAGTGCCCGGGCGCCCGGGGCCCGCTCGCCGGCCCGACCGGTGAGCAGCAGGTGTCCGACACCGTGCTCGGTCACCAGGTGCCGGGCCAGCAGGCCGCCGAGGGCGCCGGTACCCCCGGTGATCAGTACGGTGCCTTCGGGGTCGAGTGCGGCGGGCACGGTCAGCACGATCTTGCCGATGTGCCTGGCCTGGCTCATGTACCGGTAAGCGTGTGCCGCCTCCCGGATGTCCCAGGTGCGCACCGGGAGCAGGTGCAGGGCGCCGCCTTCGACGAGGTCGACGATCTCGGTGAGGATGCGGCCGATGCGCTCGGGGCCGGGGTCGACGAAGGGGTGGTAGGTCACCCCCGGGTACCGCGCGGCGACGGCTTCGGGGTCGCGCCGGTCGGTCTTGCCGAGTTCGACCAGCCGGCCGCCGGGTGCCAGCAGGCGCAGCGAGGCGTCCACATACTCCCGGGCCAGCGCGTTGAGCACGACGTCGACGCCGCGGCCGTCGCCCGCGCCGGCGAAGGCGTGCTCGAAGTCGAGCGAGCGGGAGGAGGCGATGTGCCGGTCGTCCAGGCCGAGTTCGCGCAGGGTGTCCCATTTGCCGGGGCTCGCCGTGGCGTAGACTTCGGCGCCGAGGTGCCGGGCCAGTTGTACGGCGGCCATGCCCACGCCACCGGCCGCCGCGTGGATCAGGACGGATTCGCCCGGCTTGAGGGCGGCGACGTCGAACAGGGCGTGGTGGGCGGTCTGGAAGGCGACCGGCATGCCGGCGGCCTCGGCGAACGTCCATCCCGCCGGGATGCGCACGACGGCCCGGTGGTCGACGACGGCGACCGGGCCGAGCGCTGCGGGCACCCGGCCCGTCACGCGGTCGCCGGGTCGCCAGGCGCCGGCGGCCGAGCCGACCTCGGTGACGATCCCGGCGGCCTCGGTGCCCATGCCGACGTGCGCGGGTACCACGCCCAGACCGACCAGCACGTCGCGGAAGTTGAGGCCGGCGGCGTGGACCGCGAGCCGGATCTCGTGTGGGGCGAGCGAGCGGGCGGCGTCCGGGAAGGGCAGCGGCGCGAGGCGGTCCAGGTCGCCCGCGCCGGTGGTGTCCAGCACCCAGGGGCCGTCGGGGGCGGCGGGCAGCAGCCGGGTGTCGTCGCCCCGGGCGATCCTCGGGACCAGCGCCGCGCCCGCACGCAGGGCGGTCTGCGACTCACCGGCGGCGAACGCCGCCCGTACGGCGTCGGGCAGCGCGGTCGGCGCGTCGGCGTCCGGGTCGATGTCGACGAGCAGGAACCGCCCCGGGTGTTCGGCCTGTACCGAGCCCAGCAGGCCCCGGACGGGCGCGTGGACCGGGTCGGTGACACCCTCGCCGGGGCGGGCCGCGACCGCACCGCGTGTGACGACGACCAACCGGGTCGCCGCCCAGGCGGGGTGGGCCAGCCACTGCCGGACGGTGTGCAGCATGCACTCGACGGCCCGGTCCGCCGCGTCGGGCAGCGCCGCCACGGGCTCCGGGGCGAGCGGGAGCAGGAACACCGTCGGCGTGGCGGACTCCTCGGCGAGCGGGACGAGTTCGGGATGGTCGCGCGCCGTGATCCCGGCCCGCTCCAGCGCGTCGCGCAGGCCGAAGGGGTCGGGGGCGAGCACCGCCCACGGGCCCTCGTCCTCGGTGTCCTGCGGCTGCTCGGGTACGGCGAGTGGGACCCAGTCGAGCCGGTACAGCTCGCCACCGGCCGGCTCGGCGGGGCCGTTCGGGCGCGTCACCAGTTGGCGGACCGAGACCACGGGGTTGCCGGAGCCGTCGGCGGCGACCAGTTCGACCGCGTCGGCGCCGGTGACCGACAGGCGTACCCGCAGCGCACCGGCGCCGACGGCGTGCACGCTCACCCCACTCCAGGAGAACACCAGTCGCGGCTGCCCGGGATCGTGCCCGTGCTCGATCAGGCCGCCGGCGTGCAGGGCCGCGTCGAAGAGCGCCGGGTGCAAGAGGAAGTCGGCGGCGGTGGCGAGGTGTTCGTCGGGCAGGGCGACCTCGGCGTACACGTGATTACCGAGCCGCCAGGCCGCGCGCATGCCGCGGAAGGACGGGCCGTACCCGAAGCCGCCGGCGGCGAGGTCGGCGTAGAAGTCGCCGAGGTCGATCGGTTCGGCTCCGGGCGGCGGCCACAGCGCCGAGGTGGCGGGATCCGCGTCGGACGTGGTCTCGACGACGGCTTCGGGGGTGAGTACGCCGACCGCGTGCCGGGTCCACGCGCCGTCCGTACCCGACCCGTGATCGCCCGTGTCCTCGCGCCGGGAGTGCACCTCCACCCGGCGGCGACCGGCCTCCTCGACCGCTCCGACCGTGACCTGGATCCACACCGCGTCGTGCTCGGGGACGACGAGCGGTGCCTCCACCATGAGTTCGGCCACGTGCGGGCAGCCCACCCGGTCACCGGCCCGGATCGCGACCTCCACGAACGCGGTGCCGGGGAAGAGCACGCTGCCGCCGACCACATGGTCCGCCAGCCACGGGTGGGTGCGTCGGGACAACCGTCCGGTGAGGACCGGTCCGTCGCCGGCCGCCAGGCTCAGTTCGGCGCCGAGCAGCGGGTGGCCGGTGGCGATCGCCCCCGGGCCGGCCGGCGTCGGCGCGCCCGCGTCGACGTCGAGCCAGTAGCGCCTGCGGCGGAACGCGTAGGTGGGCAGTTCGATCCGGCGGGCGCCGGTGCCGGCGAAGAACCGCTCGCCGTCGATCCGGCTGCCGGACGCGTGCAGGGCGCCGAGGGCGTGTACGGCGGTGACCGCCTCCGGTCGACCCCGGCGCAGGGCCGGTACGCAGACCGGGATCGCGGCCGATCCGGACCGGCGGGCGGCCGGGAAGTCCCGGGCGAGCGCGGTCAACACCCCATCGGGGCCCAGTTCGATCAGCGCGGTCGCGCCCGCGTCGGCGAGCGCGGCGAGGCCGTCGGCGAACCGCACCGTCTCGCGCACGTGCCGGATCCAGTAGTTCGCGCTGCCCGCCTCCTCCGCCGTGAGGGGGCGGCCGGTCCGGTTGGAGACGACCGGGATGCGCGGAGCCGACGCCGAAACGCTCGCCGCCACCTCGCGGAACCGGTCGGACAGGCCGTCCATGTGCGCGCTGTGGAACGCGTGGCTCGTCTGCAACCGCCGGGTCCGGCGGCCGTGTTCGGCGAAGCGTCGGGCCAGCGCGAGCACCGGCTCGGTGTCCCCGGAGACCACCACCGCGGCCGGGCCGTTGACCGCCGCCACGTCCACCGCGCCACCGTGCGCGGCGGCGTGGACGATCGCGGTGCGTACCTCCTCCTCGGTCGCGGCAACCGCGACCATCGCGCCGCCGGAGGGCAGTTCCTGCATCGCGAGCGCTCGGGCAGCGACCAGCGCCGCCGCGTCGGGCAGCGACCACACCCCGGCCAGGTGGGCGGCGGACAACTCGCCGATCGAGTGGCCCAGCAGCAACTCGGGGCGCACGCCCCACGATTCGTACAGTCGGAACAGGGCGACCTGGAGCGCGAACAGGCCGGTCTGCGCGTAGACGGTCCGCCCGAGCAGTTCCGCCGTGCCCGGATCGTCGACGCTCAGCACGACCTCGGCCACCGGCCGTTCGACGTGCCCGGCCAGTCGGGCGTCCAGTTCCCGGGCCACCGCGTCGAAGGCGTCGGCGAACACCGGCCAGGCCGCGTACAGTTCCCGGCCCATGCCCGGACGCTGACCGCCCTGCCCGGTGAACAGGTAGGCCACGCGGGTGTCCTGGCCGACCCGACCCCGCACGACACCGGTGGTGTCCTCGCCCCGGGCCAGCGCGTCGAGCCCGGCGAGCAGGTCGTCGGGACCGGTGCCCACGACGACGGCACGGGAATCGAGGGCGGCCCGGGACACGGCCAGCGAATAGCCCACGTCGGCGGGCCGAAACCCCGGCCGCGCCCGCAGATACGCGGCAAGCCGAGCGGCCTGGTCCCGCAACGCCTCGTCGCCCCGGGCACCGAGGACCCAGGGCAACGCGGGGGTATCGGCGCCGGTCGGCACGTCGGGTTCGCCCGGCGCCGGTTCCGCCGGCGACCGCGGCGCCTCCTCCACGATCACGTGTGCGTTGGTGCCGCTCACGCCGAAGGAGGAGACCCCGGCCCGGCGCGGACCGCCGTCGCTCGGCCAGGGTTGGGCGCGGGTGAGGAGTTCGACGCCGCCGGACGACCAGTCGACGTGCGGGGTCGGCTCGTCCACGTGCAGTGTGCGCGGCAGCAGTTCGTGCCGCATGGCCTCGATCATCTTGATCACGCCGGCCACGCCCGCCGCCGCGCCGGTATGGCCGATGTTCGACTTGACCGCGCCCAGGCGCAGCGGTCGTCCGGCGGGCCGGTCGCGGCCGTAGGTGGCCAGCAGGGCCCGCGCCTCGATCGGGTCGCCCAGGACCGTACCGGTGCCGTGGGCCTCGACCGCGTCGACGTCGTGGGCGTTCAGCCGTGCGGCGTCGAGGGCTTGGCGGATGACCCGTTCCTGGGCGAGGTCGTTGGGGGCGGTCAGGCCGTTGCCGGCGCCGTCCTGGTTCACGGCGCTGCCCCGGATGACGGCCAGTACGCGGTGTCCGGCCCGGACGGCGTCGCCGAGCCGTTCGAGCAGCAGCACTCCCGCGCCCTCGGCCCAGCCGGTCCCGTCCGCCGCCGCGGCGAACGCTTTGCAGCGCCCGTCGGGGGCGAGGCCGCGCTGCCGGCTGAACTCGACGAAGATGCCGGGCGTGGACAGCACGGTCACCCCGCCGGCCAGTGCCATCGTGCACTCGCCGCGACGCAGCGCGTGCACGGCGAGGTGGATGGCCACGAGCGAGGACGAGCACGCGGTGTCGACCGTGACGGCCGGCCCCTGGAGGCCGAGGGTGTAGGCGACGCGCCCGGAGACGACGCTGACCATGCCGCCGGTGCCGAGGTATCCCTCGACCTCTTCCGGCACATCGACGATCCGCTCGGCGTAGCCGGAGGAGATGGCGCCGGCGAACACCCCGACCCGACTGCCACTGAGCGAGGTCGGGTCGATGCCGGCGCGCTCGAACACCTCCCAGGAGGTCTCCAGGAACAACCGCTGTTGTGGGTCCATGGCCAGCGCCTCGCGCGGGTTGACGCCGAACAGTTCGGCGTCGAAGTCGGCCGCGCCGGCGAGGAATCCGCCGCGCCGGGTGTACGTGTGCCCGGCCCGGGCGGGGTCCGGGTCGTAGATGCCGTCGACGTCCCAGCCGCGGTCGCGCGGGAAGTCGCCGACCGCGTCGACCTCTTCGGCGACGAGCCGCCACAACTCCTCGGGCGTGTCCGCCCCGCCGGGGTAGCGACAGGCGGTGGCGACCACGGCGATCGGCTCGTGTGCCGCCGCCTCGACCTCGCGCAACCGGCGGCGGGTCCGGCCGAGATCGGCGGTGGTCCGCTTGAGGTAGTCGAGGAGCTTTTCCTCGTTGGTCGAAGGGTTGGTCGAAGAGTTGGTCGAAGGGTTGGTCGAAGGGTTGGTCGATGCGTCCGCCGATGCGTCGCTCGATGCGTTGGTCGACACGCGAGCCCACTTTCGCCAGGTGGCCGGAGAGAAGCCGGAGGGAGTCCTCTTACGTCGGGTCAGGCGCTGTCGGGCCCCAGTTCCCGGTCGAGCAGGTCGAACATGTCTTGGGCGGAGGAGGCGGCCAGCGCCTCCCCGTCCAGGGCGGCGTGCTCCGCCGCCTCGGCATCGGACGCGTCGCGCCAGGTCCACAGCAGGGTTTCCAGGCGCCGGGTGACCGCCGCCCGCGTCGCCGGGTCGGCGGGCAACCGGGAGAGCGCGTTCTCCAGTCGGCCGAACGCCATCGGCGCCGGACCGACTTCGGTCGTGGTCTCGGGCCCGAGGGTGCTGTCCAGGTGGGCGGCCAGGGCCGCCGCGGTGGGGTGACTGAACACGAGGGTCACCGGCAGGTGCAGGCCGAGGGCGGTACTCAGCCGACCGCGCAGTTCGACCGCGGCCATCGAATCCAGGCCGAGGTCGCGCAGCGGCTTGTCCATGGGCACGCCCGCTTCGACCTGGCCCAGGACGGCCGCGATATGGGCCACCACCAGGTCGCGCAGCGCCCGCCGCCGCTCCGCCGCGCCCAGCGCACTCAGCGCGACCGGCCGGCGCCACAGGGCACCGGCCGCGGCCTCGTCCCGCGCATCGACGTCGTCCACCGCCCGGACTGCGACGGGCTGCGGCAGCAGGACCGAATCGCCGCCCCCCGCCGAGGATTTCGCCTCGGCGAGCGCGGCCCAAAAGCGCTCCGGCGAGACCGCGCGCAGTACGAGCGAGCGCACCGTGAAGGCCGCCGCGCCGGTCGTGGTCGCCGCGACCAGCGACAGGGTGTCCGAGGTGTCACCCGTCGCCTCCAGCCGGATCCGCAACGAGGTCGCGCCGGGCGCGTGCAGCGTGACACCGGACCATACGAACGGCATCCGGATCGCCGCGTCGCTCTCCCCCGCCGCCGCGCCCGCGCCGAGGGCTCGCAACGCGGCCGTCACGAGCACCGGATGCGGCCCGTAGCCGACGGCGTCCTGCCGTCGATCGGCGGGGAGCGCGACCTCCATGTATCGGGTCGCGCCGCACTGCCATACGCCGCGCAGCACTTGATCGGCCGGATCCGCCCCGTCTTCACCGGTCGGTACGGGCACCGCGATCGTAACGGGTACCGCACCGAGCGGCGGCCACACGAGCAGGTCGTCCTCGGGCCCGGCCGCGTCCTCCGCCGCCTCGGCCACGGGAGCGAGCAGGCCCTCGGCGTGCCGGGTCCAGGCTCCGGCCGCCGCCGGGTCGTCCGGCCGGGAGTGCACGGCCACCGTCCGGCGGCCGTCGGGGCGGGCGGCGCCGACCACCACCCGCAGGTGGACCCCGTCGCGCTCGGGCAGCGGCAGCGGCGCGGTCAGGGTCAACTCCTCCACCGTGTCGAGTCCGGTCGATCGGCCCGCGTGCAGGGCGAGTTCGACGAGGGCGGCGCCGGCCAGCACCGCCGTGCCCGGGAACGGCGACTCGGCCGACCACGGGTGGGTGTGCCGGCCGACGCGTCCGGTGAAGACGATCCCGGCCGCGCCGGGCAGGTCGATGGCCGCGCCGAGTACGGGGTGTCCGGTTGGGGTCAGGCCCATTCCCCGCGCGTCGGTCGCGGTGCCCGAGTCGTCCCGTAGCCAGTACCGCTCCCGCTGGAACGCGTAGGTGGGCAGGTCCGTCACCCTCGGCTCGGTGTCGGCGAAGGCGACCCGCCAATCGACATCCACGCCGTGCACGTACGCCCGGGAGAGGGCGCGAGTGAAGCGGTCGGGGCCGCCCTCGCCGCGCCGCAGGGTGTCCAGGACCGCGGCCCGCGAGCCGGCCGCCTCGACCGTCTCCAGGATGGCGGTAGTCAGCACCGGGTGCGCGCTGACCTCGACGAAGGCGTCGTGGCCCTGGTCGAGCAGGGTCCGGACGGTCTCGTCGAAGCGTACGGTCCGGCGCAGGTTGGTGTACCAGTATTCGGCGTCAAGGGTGGCGCCCTCGACCACCGCGCCGGTGACGGCGGAGTGGAACGGCACGTCCGCGGCGCGGGGTTCGAGGTCGGCGAGGGCGGTGAGCAGTGTTTCGCGGATCGACTCGACCTGCGGGGAGTGCGAGGCGTAGTCGACCGGGACGCGCCGCGCCCAGACGTTGCGCTCCTCGCACCGCGCCAGCACCTCGGTCAGCGCCGTCGGGTCGCCGGAAAGGGTCACCGAATGCGGGGCGTTGACCGCCGCGAGCGCGACGCGGTCGCCGAACGGCGCGGTCAGTTCGGCCGCTTCGTCGGCGGACAGCGCCACCGAGGCCATCCCGCCCCTGCCGGACAGGTCGAGCAGCGCCCGGCTGCGCAGCGCGACGATCCGGGCACCGTCCTCCAGCGAGAGGGCGCCCGCGACGCAGGCGGCGGCGATCTCGCCCTGGGAGTGGCCCGCCACGGCGGCGGGGTGCACGCCGTACGCCCGCCACAACCGGGCCAGCGAGACCATCACCGCCCACAAGACCGGCTGCACCACGTCGACCCGCTCCAGCCACCCGTCCGAATCCGAACCCAGGATGGTGGTCAACGACCAGTCGACGAACGGCGCGAGCGCCTCCTCGCACGCCCGGATCCACGCGGCGAACTCGGGTGACGCGTCGAGCAGCCCGCCGGCCATCCCGACCCACTGGGAACCCTGTCCGGGAAAGACGAACACCGGACGATGCCCAGCCTGGGCGACACCGAGCACCGCGTCGACCCCAGAGCCCCCGGCCGCCAACCCCGCGAGGGCGGTCGCCAACCCCTTCCGGTCGGCCGCGGTGACCACGGCCCGGTGTTCGAGCCCGGCCCGCGAAACGACGGATGAGTAGGCAAGGTCGACCAACTCGCGGTAATCGTGCCCGGGTTCGTTCGACGCGGGGCCATCCGCGGATCGCTCCGGTCCCGGCGGCTCGACGTGTTCGGCCAACCGCGCGGCTTGCGCGCGCAGTGCCTCGGCGGAGTGGGCGGACAGTACAACGGGCAGAGGGGATGGGGTCGTTCCGAGGTCGTCGGCCGGGCGAGGTGCCCGCTTCCGCGTCGGCTCGGCGGGTGGTTGTTCGAGGATCACGTGCGCGTTCGTACCGCTGACCCCGAACGCGGAGACGGCCGCCCGACGCGGGCGGCCGAGGTCGGGCCAGGGACGCGGCGCCGTCGACAACTCCACCGTGCCGGCCGACCAGTCGACGTGCGGGGTCGGCTCGTCGACGTGCAACGTCGCGGGCAGGACGCCCGCGCGCATCGCCAGCACCATCTTGATCACGCCCGCGACACCCGCCGCCGCCTGCGTGTGCCCGATGTTGGATTTCACCGAGCCGACGTGCACCGGCCGGTGAGCCGGTCGATCCCGACCATAGGTCGCGATCAGCGCCTGCGCCTCGATCGGGTCGCCGAGCGTGGTGCCCGTCCCATGCGCCTCGACCGCGTCGATGTCCCACGTCGCCAGCCCCGCGTTGGCCAGGGCCTGCCGGATCACCCGCTGCTGTGCCGGCCCGTTGGGCGCGGTCAGCCCGTTGCTCGCGCCGTCCTGGTTCACCGCGGATCCGCGAACGACGGCGAGTACGCGGTGCCCGTCGCGGACGGCGTCCGACAGGCGCTCGACCACCAGGACACCGACCCCCTCGGCCGGCCCGAACCCGTCGGCGGACGCCGCGAACGCCTTGCAGCGGCCGTCCGCCGCGAGACCGCGTTGCCGGCTGAACTCGACGAACAACCCCGGCTCCGACATCACGGTCACCCCACCCGCCAGAGCCATCGTGCACTCCCCGCCGCGCAGCGCCTGGACCGCCAGGTGCAGCGCGACGAGCGAGGACGAACAGGCCGTGTCGACGGTGACCGCGGGCCCCTCGAACCCGAAGGTGTACGCGACCCGCCCGGAGCCCACGCTCGGCGTGTTCCCGGTGCCCAGGTAGCCCTCCAGTTCGTGCGGGGCACGGGCGAGCCGGCCCGCGTACCCCTGCGCCGCGAGTCCGGTGTACACGCCGATCCGACTGCCGCCGAGGGTGTCCGGCGCGATGCCGGCGTGTTCGAGGGCCTCCCAGGACGTCTCCAGGAGCAGCCGCTGCTGCGGATCCATCGCCAGTGCCTCGCGGTGACTGATCCCGAACAGGTCGGCGTCGAACCGGTCGGCGTCGTAAAGGAATCCACCGGATCGGGTGTAACTGGTGCCCGGATGGTCGGGGTCCGGGTGGAACAGTCCGGCGAGGTCCCAGCCGCGATTCGTCGGGAAGTCGGAGATTGTGTCCGCGCCCGCCGCGATCAGCCGCCACAGGTCGTCGGCGGAGCGCACGTCCCCGGGGAATCGGCAGGCCATGCCGACGATCGCGATCGGCTCGTGGGCGGCGACCGGCGGCTCCTCGGCGACCGATTCCGGTTCCGTTCCCAACAGTTCGGCGCCGAGCCGGCCGGCCAACGCGGCCGGGGTCGGGTGGTCGAAGATGAGCGTGGCGGGCAGCCGCAGCCCGGTGCCGGCGGTGAGCCGATTGCGCAGTTCGACCGCGGTCAGCGAATCGAAGCCGAGTGCCTTGAAGGCGCGGTCGGCGGGGACCGCCGTCTCGTCGCCGTGGCCGAGCACGGCGGCGGCGTGCGTACGGACCAGTTCCAGCAACACCCGCGAACGCTCGGCGGGCCCGAGCGCGGCGGTGCGCCGCTGCCACGTCGACCCGCCCACGTCCCCGTCGGCCGCCGCGACCCGCCGGGCCGAACCGCGTACCAGGCCGCCGAACACCTCCGGCAGTGTGCCCGTCCCGGCCGACGTGCGCAGCGCCGCCGGGTCCACCCGCATCGGCACGACGAGCGTCCACGGTCCGGATCGGGCGGCGTCGAAGAGCCGGAGTCCGAGCGCGTCGGACATGGGCAGGGCGCCGCCGCGCGCCATCCGGTTCAGGTCGTCGCGGCCGAGCCGCCCGGTCATGCCGCTGGTCTTCGCCCACAGTCCCCAGGCCAACGACGTACCCGGCGCGCCGGATGCCTGCCGGTGCGCGGCCAGTGCGTCCACGAAGGTGTTGGCGGCGGCATAGTTGGCCTGCGCCGGGCCACCCAGCACGCCGGCGATCGAGGAGAAGAGCACGAAGGCGGCGAGGTCGTGGCCGGCGGTCAGCTCGTGCAGGTTGATCGCCCCGTCGACCTTGGCCCGCAACACCGATTCCAGATCTTCCGGCGTCATGGACTCGACCAGGCTGTCGGCCAGGACTCCGGTGGCGTGTAGGACCCCGGTGAGCGGCGCGGATTCCGGGATGCGCGCCAGAACCCGCGCGAGGGCTTCGCGGTCGGCCGCGTCGCACTCCTCGACGACCACCCGCGCCCCGAGACCGGAGAGCTCGGACACCAGTTCCTTCGCGCCGGGGGCGGCCGGGCCGCTGCGGCTGAGCAACACCAGAGCACGCACACCGTGTTCGGCGACGAGATGCCGGGCCACCAGCGCCCCCAGCGTGCCGGTGCCGCCGGTGATCAACACCGTCCCGTCCGGATCGAGCGGCACCGGCATCCGGAGCACCAACTTCCCCGTATGCCGCGCCTGCGCCATGAACCGAAACGCCTCCGGTGCCCGCCGCACGTCGAAACACCGCACCGGGACCGGCGTCAACACACCCGATTGGAACAGGGGCATCAGCACCGCGAACAACTCCGCGATCCCGTCCGCGCCCGCCGCCTCGACCAGATCGAAGGCCCGATACGACGCGATCCCGGGACGAGCCGCGCGAACCGCCGCCTCGTCCCGGACATCGGTCTTGCCCATCTCCACGAACCTGCCGCCATCGGCGAGCAGTCGCAGCGAGGCGTCCACGAACTCGCCCGCCAGCGAGTTCAACACCACGTCCACGCCTCGACCGCCCGTCGCGGCCCGGAAGCGCGTCGCGAAGTCGAGCGTTCGCGAATCACCGATATGCGCATCGTCCAACCCCAACGACCGCAGCACATCCCACTTGCCACGACTCGCCGTCGCGAACACCTCGGCACCCAGGTGCCGCGCGATCCGCACCGCCGCCATCCCCACCCCGCCGGTCCCGGCGTGGATCAGCACCGACTCGCCCGCACCCAGCCGACCGAGCGCGGACAACCCGTGATAGGCGGTCAGAAAGGCCACCGGCACCGACGCCGCCTGCTCCCACGACCATCCGTCGGGCACCTGTACGAGAGTCCGCACGTCGGCCACCGCGGTCTGTCCGAAAGCCGGGAAAAGCCCCAACACCCGGTCGCCGACGGCAAATTCGGATACTCCGGGACCTGCCTCGGTCACCACGCCCGCGCCTTCGCCGCCCATCGTCGCGGCATCCGGATACATGCCCAACACGATCAGCACATCACGGAAGTTGAGCCCCGCCGCCCGCACCGCGATGCGCACCTGCCCTGATCGCAGGGGCTCCAGGGCCTCCGGCGCGGGCACCGGTGCCAAGTCCGCCGGCGTGCCGGCCCCGGGCGTGTGCAACCGCCAGGCGCCCGACGGCAGGATCAGCGCGTCGTCGGCGCCGGCCCGGGCCAGCCGGGGCACGAGCATGTCGCCATGGCGCAACGCGAGTTGCGACAGACCGCTGCGCACGGCGGCGTCGAGGAGCGCCGCCGACGCCGGGCTGTCATCCGTGTCCACCAGCACGAACCTGCCCGGGTGTTCGGTCTGCGCGGACCTGACGAGGCCCCACACCGGCGCGTGTACGAGGTCCGTGACCACATCGGCCGGTCCTGCCGCCACCGCGCCGTGGGTCACCAGGACCAGCCGCGACTGTGCTTGCCCCTCGGCCGCGAGCCATCCCTGGATGCGTGCCAACACCTCGGCCGTCGCCGCCGCAATGGTGTCCGCGAGCCCGTCGCCGAAACCCGACGGGGCGCAGTCGAGCAGGGTGATCTCGTCCCCGCCCGGCTGTTCGACCACCTGGGTCGGGATCCAGTCCAGGTGAAAGAGACTGTCGGCCGTCTCGTCGGCGGCGTGGGCGAGTCGGTCGGCGGTGATCGTCCGGAGGGTGAGGCCTTGTGTGGAGAAGACCGGTTCGCCGGTGCCGTCGGTCGCCTCGATGCTCACGAGGTCGCCGTCGTCCACGGACAGTCGCACCCGCAGCGACGACGCGCCGGAGGCCGACAGGCGTACGCCGCTCCACACGAACGGCAGCCGGATCGCGGTGCGGGCGTCGCCGATGCCGGTCAACGCCGCCACCTGTACCGCCGCGTCCAGGAGCGCCGGGTGAATCCCGAAGCGGTGGGCCTGCTCGCGTTGTTCGGCGGGGAGGGCCACTTCGGCGTACACGTCCTCGCCGACCCGCCAGGCCGCGCGCAGCCCTCGGAAGGACGAGCCATAGGCGTAACCCGCCTCGGCCAGATCCGGATAGAAACGATCCAGCTCGATCGGCCGCGCACCGACGGGCGGCCACGCGGTCGGCGCGGTGCCGGTATCGCTCGGCGCGCCGGCGTCGGGCAGGAGGAGGCCGCCGGCGTGCCTGGTCCACTTCCGATCGGCGTCGTCGTCGACGCGCGAGAACACGGAGACCGCCCGGCCACCGTCGGCCCCCGGTGCCGCGACCACGACCTGGATCCGCACACCGCCCTGTTCGGGCAGCACCAGCGGTGCTTCCAGGGCCAGTTCGGCCAGCAGGCCGCACCCCACGGAATCCCCGGCCCGCACGGCCAGTTCGACGAAGGCCGTACCGGGCAGCAGCACCGTCCCGCCGACCGCGTGATCCCCGAGCCAGGCGTGCGTGGACAGCGACAGCCGCCCGGTGAGCAGGAATCCCTGCCCGTCCGCCAGGGACACCGAGGCTCCGAGGAGGGGGTGGTCCTCGCCGGTGAGCCCGAACCCGGCCGCATCCTCGGCGCCGTCGGTCACGACGTCGCGCAGCCAGTATCGCCGCCGGCGGAACGCGTAGGTCGGCAACTCGACCTCCCCGGCCGTGTGTTCGCCCACCAGGGGTGACCAATCCACGGTGAGGCCGTCGACGTACGCCTGCGCCAGCGCGGCGGTGAAGTCGTCGAGGCCGCCCGCGCCCCGGCGTAGCGTCCCGAGCACCACCGCTTCGGCGTCGGCGGCTTCGATGGTGCTCTCGATGGGCGTGGTCAGCACCGGGTGAGCGCTCACCTCGACGAAGGCGTCGAACCCCTGGGCCAGCAGGAGCCGCACGGTCTCCTCGAAACGCACCGTGCGCCGCAGGTTGGCGTACCAGTA
>NZ_JBSHGZ010000063.1:0-35364 GCF_053618075.1 Embleya sp. NPDC055664
CCGCCGAGGCGCCGGCCGCGGAGGCGCCCACCCGGACCCGCCGGGCCGCCCGCACGCGGGTGGCGGTCGAGACCGCCGCGCAGATCGAGATCCCGGAGCAGGCCGCCGCCGAGGCGCCCGCCAACGGGCGTGGGCGGCGTGAGCAGGGCGAGCCGACCGCCGAGGTCGCCGAGACCGGCACGCGCCGTCGTGGCGAGCGCGCCGAGCGCCCCGCCGAGGAGCAGGGCGAGCAGCGCGAGGGCGGCGAGCGCGAGGGCCGCCGCGAGCGGCGCGAGCGCGGCCAGAACCGGCGCGACCGCGGCGAGCGGGGCAACGAGCGCGGCGAGCGGGCCGAGCGCGGTGAGCGTGCGGAACGCGGCGAGCGTGGCGACCGCGGCAACGAGCGCGGCGAGCGCGGCAACGACCGCGGCGACCGGGCCGAGCGCGGCGAGCGCGGCAAGCAGCAGCAGCAACAACAGCAGCAGGACAACGGCCCGCTGGACGACGACGACTTCGAGGGCGGCGGCCGTCGGCGTCGTGGCCGCTACCGCGACCGCAACCGTCGTCGCGGCGGCCGTGAGGGCTTCGAGACCAACGAGCCCGTGCTGGCCGACGACGACGTCCTGGTCCCCGTCGCGGGCATCCTGGACATCCTCGACAACTACGCCTTCGTGCGGACCTCGGGCTACCTGCCCGGCTCCAACGACGTGTACGTCTCGCTCGCCCAGGTCCGCAAGAACGGCCTGCGCAAGGGTGACGCGATCGTCGGCGCGGTGCGTCAGCCGCGCGACGGCGAGCGTCGGGAGAAGTTCAACGCCCTCGTGCGGCTGGACACGGTCAACGGCATGGAGCCGGAACAGGCCCGCCAGCGCGCCGACTTCAACAAGCTGACCCCCCTGTACCCGCAGGACCGGCTGCGCCTGGAGACCGACTCCAGCGCGCTGACCACGCGGATCATCGACCTCGTGTCGCCGATCGGCAAGGGCCAGCGCGGTCTGATCGTCGCGCCGCCGAAGGCGGGCAAGACGATGGTGCTCCAGGCCATCGCCAACGCGATCACCGTGAACAACCCCGAGTGCCACCTGATGGTCGTGCTCGTGGACGAGCGCCCCGAAGAGGTCACCGACATGCAGCGGTCGGTGAAGGGCGAGGTCATCTCCTCGACCTTCGACCGCCCCGCCGAGGACCACACGATCGTCGCCGAGCTGGCCATCGAGCGGGCCAAGCGCCTGGTCGAGCTGGGCCACGACGTGGTCGTGCTGCTCGACTCGATCACCCGCCTGGGCCGCGCGTACAACCTCGCGGCGCCCGCCTCCGGCCGCATCCTGTCCGGTGGTGTCGACTCGACCGCGCTGTACCCGCCGAAGAAGTTCTTCGGCGCCGCGCGCAACATCGAGAACGGCGGCTCGCTGACCATCCTCGCCACCGCGCTCGTCGAGACCGGCTCGCGCATGGACGAGGTGATCTTCGAGGAGTTCAAGGGCACCGGCAACATGGAGCTCAAGCTCGACCGCAAGCTCGCCGACAAGCGCATCTTCCCGGCGGTGGACGTGGACGCGTCCAGCACCCGCAAGGAAGAGATCCTGATGGCGCACGACGAACTCGCGGTGGTCTGGAAGCTGCGCCGGGTGCTGCACGCGCTCGACCAGCAGCAGGCGATCGAACTGCTCCTGGACAAGATGAAGAAGACCAAGAGCAACGGCGAGTTCCTCATGCAGATCCAGAAGACCACGCCGATGCCGAACGACTAGCAGGGCCCAGGCGTGGGGTCCGGGGGTCGCTCCCGGATCGGCACAGTCAGAAGACCACGCCGATGCCGAACGACTGATCGATCCGACTGCTCGTCGTACGTAAGACATGGCAGCGCGTCCGCCGGGAGGGAATGCCGCGACCCCGGTCGTGGTTGGGCGGTACAGACCCTGATTTGGGTCCGGTCGCCCCCTCCTGGCAGACTGCTCTGTCGGCCCCGGTTCACGTGATGCCCATTCGGGCGTACGACCCGGCGCCCTCCCGAACCTCAAGGAGACTCCCGTGAAGCCCGACATCCACCCCGAGTACGTGGAAACCACCGTCACCTGTGGCTGTGGCTCGACGTTCACCACGCACAGCACCGCGACGAGCGGCCAGATCCGCGTCGAGGTCTGTTCGCAGTGTCACCCGTTCTACACGGGGAAGCAGAAGATCCTCGACACGGGCGGCCGGGTGGCGCGCTTCGAGAAGCGTTTCGGTACGCAG
Source organism: Embleya sp. NPDC055664 (assembly GCF_053618075.1). Lineage (NCBI taxonomy): Bacteria > Bacillati > Actinomycetota > Actinomycetes > Kitasatosporales > Streptomycetaceae > Embleya > Embleya sp. NPDC055664. The sequence goes on from NZ_JBSHGZ010000063.1 coordinate 2,215, forward strand.
CCGGTGGCCGGCAAGAAGTAGCGACCCTGCGGCGCCGGAGGAGCGGTGGGCCTTGTCCAAGGTCCGCCCCGCCCCTCCGGCGCCGTTCGTTTGTCTCCGGAAGCCGTACTCCGGAAGCCGGTCCCGAAATCCCGTCCGGCTCCGGTAGCCCCGTCGTCACCGATCCCGCCGAGTTCGCGGCCACAACCAGAGGAGCCCCCAGTGTTCGAGGCGATGGACGACCTGCTCGCCGAGCACGCCGACCTGGAGCGGCAACTCGCCGACCCGGCCGTGCACACTGACCAGACGCGCGCCCGCACCCTCGGGCGGCGCTACGCCGAACTGGGGCCGATCGTGGATGCCTACCGGCAGTGGTCGAGCGCCGCCGACGACGTCGAGGCGGCCCGCGAACTGGTCGCCGAGGACCCGGACTTCGCCGCCGAGGCGGCCGAGGCCGAGGAGCGCCGCGAGGAGTGCGCGGAGAAGCTGCGCCGACTGCTCGTGCCGCGCGATCCGGCCGACGACAAGGACGTGATCCTGGAGGTCAAGGCGGGCGAGGGCGGCGAGGAATCCGCCCTGTTCGCGGGCGACCTGCTGCGGATGTACCTGCGCTACGCCGAACGCGCGGGCTGGAAGACCGAGATCCTCGAGTCCAACGAGTCCGACCTCGGCGGTTACAAGGACGTTCAGGTCGCGGTGAAGACCAAGGGCAACCCCGCGCCCGGCGAGGGCGTTTACGCCCGGCTGAAGTTCGAGGGCGGCGTGCACCGCGTACAGCGGGTCCCCGCCACCGAGTCGCAGGGCCGCATCCACACCTCGGCGGCCGGCGTCCTGGTCCTGCCCGAGGCGGAGGACGTCGAGGTCGAGATCAACGCCAACGACCTGCGCATCGACGTGTACCGCTCGTCCGGTCCCGGCGGCCAGTCGGTCAACACCACCGACTCCGCGGTGCGCATCACGCACCTGCCCACCGGCATCGTGGTCTCCTGCCAGAACGAGAAGAGCCAGCTCCAGAACAAGGAGTCGGCCATGCGCATCCTGCGCGCGCGGATGCTCGCCGCGGCCCAGGAGGAGGCCGACAAGGAAGCCTCCGACGTGCGCCGCAGCCAGGTCCGCACGGTGGACCGCTCCGAGCGCATCCGGACGTACAACTTCGCGGAAAACCGGATTTCCGACCACCGCGTGGGCTACAAGGCGTACAACCTGGACCAGGTGCTCGACGGCGATCTCGATCCGGTCATCCAGGCGTGTGTGGACGCCGACATGGCCGCCCGGCTCGCCCACCAATAACGGAGACGAGATGAATCTGCTGCTCGCCGAGGTGGCCCAGGCCACCCTGCGACTGGCCGACGCGGGCGTTCCCTCTCCGCGCTTCGATGCCGAGGAACTGGCGGCGTACGTGCACGGCGTCAAGCGCGGCGCCCTGCACACGGTTGCCGACGGGGACTTCGACGCGCGGTTCTGGGAGGCCGTCGCGCGCCGCGAGGCCCGCGAGCCGCTGCAGCACATCACCGGGCGCGCCTTCTTCCGCTACCTCGAACTCGAGGTGGGTCCGGGCGTGTTCGTACCCCGCCCGGAGACCGAGGTGGTGGTCGGGTGGGCGATAGACGCGCTGCGCGCGATGGACGTGGCCGAGCCGCTCGTGGTGGACCTGTGCACCGGCTCCGGCGCGATCGCGCTCGCGGTCGCGCAGGAGGTGCCGCGCTCCGTGGTGCACGCGGTCGAGCTGGACCCGGGCGCCTATGTCTACGCCGAACGCAACGCGAGCGGGTCGCGGGTGATCCTGCACCGGGGCGATGCGCTCTCGGCGCTGCCGTTGCTGGACGGCACGGTCGACCTGGTGATCAGCAATCCGCCCTACGTGCCGCTGGAGGAGCGGGACGAAATGGCGCCCGAGGCGCGCGACCACGATCCGGAGCTGGCGCTGTTCTCCGGGCCGGACGGGCTCGACTTCATCCGGGTCCTGGCCAAGACCGCCTACCGCCTGTTGCGGCCGGCGGGGCTCGTGGTGGTCGAGCACGCGGACACCCAGGGCGGCGCGGTGCCGTGGATCTTCAACGAGGAGGCCGGCTGGGTGGACGCGGCCGACCACCGCGATCTGACCAACCGCCCCCGCTTCACCACCGCGCGCAAGGAAGGCGCGTGAACCGCGCGCCCCGCCCGGCGGCCGGACCCGCGCGGCCCGCAGCACCCGCAGCACCCGCAGCACCCGCATTGCCCGCATCACTCGTACCCCCCGCTTCGCCCGTACCGTCTGTACCGTTTCTGGAGGTAAGTGCCCGATGAGCCGACGCTACGACTGCTCCGACGCGATGGACCGCGGGCTCGGGCTGCGGGAGGCGACCGGGTCGATCAAGCGCGGTGATCTGGTCGTGCTGCCGACGGACACCCTGTACGGCATCGGCGCGGACGCCTTCACCCCGCACGCGGTGCACGCGCTCCTGGACGCCAAGGGCCGCGGTCGCAACATGCCCTCGCCCGTCCTGGTCGGCTCGCCCAACACGCTGCACGGGCTGGTCACCGGCTTCCCCGAGGTCGGGTGGGAACTGGTCGACGCGTTCTGGCCGGGCGCACTGACCATCGTGGCCTTCCACCAGCCCTCGCTGATGTGGGATCTGGGCGATACGCGCGGCACGGTCGCGGTGCGTATGCCGCTGCACCCGGTGGCGATCGAGCTGTTGACCGAGACCGGGCCGATGGCGGTCAGCAGCGCGAACCGTTCCGGCAACCCGGCGGCGACCACGGTCGACGAGGCCGAGGCGCAGCTCGGCGATTCGGTGTCGGTGTACCTGGACGGCGGCAGTTGCCCCTCCACCGCGCCGTCCTCGATCGTCGATCTGACCGCCGGCCGCCCCCGGCTGCTGCGTGAGGGTGCCCTGTCGTTGGAGACGTTGCGCGAGGTCGTTCCCGACCTGGAGGGCGTGAATTGACCGCGCCCCCTCCGGTCGGCCGGCCCCTCGGGCACACCTACGGGCCCTACGGCTCCGCGGCCGACTCGTTCCGGATCCTGTTCGTGTGCACGGGGAGCATCTGCCGCTCCCCGATTGCCGAACGGCTGGCGCGGCTCGGCCTGCAGCGCCGGCTCGCCGCGGACGACGCGGTGCGGCTGAGCGTGCAGAGCGCCGGGACCTGGGGCCACGAGGGCGCCCCGATGGAGCCGCACGCGGCCGAGGTGCTGCTCGAATACGGCGCCGACCCGGGCGACTTCCACGGGCGCGAGCTGCTCGACGAACATGTCGCCGAGGCGGACCTGGTGCTCACCGCGACCCTGGACCATCGCGCGCACGTGGTGTCCATGGGGCACGCGTCGGGCCTGCGTACCTTCACGCTGAAGGAGTTCACCCGGCTGGTCGCGGTGCTGGAACGGGCCCCCTACCCCGAGCGCGACCTGGTCCAGCGCGGGCGTTCGCTCGTGCGGGCCGCCGCGGCGCTGCGCGGGCGGTTGGCCGCGCCCGATCCGGAGTGGGACGAGGTGGCCGATCCGTACGGCGCGCCGCTGAGCGTGTTCCGGGCCTGCGCCTCCGATATCGGCTCGGCGCTGGACCCGGTGCTGACCGCGCTCACCGGGCACCCCGCGCACACGCACTGACCGGCGCGCCCCCACGGGCCCCGGAGCGTTCGCGCGCACGGCCCGACAACGGCGCGGAATCGCCCCCGGAAGGCCCTGTCCGTGTCCGGACCCCCGCCCTATCGTGGAGAGGTCCCTGCGGCCTTGAGGAGCGATGCCATGGGCACTCCCGACGCCCCGTCAACTCCCTTCTGGGGACCGGACTTCCTCGCGCTGCGGCGAGAGGATCCGGAGATCGCCGAGGTGTTGCTCGGCGAGTTGGCCCGGCAGCGCGGCGGCCTCCAGTTGATCGCCGGGGAGAACTTCACCTCGCCGGCCGTGCTCGCCGCGCTGGGCAGCACGCTCGCCAACAAGTACGCCGAGGGTTATCCCGGGCGGCGCTACTTCGGCGGCTGCGCCGAGGCGGACCGGGCCGAGCGGCTCGCGGTGGGCCGGGCGCTGGCCCTGTTCGGCGCGGAACACGCCAACGTGCAGCCGCACTCGGGTACCGCCGCGAACCTGGCGGTGTACGCGGCGCTGCTGAGCCCGGGCGAGACGATCCTGGCCATGTCGCTGCCGCACGGCGGGCATCTGACCCACGGCTCGCGGGTGAACTTCTCCGGTCGTTGGTTCCACGCGGTGGCCTACGGGGTCCGCGAGGGCGACGAGCGGATCGACTACGAGCAGGTCCGGGACTTGGCCCGGGCGCATCGGCCCCGGCTGATCGTGTGCGGTGCGAGCGGGTATCCGCGCCTGGTCGACTTCGCCGCCTTCCGCCGCATCGCCGACGAGGTGGGCGCCTACCTGATGGTGGACGCGGCGCACTTCGCGGGACTGGTCGCGGGCGACGCGACGGCCTCGCCGATCCCCTGGGCCGACGTGGTCACCGCGACCACGCACAAGGTGCTGCGCGGGCCGCGCGGCGGGCTGATCCTGTGCCGCGAGGAGTTCGCCGAGCGGATCGACCGCGCGGTGTTCCCGTTCAGCCAGGGCGGCCCGCACATGCACGCGGTGGCCGCGAAGGCGGTCGCGCTGCGCGAGGCGGGCACCCCGGCGTACCGCGCCTACGCGCGCCGGGTGGTGGCCAACGCGCAGGCCCTGGCGCAGGGTCTGCAGGCCGAGGGGTTGCGGCCGGTCACCGGCGGCACCGACACCCACATGGCGCTGCTGGACCTGCGGGGGATCGGGGTGAGCGGTCGGGATGCGGAGCGCCGCTGCGAGCGGGCCGGGATCACCCTGAACAAGAACGCGATCCCGTTCGACCCGGCCAAGCCGATGATCGCGTCCGGGATTCGGGTCGGCACGGCCGCGGTGACCACGCAGGGGATGACCGAGACGGACATGAAGGAGATCGCCCTGCTTCTGGGTCGGGCGGTGCGCGAGGACGATCCGGCGGTCCTGGGCGAGGTGCGGGCGGCGGTCGGCGAGCTGGTGGCCACACATCCGGCCTACCCGGGGCGGTGAGAGCCGGCGGGAGTGTTCGCGCCGGCGGGCCCGATGAGACCTATGCGACCGACGGGCCGCAATCGCCCTCCGGGGTGGCTGGGATCAGGGTGTTTGTGGTTACGTGTGGGGCGACGGGCCGGTGGTGGCGCCACCGAGCTTGGTGCGATCGTCCCTCGCCGGTGCAGGTTCGGCGATTCTCCCGGTGAGCGGCGGCACGTCTAGTCTGATGCCCGTGCTGCCGCTGGGATGTGCCGAAGCCGGGGACGGTTGAGTCTTGCGCGAATACCTGCTCACGCTGTTCGTCGCCGCCGCGGTGACCTACCTGCTGACGGGCGCCGTCCGCCGCTTCGCGATCGCCGCCGGGGCGATGCCCGAGATCCGTGCGCGCGACGTGCACAAGGAGCCGACGCCGCGCCTGGGTGGGTTGGCGATGTTCGGCGGATTGTGCGCGGGCCTGCTGATGGCCCGGCATCTGCCGGTGCTCTCCGAGGTGTTCACCGCCTCGACCGACGTGCAGGCGCTGCTGTCCGGGTGCGCGCTGATCTCGGTGCTCGGGGTGATCGACGACAAGTGGGGCGTCGACGCGATCATCAAGCTGCTCGGCCAGGCGCTCGCCGCGGGCGTGATGGTCTGGCAGGGCATCGTGATCCTGTGGTTGCCGATCCCCGGCTACGGCCCGGTCAGCCTGACGCCGACCCAGGGCACGCTGCTGACCATCGGGATAGTGGTCATCACGATCAACGCGGTGAACTTCGTGGACGGCCTGGACGGCCTCGCGGCCGGGATGGTGTGCATCGCCGCACTCGCGTTCTTCGGATATTCGTACCGCTTGTGGTTCGGTTACGGTGTGTCGTCGGCCGCGGCACCGACGCTGTTCAGCGCGCTGTTGATCGGTATGTGTGTCGGCTTCCTGCCGCACAACCTGCATCCGGCGCGCATCTTCATGGGGGACTCGGGGTCGATGCTGATCGGCCTGATGCTCGCCGCGTCCGCGGTCACCCTCACCGGGCGGATCGACCCGGAGGCGATCACCGCGCAAAACGGCGGTTCGATGGCCTTCACCACGCACAAGCTGGTGCCCGTCTACATCCCGCTGGTGTTGCCGTTCGCGGTGCTGATAGTGCCGCTGATGGACCTGGTGATGGCGGTCGGCCGGCGCGGCTGGGCCGGGCGCTCGCCGTTCGCGGCGGACAAGGGACACCTGCACCACCGGCTCCTGGAGATCGGCCACTCGCACAGTCGCGCGGTGCTGATCATGTACTTCTGGTCCGGGCTGATCGCGTCGTTCACGGTGCTCATCTCGGTGCGGCCGGAACGGCGTCCGATCGTCTACGCGGGACTGGGGCTGATCGCCATCGGCCTGGTGTTCCTGATGCTCCCGCGGTTCAAGCCGCATGTGCCGACGGAGCTGCACAACGTGGTTCCGCCGCGCTATCGGCGGCTCCGGCGCGGGAGGCGCGGCGCGAACGTTCCGGCCGACACGATGGTTCCCGGCGAATCAGACGGCGTACGGCTGAACGGAGCAACCGCCACACCCGCAACAGAGTCCTCGACAAATCCCACGGACCCCTCCCGACCTGCGCATTTGCCTGCGGGAAGAGGGGCGCGAAAGGGTGGGGCAGGGCTGTGAGCTTGTACACACGAACGGGTAAAGCTCTGCTCAAATAGTTTGTGATATCGTTCACGAACCAGGATCAATGGCCGATGAACCCCCAGCAACGAGGGTTCTGGTCCTTCACGGCCAATCCCGAGCGTTGCGTCGCCCCGAGCCCTGCTCGGACGACTGATCCGCCCCCTGCCCCCCACTGATGCCGGAGTCACCGACATGCAGGCCAACGACGTCCGCCTTCTCCGTGGTTCGGTCGTGCCCACGACCGCGGCCGGAGTGATCGCGGCAGTCGCGGCTTTGCTCGCGGCCGGTGGCAAAGGACTTCTCGGCGCGGTGTTCGCCACCGTCGTCGTCCTGGCCTTCTTCGTGATCGGCCAGGTCGCGATCGGTCGGATCTCGCGCGACAACCCCATGATGATGATGAACATGGCGTTGTTCACCTACATCGTGCAGATCCTGCTCCTGGGGTTGGTTCTGTTCCTGTTCAAGGACACCGAGGCGTTCGACACGAAGGTGTTCGGGCTCACCATCCTCGGGGCCACGCTGGTCTGGGTCGCCTCGCAGGTGTGGGTCTTCACCCGGCTGAAGATCGCCTATGTCGAACCGGATGGAGAGCGATGACATACGCACAGCGCCCTTCCGGGCCGGCGCGGTGTTCAGCCTCGCCGCCGGTACTGCTAATGTCCGGGGCGTCATGAGCGAGAGAGGCCCCCGTCCACCGGACCGAGAGAATCGGGCGATGGACGGTGCCGCATGGTCGAGTGTCGGTTATCTGCTGAGCGGCATGCTCATCTACGGCGGCATCGGCTGGCTGATCGACCGGTGGACCGGCCACTCCGCACTGTTCCTGCCGATCGGCCTGGTCGTCGGAATCGCTCTGGCCCTTGTTCTGGTCTTTGTCCGCCACGGCAGGTCCTCCTGACCGGGCCCTGTTGCGTGCCGCTCCGTGGCCCCTCGCCACGCCGACACATCGAGGTAGCCGAAAACATGCTTCACGACGAAGGAGTCGGTGGTGACTGCTGACGTCCAGACGCTCGCCAGCGAGAGCGGATGTCACCTGTTCTCCGGGTGCGGCTTCCCCTCGCCCGGGCTGAACGTCTTCGAGTTCAAGCCGATCTTCTCCATCGGGGCCTTCGACTTCACGAAGCCGATGTTGCTCGCGCTCATCTCGATGCTGCTGGTGATCGGCTTCTTCTGGAGCGCGTTCGCCAAGCCCAAGATGGTGCCGCGCGGCGCGCAGAACGTCGGCGAGTTGGGCTACCTGTTCGTTCGCGACAACATCTCGCGGGAAACGATCGGCAAGAAGGGCGACCCCTACGTCCCCTTCCTGTTCTCGATCTTCTTCTTCGTCTGGGTCATGAACGTGATGGCGATCATCCCGTTCGCCCAGTTCCCCGCGACCTCGCGCATCGCCTTCCCGGCATCGATCGTCGGCATCGTGTGGGTGACCTACCTGGTCCTCGGCATCAAGAACCAGGGCTTCGTCGGTTACTTCAAGAACATGATGTTCCCGCCCGGTCTGCCGAAGGCGATCTACTTCCTCCTCGCCCCGATCGAGCTGCTGCAGGGTCTGATCACCCGGCCGTTCACGATGGCGGTCCGACTGTTCGCGAACATGTTCGCCGGACACATGCTGATCGTGACGTTCAGCGTCGGCGCCTGGTATCTGCTCGGCTTCCACATCGGGGCGCTCTACTCGGCCACCTCGTTCCTCGTGGTCGTCGTGCTGACCGCGTTCGAGCTGATGATCCAGGCGCTGCAGGCGTACATCATCACGCTGCTCGCGGCGTCCTACATCTCGACGTCGCTCGAAGCCGAGCACTGAGAGACCCGCAGACCTTTCTCTCCTCGACCGTCGTCCGGTGGATCGTCCATCGGCCTCGAAAAAAGGATCAGTTCCCATGATGAACCTCGCCGCCGAAGGCGTACATGGCAGCCTCGGTTCCATCGGTTACGGCCTCGCCGCCATCGGCCCCGGCATCGGTATCGGCATCATCTTCGGTAACGGTGTCCAGGCGATGGCCCGTCAGCCCGAGGCCGCCGGACTGGTTCGCCAGAACATGCTGCTCGGCTTCGCCCTCGCCGAGGCGCTCGCCCTCATCGGCGTCGTCATGCCGTTCGTCTACGGCACCTGATCAACCCGCTACGGACGGAAGGTCCTCACACCGTGATTGACTTCGCCAACAGCGAGGAGAAGATGAACCCTCTTCTCCCGCCGCTCGACGAGATCATCATCGGTGGCGTGGCGTTCCTCATCGTTTTCGGTTTCCTGTGGAAGGTGCTCCTTCCCAAGATCGCGAAGACGCTGGCGGACCGTACGGACGCCATCGAGGGCGGTCTCAAGCGCGCCGAAGAGGCGCAGGCCGAGGCCCAGGCCGAGCTGGAGCGCTACCGCACCCAGCTCGCCGAAGCCCGTCGCGAGGCCGGTCGCCTCACCGAGGACGCCCGCGAGCAGGGTGCCGTCGCCATCGCGGAGATGCGCGCCGAGGGCCAGCGGATCAAGGACGAGATCGTCACCGCCGGCCACACCCAGATCGAGGCCGACCGCAACCAGGCCCAGAACGCGCTGCGTCAGGACGTCGGCAAGCTCGCCGTCTCCCTCGCGTCGCGCATCGTCGGGGAGTCGCTCGAGGACGAGGCGCGTCAGCGTCGGGTCGTCGACCGCTTCCTGGAGGAGCTGGAAGTCAAGGCTTCCGCCGGAGCGAGCTCGGAGAAGGTGCGCTGATGCAGGGCGCCAGCAGGGAATCCCTCGCCGCGGCTCGTGAGCGCCTGGACGCGCTCGCGACCGCGACCGGTACCGACATGGTCGCGTTGGCCCAGGAACTCCACTCCGTGGTGATCCTGCTCGACAAGAACGTGTCGCTGCGTCGGGTCCTCACCGACTCGACGCGCTCCGGGGAGGCCCGTGCGGCCTTCCTGGCAGAGCTTCTGTCCGGTCAGATCTCCGGAACCGCGGCGGATCTGCTCGGCGGACTCGTGCGTACGCGCTGGTCGCGGCCGACCGACCTGGTCGACACGATCGCCGAACTCTCGGTGTCCGCCGAGCTGATCGCCGCAGAGCGTGACGGCAGGCTCGACGAGCTGGAGGACGAGCTCTTTCGTTTCGGCCGGATCGTGGCGGGCGAGCGCGAACTGCGCTCGACCCTGACCGACCCGGGCGTGGCGAACGAGCGCAAGGCGGAGCTGGTCTCCGGTCTGCTGGAGGGTCGGGCCCAGCCCGTCACCCGGCGACTGGTCGCCAGGCTTGTCGCACACCCGCGCAGCCGTAATCTTGAACACGGGCTCGAGTCGTACGCGCGCCTCGCCGCCGATCGCCGGCGTCGCATGGTCGCGTTGGTCACGGTCGCCCTGCCCCTCACCGAGGAGCAGCGCACCCGTCTGGCCGCGGCGCTGGGCCGGATGTACGGCCGCGAGATCCACCTCAACGTGGAAATCGATGCCGACGTCATCGGCGGGGTCCGCGTGGAGATCGGTGACGACGTCATCGACGGCACCGTGACCACACGTCTCGAAGAGGCGGGCCGACGGCTCGCCGGTTGAGACACCGGACGACAGGGGTGTCGTCGACCATCCGGGAAAACCCCCGGACCGGACCGGCGACCCCCACAGCAGCACCGCGGTTCCGTACGACAAGCGACGGACAGCGGACCGTTAACCCCACCACCTAGGAGAGCAGGGACACCAGATGGCGGAGCTCACGATCCGGCCGGAGGAGATCCGGGACGCGCTGGAGCGCTTCGTCGCCTCGTACGAGCCGGAGACTGCCGCGCGCGAAGAGGTCGGTACCGTCACCGAGGCGTACGACGGCATCGCCAAGGTCGAGGGCCTGCCCTCGGTCATGACGAACGAGCTGCTCAAGTTCGAGGACGGCACCCTCGGTCTGGCGCAGAACCTCGACGTCCGCGAGATCGGTGTCGTCATCCTCGGTGACTTCAGCGGTATCGAAGAGGGCCAGAAGGTCCGTCGTACGGGCGAGGTTTTGTCGGTTCCGATCGGTGACGGCTACCTGGGTCGCGTCGTCGACCCGCTGGGCCAGCCGATCGACGGCCAGGGCGAGATCGAGTCCGAGGGCCGTCGTGCCCTGGAACTGCAGGCCCCCGGCGTCATGATGCGCAAGTCGGTCCACGAGCCGATGCAGACCGGCATCAAGGCGATCGACGCGATGACCCCGATCGGCCGCGGCCAGCGTCAGCTGATCATCGGCGACCGGCAGACCGGCAAGACCGCGGTGTGCCTGGACACGATCATCAACCAGCGCGACAACTGGCGCTCGGGCGACCCGAAGAAGCAGGTTCGCTGCATCTACGTCGCGATCGGCCAGAAGGGCACGACCATCGCGTCCGTGCGCCGCTCGCTCGAAGAGGCCGGCGCGCTGGAGTACACCACGATCGTCGCCGCCCCGGCCTCCGACCCGGCCGGCTTCAAGTACCTCGCCCCGTACACCGGTTCGGCCATCGGCCAGCACTGGATGTACCAGGGCAAGCACGTGCTCATCGTGTTCGACGACCTGTCGAAGCAGGCCGAGGCGTACCGCGCCGTGTCCCTGCTGCTTCGTCGTCCGCCGGGGCGCGAGGCCTACCCCGGTGACGTCTTCTACCTGCACTCGCGTCTGCTCGAGCGTTGCGCGAAGCTCTCGGACGAGCTCGGCGGCGGCTCGATGACCGGTCTGCCGATCATCGAGACCAAGGCCAACGACGTGTCGGCGTACATCCCGACCAACGTCATCTCGATCACCGACGGCCAGTGCTTCCTGGAGTCCGACCTGTTCCTGCAGGGCGTGCGCCCCGCGGTCAACGTCGGTATCTCGGTCTCGCGAGTCGGTGGCTCGGCGCAGATCAAGGCGATGAAGAGCGTCGCGGGTCGACTCCGCGTCGACCTGGCCCAGTACCGCGAGCTGGAGGCGTTCGCGTCCTTCGGTTCCGACCTGGACGCCACCTCCAAGGCTTCGCTCCAGCGTGGTGCGCGCATGGTCGAACTGCTCAAGCAGGGTCAGTTCGAGCCGTTCGCGATCGAGCTCCAGGTCGTCTCGATCTGGGCCGGTACCACCGGCAAGCTGGACGAGGTGCCGGTGCAGGACATCCGCCGCTTCGAGAAGGAGCTGCACGACTACCTGCAGCACAAGCACGCGGGCCTGCTGACCGGGATCGTCGAGACCGGCAAGCTGGAAGACGACACCGTGATGGCGCTCACCGACGCGGTGGACTCCTTCAAGCAGACGTTCACCAAGTTCGACGGCGAGCCGTTGATCCAGGACGTGGCGCCTGCCGGTCTGACGAAGGAAGACGTCGGCCAGGAGAAGATCACCCGTCACGTGGCCAAGTCCGAGTAAAGAACGGAGAACCCTGACCAATGGGAGCCCAGCTTCGGGTCTACCGGCGTCGGATCCGTTCCGTGTCGGCGACCAAGAAGATCACGCGCGCCCAGGAGCTCATCGCGGCGTCGCGGATCGTGAAGGCGCAGCAGCGCGTCGCGGCCTCCAAGCCGTACGCCGACGAGCTGACGCGCGCCGTTTCCGCGGTCGCCACCTTCTCCAGCACGCAGCACCCGCTGACCACCTCGGTGGAGCGGCCCACCCGGGCCGCGGTGCTGTTGGTTACCAGTGACCGCGGTTTCGCGGGCGGCTACAACTCGAATGCCATCAAGGCCACCGAGCAGCTGGTCAAGCTGCTCGAGGACGAGGGCAAGACGGTCGACCGCTACGTGATCGGGGCCAAGGGCATCGGATTCTTCCAGTTCCGCGATGTGGACCTGGCCGGGCAGTGGAAGGGATTCTCCGACCGCCCCGAGTACTCCGACGCCAAGAAGGTGGCAGGTGAGCTGATCGACGCGTTCGTGACGCCCACCGACGAGGGCGGTGTGGACGAGATTCACCTCGTCAGCACCGAGTTCGTCTCCATGCTCACGCAGAACCCGGTCGCGGTGCGGGTGCTCCCGTTGGCGGTCGAGGAGACGGACGAGCCGCCGGCCGGCGGTCCCTTCCCGCTCTACGACTTCGAGCCCTCGGCCGAGGGTGTTCTCGACGCACTGCTGCCGCGGTACGTGGAAAGTCGCATCTTCAACGCCCTGTTGCAGTCCGCCGCTTCCGAGCACGCGGCCCGCCGGCGGGCGATGAAGTCGGCGACCGAGAACGCCGAAGACCTCATCCGGACCCTCTCTCGTCTGGCGAACAATGCCCGCCAGGCCGAGATCACCCAGGAAATCAGCGAGATCGTCGGTGGCGCCAACGCCTTGGCCGACGCGACCGCGGGGAGTGATTAGACATCATGACTGCCACTGTTGAGACGGCCGCTGCCACGGGCCGCGTCGCCCGCGTCATCGGCCCGGTCGTCGACGTGGAGTTCCCCGTCGACGCGATGCCGGAGATGTACAACGCGCTGCACGTCGACCTGGACCTCTCGGACCAGGGCGAGGGGGAGGGCAAGACCACGCTCACCCTCGAGGTGGAGCAGCACCTTGCCGACGGCATCGTGCGTGCGATCTCGATGCAGCCCACCGACGGCCTCGTTCGCGGCGCCGTCGTCACCGACACCGGCTCGCAGATCTCCGTCCCCGTGGGCGACGTCACCAAGGGCCACGTGTTCAACGCCCTCGGTGAGGTCCTGGACGTGGACCGGGCGAGCTTCGAGGTCACCGAGCGCTGGCCGATCCACCGCCAGGCGCCGGCCTTCGACCAACTCGACTCGAAGACCGAGATGTTCGAGACCGGCATCAAGGTCATCGACCTGCTCACCCCGTACGTCAAGGGTGGCAAGATCGGCCTGTTCGGTGGCGCGGGCGTCGGCAAGACGGTGCTCATCCAGGAGATGATCGTCCGTGTCGCCCGTCTGCACGAGGGTGTGTCGGTGTTCGCCGGCGTCGGCGAGCGCACTCGTGAGGGCAACGACCTGATCGAGGAAATGAAGGAAGCGGGCGTCTTCGAGCAGACGGCGCTCGTCTTCGGCCAGATGGACGAGCCCCCGGGCACCCGTCTGCGCGTGGCGCTGTCCGGTCTGACCATGGCGGAGTACTTCCGCGATGTGCAGAAGCAGGACGTGCTGCTCTTCATCGACAACATCTTCCGGTTCACCCAGGCCGGTTCCGAGGTGTCGACGCTGCTCGGCCGCATGCCCTCCGCAGTGGGTTACCAGCCGACGCTCGCCGACGAGATGGGCACCCTCCAGGAGCGCATCACCTCGACCCGCGGTCACTCGATCACCTCGATGCAGGCGATCTACGTCCCCGCGGACGACCTGACCGACCCGGCCCCGGCCACGACGTTCGCGCACCTCGACGCCACGACGGTGCTCTCGCGTCCGATCTCCGAGCTGGGCATCTACCCGGCCGTGGACCCGCTGGACTCGACGTCCCGGATCCTGGACCCGCGCTACGTCGCGCAGGACCACTACGACTGTGCGATGCGCGTCAAGAGCATCCTGCAGAAGTACAAGGACCTCCAGGACATCATCGCGATTCTGGGTATGGACGAGCTGTCCGAAGAGGACAAGCTCACCGTGCACCGCGCGCGTCGCATCCAGCGCTTCCTGTCGCAGAACACCCACGTGGCGAAGCAGTTCACCGGGCTCGACGGATCGGACGTCCCGCTGTCCGAGACCATCGAGGCGTTCAACGCGATCGCCGACGGCAAGTACGACCACGCTCCCGAGCAGGCGTTCTTCATGCTCGGTGGGCTGGACGACCTCGAGAAGAAGATCGCCGAGCTCAACAAGGGCTGACGATCGCCTGATCGACGAGGGGCGGTCCCGCACGGGTCCGCCCCTCGTGTCGGTTCCCGGTACCCGCCGCGCGCGGGTACCGGAAACCCGCCGGCGTTCGAGCCGGTTGGAGCCAGGCCCGTCCGGGCCACTATCCTTGGACACCACCCGCCCCTCGAGGGCGGAGGCGAAGACCCGCGTGTCTTCGACCCGACATGAGGAGCCACGTTGGCTGAGCTGCACGTCGAGCTGGTCGCGGCCGACCGCAAGGTGTGGTCCGGCGAGGCCACCATCGTCATCGCACGCACCGCGGACGGTGACATCGGCATCCAGGCCGGTCACCAGCCGGTCCTCGGAGTGCTCGAATCCGGCCCGGTGACGATCCGTCAGGCCGACGGTTCGGTCGTCATCGCGGCGGTCCACGGCGGGTTCATCTCGTTCGCGGACAACAACCTTTCGCTGCTCGCCGAGATCACCGAGCTGGCCGACGAGATCGATGTCGCCCGCGCGGAGCGGGCGCTCGAGCGCGCCGGCGCGGCGAAGGACGCGGGCGCCGAGCGGCGCGCGGAAACGCGTCTGCTCGCCGCCCAGCGGCGCTAGATCCGGTAGCGGCACCAGAGCCCGGACCGACACACGGCCGGGACCACTGCTCAACGCGCGAACGAGGAGGTCGATCGGGATGGTCCTCGTTGTGCTGAGCGTGGTGTCGGCCGTCGTCGTGGTGTTGGTCGTCGGTGTCGCGGCGTTCGCGTTGCGTCGTCGACTCATCCAGCGACCGGGCGGCACCTTCGACTGTTCGTTGCGTACGCGCCCACCGGTATCCCCGGCCGGCGCAGCCGGTTCCACCGCCGCGGCGTCCCCCGGACAGACTCCGGGAGGCGCCGCGTCGTCGTCCCCGGAGGGTGCCGGGAAGGCACCGGCGGACGGCGATCCGGCCGCGCCGTCGGCCGATCCGGACCACGGCAAGGGCTGGGTCTTCGGGATCGCCCGCTACAGCGGCGACCGGATCGAGTGGTTCCGGGTGTTCAGCTACGCGCCGCGCCCGCGTCGGGTGTTGCAGCGCGCGGGCATCCATGTGATCGGTCGGCGGGAGCCGGCCGGCCAGGAGGAGTTGGCGCTGCTCGCCGGCGCGGTGATCCTGGTCTGCGAACACGCCGGCGACCGGATCGAACTGGCCCTGAGCGACGACGCGTTGACCGGCTTCCTGGCCTGGCTGGAAGCGGCACCGCCGGGACAACGGGTCAACGTCGCCTAGGCTCCGTCCGACCGGTTCAGCGGTTGGCGCCCGGTACCCACAGCACGTCGCCGACCTCGCGGTTGGCGTGCCGGGCCAGGATGAACAGTAGGTCGGACAGGCGGTTGAGGTATTTCACCGTCAGCGGGTTCATCGAGTCGCCGTGCACCTCCAGGGCCGCCCACGTGGTGCGCTCGGCACGGCGGGCGACGGTGCGGGCCTGGTGCAGCAGGGCCGCGCCCGGGGTGCCGCCGTTGAGGATGAAGCTGCGCAGCTTCTCCAGGTTCTCGTTGTACGCGTCGCAGGCCGCCTCCAGGGCGTCGATGTAGCTCTGCTCGACCCGCAGCGGCGGATACTTCGGGTCCTCGACCACCGGGGTGGACAGGTCGGCGCCCAGGTCGAACAGGTCGTTCTGGACGCGGGTGAGCAGCGTGACGACGTCCTCGTCGAGGTTGCCGAGCGAGAGCGCGACGCCGATCACCGCGTTCGTCTCGTCCACGTCGGCGTAGGCCGCGAGCCGCGGGTCGGTCTTGGCCGTGCGCGACATGTCGCCGAGGGCGGTGGTGCCGTCGTCGCCGGTGCGGGTGTAGATCCGGGTGAGGTTGACCATGTACGCACCCTAACGGCGCGCCTGCGCCCGGCTTTGTCTCGGCTTGGTGCCGTCCGTAAGCGGGTCCCGGAATCAGTACGATTCTCCGATGGACAGGTTCCGGGTGACAGGTGGTCAGCGGCTCGCCGGCGAGGTGCGGATCACGGGCGCGAAGAACAGCGCGCTGAAATTGATGGCGGCCGCGTTGCTCGCGGAGGGCACCACGGTGCTCGAGGAGGCTCCCCGGATCCTCGACGTCGAGATCATGAGCGAGTTGTTGCGGCGCCTCGGGTGCGAGGTCGAGGGCGAGACCACCGGAACGGTGCGGATCGACGTGCCGGCCGCGCCGCGCTTCGAGGCGGACTACGACCTGGTGCGCAGCATGCGGGCGTCGATCTGCGTGCTCGGGCCGCTGCTCGCGCGCTGCGGCGAGGTGCACGTCGCCTACCCGGGTGGCGATGCGATCGGCTCGCGCGGTCTGGACATGCACATCGAGGGCCTGGTCAAGCTCGGCGCGACCGTGGAGAACTCGCACGGCGTGCTGATCGCCAAGGCGCCGAAGGGATTGAAGGGCACCACGGTCTGGCTGGACTTCCCCAGCGTCGGCGCGACCGAGAACATCCTGATGGCCGCGGTCCTGGCCGACGGGCGCACGGTGATCGACAACGCGGCCCGCGAGCCGGAGATCGTGGACATCTGCGCGATGCTCACCGAGATGGGCGCGCGGATCGAGGGCGCGGGCTCGTCCACCCTGGAGATCGAGGGCGTCGACGGGCTCAAGCCGGTGCGCCACCGCACCGTCCCGGACCGGATCGTGGCCTGCACCTTCGCGGTCGCGGCGGCGATGACGCTGGGCGATGTGACGGTGCGCAACGCGCATCCGGAACATCTGGAGATCGCGCTCGACAAGCTGACCCTCGCCGGCGCCGAGGTCTCGCACGTGCGGGACGGCTTCCGCGTGGTGATGGACCGGCGGCCGAAGGCGGTGGACGTGGTGACGCTGCCGTACCCGGGGTTCGCGACCGACATGCAGCCGTTCTTCGCGGCGATGAACTCGATCGCCGAGGGCTCGGCGATGATCACCGAGAACCTCTTCGAGGCACGGTTCGTGTTCCTCCAGGAACTGCTCCGGCTCGGCGCGTCGATTCGCACCGACGGGCACCACGCGATCGTGCGCGGGGTGGAACAGCTGTCCGGCGCCCCGGTGTTGACCGCCGACATCCGCGCGGGCGCGGGTCTGGTGCTGGCCGGTCTGGTGGCCGACGGGGACACCACGGTGAGCGGGGTGCACCACATCGACCGCGGCTACACGGGCCTGGAGGTACAGCTCCAGTCGCTCGGCGCGAAGATCGTCCGGGAGCCGGAACCGGAGAGTACCTCGCGTTTCTGACGGATCGTCAGGTGGGGGTGCGCGGATCCCGGGGCCGCTGCGGCTACGCTCCGGGCGAAGGGCGTTCGTGCGCGGACGCCGGCTCGGGATCGTGTACTGGAGAGGTTGCGCAGTGACCAAGAAGATCGCCGTCATCGGGGCCGGGTTGATGGGATCGGGCATCGCCCAGGTCGCCGCCCGGGCGGGCCACACCGTCGTGCTGCGCGATGTCACCGACGCCGCGCTGGCCCGTGGTCTGAGCGGGATCGAGGCCTCGTTCGAGAAGTTCACGGCCAAGGGCGCGCTGAGCGCGGAGGACGCCTCGGCGGCGCTCGCTCGGATCACCACCACCATCGACCTGGACGCGGTGGCGGACGCGGACGTCGTGGTCGAGGCGGTGTTCGAGAAGGTCGAGATCAAGCAGGGCGTCTTCCGCGAACTGGACCGCATCTGCAAGGCCGACGCGGTGCTCGCGACCAACACCTCGGCGATCCCGATCACCGAGATCGCCGCGGTCACCGGCCGCCCGGAGGCGGTGGTCGGCATGCACTTCTTCTCCCCGGTGCCGCTGATGAAGTTGTGCGAACTGGTCCGCGGCTTCAAGACCTCGGACGAGACGCTGGCCGCCGCGCGGGAACTCGCCGAGGAGATGGGCAAGACCTGCATCGTGGTCAACCGGGACGTGGCCGGCTTCGTGACCACCCGGCTGATCACCGCGCTCACCGTCGAGGCGGTCAAGCTGTACGAGGCGGGTGTGGCCACCGCCGAGGACATCGACATCGCCTGCCGGCTCGGTTTCGGACACGCGATGGGCCCGCTGGCCACCGCGGACCTCACCGGCGTGGACATCATGCGCAACGCGACGAGCAACATCTACACCGAGACCAAGGACGAGAAGTTCGCGCCGCCGGAGCTGCTGAACCGCATGGTGGCCGCGGGCGACCTGGGTCGGAAGTCGGGCAAGGGCTTCTACGCCTACTGAGCGGGTGGCGCAACGGGTGGTGCGCAATCGGCGCATCATCCGACCACTCGTCACCGGTACGAGTGAAGTCCACTGTGATGAGTGAGGATTATCGGGTTTTGGGTGTTCTGCTGGGGAGTCGAACCGTCATCGATCGGACGGACTCCCCAGGAGGAGACGATGCGCGTTTGGGGCGACCCGCGTGAGTTGCACTTGGAAGGCGTGCTCGACGTGCGGTCCACCACCGACGTCCGGTTGGCGCTGCACGACGCGCTGGACCACGGCGACGGCGATCTGATTCTCAACCTCACCCACGTGCCCATGCTGGACACCACCGGCCTGGGTCTGATCGTCGGCGCGCATCGGCGCGCGGGCCGACGCGAGCGCCGACTGGTGCTGATCGGCGTCAATCCCGACGTGCACCGCGTCCTGGTGCTGACTCGATTGCACCGCATCCTCACCCTCCGCCAACCCACCGCGGCCTGATGGGACGGTGCGTCGACCGGCGCCGACACACTGTCAGGCAGGCCGGGAAACGACTTGCGGGCTGTGGTCGATCACACCTGTCCGGAGCGGTTACCCGTCAGTACACTCCGTGGTAAGCAGGGCCGAACCAGGCGCGGTGACAGCGGACCAGCGGGGTTGCCCAGGCCGGTAGTCGCCGAGATCCGGTCGGTCCGGAACCTCCGGAGGTATTCCGTGGCGAGCCAGACGCCCTCAGCTCAGCCCTCGCAGCCGACCCCGGTCGAGCGCGACCGCCCCTGGGTCATGCGCACCTACGCCGGTCACTCCTCGGCCGCCGCGTCCAACGCGCTGTACCGCCGCAACCTGGCCAAGGGCCAGACCGGTCTGTCCGTGGCCTTCGATCTGCCCACCCAGACCGGCTACGACCCCGACCACGAACTCTCCCGCGGCGAGGTGGGCAAGGTCGGCGTACCGATCTCGCACATCGGCGACATGCGCGAACTCCTGGACGGCATCCCCGTCGAGGGCATGAACACCTCGATGACGATCAACGCGACCGCGCTGTGGTTGCTCGCGCTGTATCAGGTGGTAGCGGAGGAGCAGGGCGCCGACGTCGCCAAGCTCACGGGCACCACGCAGAACGACATCATCAAGGAATACCTCTCGCGCGGGACCTATGTCTTCCCGCCCGGCCCCTCGCTGAAGCTGATCACCGACACGGTCGCCTACACCGTCTCGCACCTGCCCAAGTGGAACCCGACCAACATCTGCAGCTACCACCTCCAGGAGGCGGGCGCGACGCCGGTGCAGGAGATCGCCTACGCGATGTGCACCGCGATCGCCGTGCTGGACGCGGTCCGCGACTCCGGGCAGGTGCCGCAGGAGCGCATGGGCGACGTGGTCCAGCGCATCTCCTTCTTCGTCAACGCCGGTGTGCGCTTCGTCGAGGAGATGTGCAAGATGCGGGCGTTCGTGCAGCTGTGGGACGAACTCACGCTGGAGCGCTACGGCGTGCGCGATGCCCGACAGCGCCGATTCCGCTACGGCGTACAGGTCAACTCGCTCGGGCTGACCGAGGCGCAACCGGAGAACAACGTCCAGCGCATAGTGCTGGAGATGTTGGCCGTGACGTTGTCCAAGGACGCCCGGGCCCGGGCGGTACAGCTGCCGGCCTGGAACGAGGCGCTGGGCCTGCCCCGGCCGTGGGACCAGCAGTGGTCGTTGCGGATCCAGCAGGTGCTGGCCTACGAGTCGGACCTGCTGGAGTACGGCGACATCTTCACCGGCTCGCATGTGATCGAGGCCAAGGTCGCGGACCTGGTGGCGGGCGCGCGCGAGGAGATCGACCGGGTACAGGCGATGGGCGGCGCGGTAGCGGCGATCGAGTCGGGCTACATGAAGTCGCAACTGGTCGGCTCGCACGCGGCCCGGCGGGCCCGGATCGAGGCGGGCGAGGAGGTGGTGGTCGGGGTGAACCGGTTCGAGACCACCGAGGAGAACCCGCTCACCGCGGACCTGGACGCGGCGATCATGAGCGCCGACCCCGACGCCGAGCGCTCGGCGATCGAGAAGGTCCGGGCGTGGCGGGCGGCCCGCGATCCGCAGGCGGCGGAGGCGGCGATGACGCGGTTGCGCGAGGACGCCCGGTCGTGGAAGGCGGCCGACGCGGTCAACCTGATGCCGGCCACGCTGGCGTGTGTACGGGCCGGGGTGACCACGGGGGAGTGGTCGCAGGCGCTGCGCGAGGAGTTCGGCGAGTATCGCGCGCCGACCGGGGTGTCCGGGGTGGTCGGCGTGCAGGATGGCGCCGGGCTCGGCGAGGTGCGGGGGGCGGTGCGCCGGACCGGGGAGGAACTGGGCGGGCGGCTGCGGTTGTTGGTCGGGAAGCCGGGGCTGGACGGGCACTCGAACGGGGCCGAGCAGATCGCCGTTCGGGCGCGCGATGTCGGGTTCGAGGTGGTGTACCAGGGGATTCGGCTGACGCCGGCGCAGATTGTCGCGGCCGCGGTGGAGGAGGACGTGCACTGTGTGGGGCTGTCCATCCTGTCGGGGTCGCATCTGGAGTTGATCCCCGACGTGCTCTCGCGCATGCGCGGCGCGGGGATCGGTGATGTGCCGGTGGTGGTGGGCGGGATCATTCCAGCCGCGGATGCGGCGTCGTTGTTGGCGCAGGGGGTGGCGGCCGTGTTTACGCCGAAGGACTTCGGGATCACGGAGATCATGGGGCGGATTGTTTCGGTGATTCGGGAGGCGAACGGGCTGTCCGCCTGAGTGGTGGGCTCGTGTTGTGGGCCGAGGTCGGCTTGCCGTCCTCAAGCGCCGGACGGGCTGGGGTTTGGCCCGGCCGGCGCTTGGACGGTGGTCCGTGTTTTCGGTTATGGGATCGGGGTGGTCATGTCTGTGGTGATTTCTGTGGGGGTCAGGGCTCGGTTGTAGATGCGGATGTCGTCGATCAGGCCGGCGAAGTGTTCGCCCCAGATGGTGTTTCCGCCGATTTTGAGGGCGCCGCCCTCGTCGATGATCGGGCCGGTGTGTGGGGTGGCCCGGACCTGGATGCCGTTGACGTAGAGGCGCAGGGTGGTGCCGTCGTACGTGGCGGTGAGGTGGGTCCAGGTGTTGGTGGGTAGTGGTGCGGTGCCGTCCGCGTAGGTGTCGTTGTTGGTGCCCGTGGTGTTGATGGACGTGTTGGGTGCGGTGGTGCCGTTCGCGTACAGGGCGTAGGACAGGCCGCCCCCGCGTTCCTTGAGCAGGATCGAGCGCCAGCCGGTGATCGCGGTGGGTTTGACCCACGCCTCCAGGGTCATGCCCGTGGTGAGCGTCAGGCGGGCGCTGTGCGGCACCGTGACCATCGATGAAGTGCCGTTGAAAGACAGGGCGTTGCCGGTGCGGCCGGGTACCCATGTGGCGCCGGCAACGGTGCCGTTGTTGCCCTGTCCGGTGCCGTCGACCAGGACCGTGCCGCCGGCGGCGTTGAAGCCGTATTGCGCCATCAGCCCGGGTACCGGCCCGTCGACCTCGCGGAACGTGGCGGTCAGGGTGAGCGGTGTCGCGGGTGCGGTGATGTTGTGTGCCGCCGCGCCGCCGTCGGACCAGGACGCGAACTCGTAGCGTTTGCCGTTCAGCGTCTGCGGCGACGGCGCCGCGATCGACGAGGTGCCGCCGACGATCACCGTGCCGGTGAACGGTGCCGGGCGCTGGGACGAGAACAGGCCCAGGGTCAGGCCGGGCGGATTCGAGGCGAGGGTGATGTCCACCGTCCGCGGATCCAGGCGCACGCTCGTGGTCCCGGTCAGGCCGCCGGAGTCGGTTGCGGTCAATCGCAGTTCCAGCCAGGACGGATACTCGTGGTCGACCGCGGTGAAGGTGCCGGAGGCGCCGTCCTGTGCGGTGATCTGGTGCTCGTGGCAGCTGGTCGGCGTGGTGCAGTGGTGCATGACGATGCGCCAGTTCAGGCCGCTGCCGGGAATGGCGCCGTCCTGGGGGTCGCTCGCGTGCCCGGTGAAGGCGATCGGGTCGCCCACCTTCCAGGTCAGCGTCGACGCCGGGGAGTCGATCACCGGTACCGGCGGCGAGTTGCCGGCGGTGACGGTGATCGGGGCGGAGTCGCCGGTCAGCCCGACCGGGTCGGTCACCCGCAACCTGGCGCGATAGGTGCCGGGCACGGTGTACGTGTACGACGGGTTCGCCGCGGTCGAGTCGTCGAACGCGCCGTCGCCGTCGAGGTCCCACGCGTACGTGAGGGTCTCGCCCGGATCCGGGTCGGTGGAGGCGGATCCGGTGAAGGCCACGGTCAGCGGGGTGCTCCCGGTGGTCGGCGTGGCCGAGGCGACCGCGGTGGGCGCGCTGCCGGTGTAGCGGATCCGGTGGATCGCGCCGTCCTCGAAGCCGACGTAGTACACGTCGCCCTCGGGGCCGGTGGTCAGCTGCACCGGATTGCTGTTGGTGACGAACGCCTGGCGCGTGGCCGGGTCCGGGAGACCGTCGGCGCCCGCGCGCATGCTCCAGATGCACCGCCGACTGTGGTCGGCGAAGAACATCGCGTCGCGGTAGGCGGCGGGGTAGCGCTGTCCGCTGTAGAAGGTCACCCCGGAGATCGCCGAGCCGTTGCCGGTCGGGCAGCCGTCGCCCGGCGCCACCACCGTGCCGTGCCGGTACGCGTAGTAGGGCGCCTTGACCGCGCCCGCGCCCTCCGCGTACAGGCCGGCGCACAGGTTCAGGCCGATCGACTCGTAGCCGCCCTGGCGGGCCGAGCCCTCGTAGCAGGGCCAGCCGAAGTTGGCCACGGCCGTGCTCGACGGGGTCAGCCGGTCGATCTCCTCCCACGTACTCCAGCCCACGTCGCCGAGCCAGACCTCGTTGGTGCCCGGCCGGAAGCCGAACCGGAACGGGTTGCGCAGGCCGGCCGCCACCAGCCGACGGGCGTTGGCGTCGGCGTTGCCCGCGAGCGGGTTGCCGGGCGCGCCCGCGCCGGTGGCCGGGTCGATCCGGATGATGCTGCCGTTGAGCGCGAACGGGTCGCCCGCGGTGCGGAAGTCCTGGGCCCGCAGCGCGCCGCCCTCGGCGTTCGGCGCGGTCAGTACGGTGCCCACCGCGGCGGTGCCGTCGGCGCACGGATTCGCCGGGATCGGCTCCTTGCCCGGGATCGCGCCGCTCGCCGGGGTCTGCCCGTAGTCCGCCCAGTCGAAGCTGGCCCCGTCCCCCGCGGACGCGTACAGGTAGCCGTCCGGGCCGAAGGCGAGCGAACCGACCGAGTGCGACGGGAACTGCTGGCACCAGCCCTCGACCAGCACCTGCTCGGGACCGGCGGTGTTCCCGGTCGCGGTCAGCCTGCTGATCCGGCCGGTGATCAGACACCCCTTCGCCTGGGCGCCGGGCGGGTCGGGGCACCCGTCGTCGGCGCCGGTGGCGGTGCCCCAGTAGGGCGCGGAGCCGCCGGGGCGCGCGTCGTGCGCGTACATCACGTACACCGACGGGTCGGTCGGGAAGTTCGGGGCCAGGGCCAGGCCGAGCAGGCCGCGATCCCAGAAGTTGTGCACCTGCGCCCGCAGATCGGTGAACACCGTGGGTGTGGTGTCGGTGAGCGAGTCGAACACCTTGACGACGCCGGACTTCTCGGCGACGAAGATCCGGCCGTCCTTGGCGAAGGCCACGTCGATCGGCTGGGACAGCCCGGTCAGTACCGGTTCGTCGGCGAACTTCGGCGGTACGGCGGCGGCTCGGGCCGTCGCGTCGCGCGCGGTCGGCGGGGAGCCGAAGAGTTCGGGGCCGGGTGGGCGCGTGGATGTGCTCGACGTACTCGTGGTCGCGGCCGGCGATGCGCCGGCCGAGGGTATCGACAGTGCCAAGGAGGCGAACAGCGCGACGGCGCACGCAAGCCGGGTTCGTCCCCGGTGCACCTGCCGTCCCGCGTATCGCGAGTGTATGGAACCGGACATATATGTCCCCCTGTTCCCCCTGTGCGCCTGGCAGTTGTGGCGCCACATCTGCACCATAGGGTGACTCGCCGGGCGTAGGCCGACTTTTCGGCAACCTCATCCGCCCCCGGTCACCCGCGTGCGCCGGATCCCGTGACCACTTGCGGACGCGCGCGTTGTTGTTGTGAAGAGGGAGCGAAGGTCGACCCGGAGACGGTCCGCTCGACGGCGGGAGGTGGCAAGGTGGAACGTGGTACGACGGGGACACACGATGCCCATGCGCGGCCGCCTCGGTGCGCGCCGCGTCGGTGCTCAACGATCTTGTCACGAACCCGGCGCCGGGTATCGGTGCGCCGGCCGCGCCCGGCACACTGATCACCGGTTTCCGCCCCCGGGTGCCCGGACTCGTCCCAGGTCGCGCCGGTGCGTCGAGGAACCACGACGGGGAGCACAGGGAGTGGCATGAGCGGCGGCGGCAGGCAACGGCCGGAAGAGGACGGGGAGCAGCACCTCGGGGACGAACCGCCGCGGCCGTCGGCCGGCGACCGGGAGGTCTCCGGGGGCGACCCGTGGAGCGACTCCTGGGGTGACGACGCCTATCTGGACGAGCTGTTCGGGCCGCGCCCGGGCCGAGGCGCCTCGGCGCCTCGGCAGAATGCGGACGATTCGGGCGAGGTCGCGACGGACGGCGCGGGCGGGTTCGGGACCGACGGCTCCGGCGGGTTCGGCGGGAGCGCGGCGGGCCTCGACGCCGCGAAGTCGGGTGGGAGCGCTCCCGGGTTCGGGACGGACGGGTCGGGCGAGCCGCCTTCGGGGCGGGGCCAGTCGATGCGGGGCGAGCCGATCCGGATCGACGACGACTGGTCGGACCCGGCCCCGAGCGGGCGGGCCGGCAGCGACGAACCCGGGCCGAGCGTGCTGCGGCTGTACGCGGGCGACCTGCTCCTGACCTTCGGCGGCGTGGACGGCACCGACGTC
Organism: Embleya sp. NPDC055664; assembly: GCF_053618075.1. Classification (NCBI taxonomy): domain Bacteria; kingdom Bacillati; phylum Actinomycetota; class Actinomycetes; order Kitasatosporales; family Streptomycetaceae; genus Embleya; species Embleya sp. NPDC055664. The sequence goes on from NZ_JBSHGZ010000063.1 coordinate 27,497, forward strand.
GTTCCGGTGCCCGCCGGCGCCCGGCCGCCGCGCCCGTCCAGGCTGCCCGGTTCGGTGCCCTCGACCGACCCCGAACCGCTGGGTCGCGGCGTCGAGATCGCCGAACTCACCGGGCTGCTGCAACGCGGTACGTCGGTGCGGATCGGCGGACCCGCCTCCAGCGGGCGCACGACGCTGCTGCGCCGGCTCGCCGCGCTCGATCCCGCCGACGCGCCGGACGGGGTGATCCTGCTCGACGGGCGCCGGCGTGGCCTGGACGACCTGCTCCAGCAACTGCACGACGCGTGCTTCGCCGGACCCGCCTACCGGCCGACACGTGTGCAACTGGCCCGGATCCTGGCCGACGTGGCCGCCCTCGTGGTGATCGACGACCTGGACATCGGCCCGGAGGACATCGCCGAGCTTCTGCGTATCGCCCCGGAATGCGCTTTCCTGGTGGCCGGGCCCGAGCTGGTCGACCCGATCGCGCGCCGGGATTCGCCGCTGCACGAGATCACCCTGCGCGGCCTGCCGCAGGAGGCGTCCTTCGATCTGCTGCGCCGGGTCGCCGGGCGCGAACTCGACGACGAGGAGCTGTCCTGGGCCTCCGCCCTGTGGTTCCAGGTGGGCGGCCACCCGGGGCGGTTCGTCCAGGCGGGGGCACTCCTTGCGCGGCGCGAGCGCGGCCGTTACGGGCTGCTCGACGACGGCGCGGCGGACGGCGCCGGCGAGTTGCCCTCGCCCGGGGACCCCCGGCAGTTCGTACCGCGTCTGGTGCCGTTGGTGTCCGCGTCGGCCCAGCAGGTGTTGCGACTGGCCTCCGCGCTGGACGGCGAACTGCCGGACCCGGTACACCTGCCGGCCCTGACCGGCGCGGTGGACGCGGTGGGCGCCGCCGACGAGCTGGTCGAAGCCGGGCTCGCCGCCTGTGAGTTCGGCCGCTATCGGCTCACCGGAGGCACCGCCGAGGCGGTCGCCTCGATCGTGCGCGGGCCGTCCTCGTGGGCGGTGGCGGCCATACAGCACTTCACCTGGTGGGTCTCCCACCCGTCGGTGACTCCGGCCGAGATCGCCCGCGAGGCGGACACCATCCTGGCCTGCCTGCGCGAGTCCGAGCGGCTGGGCAAGGCCGGTTCGGCGCGGGCGCTGGCCCGGGCGTCGGCGCCCGCGTTCGGCGCCTCGGCGCGGTGGGACACCTGGGGCGAGGTGCTGGAGCTGGGCTTGGCCTCGGCGCGCGAGGCGGGCGCCTCGGCGGCGGCGGAACACGCCTGGTTCCGCCACGAGTTGGCGATCCTGGCGTTGTGCACGGGCGATCCGGAGGGCGCGCGCGAGGAAGCGGTCGCCGCCACCCGGATGCGCGACGTCGGCTCGGACAAACGTGGACTGGCCGCGGACCGGCGGGTGTTGGCGCTGGCCGGGGGCGACCGGGCGGCGGTCGCGGCGGTCGGCCGGGAAGGCGCGGCCGGGGCCGAGCGGGGTGGGATCGGTCGGCGCGGCGTGTTGATGACGGCCGGCGCGGCGGTGGTCCTGGTGGTCACCCTGGCGGCGGTGGTCGCGATGGGCTCCGACTCGCCGGATCGGGGCGATCATCGTAATCCGGTGGGTTCGACGGGCTCGGCGACGCACGACCCCAACACGCCGAACCGGGGGCCGGAGGCCGACCCCAGGGTGGACCGGGACAAACCGCCGCCCCCGACGGGCAGCCGCAAGCCCGGGGCGAGTGGGGTGACGTCCTCGGCCGCCACGACGGCCCGCGAGACCACGGCGCCGAACACGAGCGCCCCGGCCACCGCGCCGCGCTCGTCGGCTCCGGCCGGCTCGGCGTCACAGAGCACGACTTCCGCCCCGACGAGCGCTCCACCCCCCACCACGCGCGCGCCGTCGCCGACCTCGACCACCCCGCAGTCCCCTGTCGGCGACGTGAACGTGCCGGTCGGGGGCTGACCGCCACCCGCGCCGGCCGGGGCGGGCGGGTCCGGACTCGGGTCAGTGTGCCGCCTCGCGCAGGACAGGGAGCACCTCCTTGCCGAGGCGGGCCACGTTCTCCAGGGTGCTCGCGCCCACTCCGGCGCCCTCGGCGAACAGCAGGAAACGGTTGATGCCGGTGCGCTCGGCGGTGCGCGAGAGGCGGCGGACGCAGTCGGCCGGCGCGCCGATCGGGTGGATGCGACACAGGAAGTCGGTGTACTCGACCGGGTCCCGCATGTGCCGCTGCCGGCCGTCCACCGTCACGTGCGCCGACAGGCCCCGGCGCAGCCACTTGGGCATCGCATGACGCAGTACCTCGACCGCCTCGCGCCGGGTGTCCGCGACGTAGGCGACCGCCGCCGCGGCGTGCTCGACCGCCTTCGGGTCCCGCCCGCACGCGGACGCCGCGCACTCGTAGGTGCGGACCATCGCCGCCTTCTCCGCGTCGTCCGCGTGCATCCCCAGGAGCATCGGCAGCCCGTGCCGCGCGGCGAGCGACGCGGTCTCCCGGGAGGTGCACGCGACGATCACCGGAGGGTGCGGGTAGGTGCGCGGACGGGGCACCACCGGCACCTTGCGGAAGGAGAAGTGCTCGCCCTCCGCGCCCACCCGCTGGTGGGTCAGCCAGCGCATCAGCAGGTCCAGCGACTCCGCGAACGCCTCGTCGTGCCGTCGCAGCCCGGTGCCGAAGACCTCCAGGTCCACCCACGGCCCGCCGCGTCCCACGCCGAGGGTGAAGCGCCCCCCGGACAGCTGGTCGAGCAGCGCGGTCTGCTCGCCCAGGGCCACCGGATGCTGGTTGGACAGGACGCTGATCGCCGTACCCACCCCGATCCGATGGGTACGCCCCAGTAGCATGGAGGCGAAGGTGACCGCCGACGGGCACAACCCATACGGCACGAAATGGTGTTCGGCGATCCACGCCTCGTCGAATCCGGCCTCCTCCGCGGCGATTCCCGCGTCCATGGCGGCGGTGAGCACCGCACCGTGGTCGCCCGCGTCGAACTGCGCCGCCAGCAGGAAGATGCCCACCCTCATCGCGTCCTCCTCGTCATGTCGTGGCCGATGCCGATCGGCCGGTCCCGCCGGACGTCGCCGGCGGGGGCGGGTGTGGGGGACAGGGCGCCCACACGACAACACAACGCGTGAAGGCGCGTGTAGGTAATCCTTCACGCGTGATGGTTTTTTTACCCGATCGGGCGGATATCGGCGCCCACGACGTCATCCGTCGAACATGGGGCCGAATGTCCGAACGTACGTTCGGGACGGATCGAGGCGAACGGCACATCCCACCGGCCTGTGCCTGTTCGGCAGGGACTGCGATACTCCCTGGAAACCCGCGGTACTACTTCGCAGTAACCAAGGCGTACTCCCGGTCGGGAGACGCCATTTCAGCAGCGAGGAGCACAGCAGATGAGCCGTGACATCAGCACGGTCGGCGTGGTCGGCCTGGGCACCATGGGCGCCGGCATCGTCGAGGTCCTGGCCCGGGCCGGACTGACCGTCGTGGGCGTGGACGTCTCCGCCGCGGCCGTCGCGCGCGGCCGGGCCCGGATCGCCGAGTCGACCGCCCGCGCCACCGCGCGCGGAAAGCTCACGGAAGAGCAGCAGCACGACATCTTCGAGCGGGTCACCCTCGGCACCGACCTGACCGCGGTGGCCTCGGCCGACCTGGTTCTGGAGGCCATACCCGAGCAGCTGGCGCACAAGCAGGCGCTCTTCGCCGAGCTGGACAAGATCTGCGGCCCGGAGACGATCCTGGCCACCAACACCTCTTCACTGTCGGTCACCGAGTTGTCGGTGGCCACCACCCGCTCCTCGCGCGTGGTCGGGCTGCACTTCTTCAACCCGGCGCCGGTGATGAAGCTGGTCGAGGTGGTCCGCACCGTGGTCACCGAGCCCGACGTGCTCGCCGACGTGGTCGCGCTCGCCGAACGCCTCGGCAAGTCGCCGGTGGTGGCCGGCGACCGGGCCGGGTTCATCGCCAACGGGTTGTTGTTCGCCTACCTCAACCACGCGGCGTCGATGTACGAGCAGAAGTACGCGACGCGCGAGGACATCGACGCGGCCATGCGCTTCGGCTGCGGCCTGCCGATGGGTCCGCTCGCGGTGCTCGACCTGGTCGGGATCGATACGGCGTACGAGATCCTGGAGCAGATGTATCGCCAGTCGCGCGATCGCCTGCACGCGCCCGCGCCGATCCTCAAGCAGATGCGCACCGCGGGGCTGCTCGGGCGCAAGAGCGGTCGCGGCTTCTACACCTACGAGCAGGCCGGATCCCCGGTCGTGGTGGCCGAGCCGGGCGGGGCCGCGGCGGTCGCCGGCACCCCGCGCGAGGTGCACGCGGTGGGCGTGGTCGGCACCGGGACGATGGCCACGGGCATCGTCGAGGTGTTCGCCAAGTCCGGCTACGACGTGGTCTATGTGGCGCGCAGCGAGGAGAAGGTCGAGCGGGTGCGCGGGGCGCTGGTGCGCTCGCTGGACAAGCAGATCCAGCGCGGTCGGCTGACCGAGGAGGCCAAGGCCGAGGCGCTGGCCCGGGTGACCGGTACCACCCGGCTCGACGATCTCGCCTTCGCCGACCTCGTGGTGGAGGCGGTGGTCGAGGAACTGTCGGTGAAGCAGGCCCTGTTCGAGAACTTCGACGAGATCTGCAAGCCCGGCGCGATCCTGGCCACCACCACCTCCTCGCTGCCGGTGATCGACTGCGCGGTGGCCACCTCGCGGCCCGCCGACGTGGTCGGCATGCACTTCTTCAACCCGGCGCCGGTGATGAAGCTGGTCGAGGTGGTGCGGACGGTGGCCACCTCCGACGACGTGGTGGCGACCATCCACGAGGTGTGTCGACGCACCCGGAAGCATGCGGTGGACTGCGGGGACCGGGCGGGCTTCATCGTCAACGCGCTGCTGTTCCCGTACCTGAACGACGCGGTGCGCATGCTCCAGGCCAACTACGCCGGCGCCGACGACATCGACACCGCGATCAAGCTGGGCGCGGGTTATCCGATGGGACCGTTCGAACTGCTCGACGTGGTCGGGCTCGACGTCTCGCTGGCCATCCAGAAGGTGCTGTTCGCGGAGTTCCGCGAGCCGGGCTGGTCGCCGGTGCCGCTGCTCGAACACCTGGTCACGGCGGGCTATCTCGGGCGCAAGACCGGGCGGGGCTTCCGGGACTACGCGAAGCGGTAGGCGCTCGCCGGGCGAGCGGGCGGCCGGAGCGCGCCGGGCGGCGCCGGACCGTGCCGGGCGGCGCGCCGGGCGGAAGTAAGTAGTACGAGAGGGGTACGGGCGCATGCGGTGCGTGCACCCGTACCCTTTTTGTGTGCCGCGTCGTAACAAGCCAACCAGCCGCTCCCGGTCCGTCGACCGGGGCGAGCCCCGCGATCCCGGCCTCGGTTTCGAGGAGCGCGAGTCGGGGGCCGACGGGGAGTGGCTGGTGCGCCCGATCAGCGGGCAGGCCGCGACCAAGACCTATCGGTGCCCGGGGTGCGACCACGAGATCGCCCCGGGTGTGCCGCACGTGGTCGCGTGGTCCGCCGACGGGCGGGTCGAGGAGCGTCGGCACTGGCACCGGCCGTGCTGGAACAGCCGAGGGCAGCGGCGGATCACCCGGCGGCGGTAGCGGCCTCGTCGACGGCCGGCATCCGGGTGCCCCGCGCGGGTCGGGTGGCGGCGGTGGCGGTGCCCAGGAGGGCCAGCGCGGGTACGGTCACCGCGAGGACGAGCGGGACGAGCAGTGCGGCGGCGGAGACGGCCACGTGCAGGCCGGCCGAGCCGACCAGGCCGGCCCGCGAGCGGGCGCCGGTACGCAGTCGGTCGCGCAGGTTGAGCGCGGCCCAGACCGACCAGATCGCGACGACCAGGCCGAGCACCGCGAAGAAGCCGATGCCGACCGTGCCGACCAGCGCGCGGTTGTCGGTGCCGCGGTCGTCCAGGGTCTTCAGGACCAGGATCGGCGCGACCACGCCGCAGCCGAGGACCGCGGCCACCGCTTCGGCGAACAAGGTCGTGATGGCCGCGTACGTCACGATCCCCCGGGTGAACGTCATAACGCGCGATCGTGCCGGTTGGGCGAGGGTTTGTCGAGAGTGCGTTCGATAGGTCGGGCCGCGCGGGTCGGTCGGGTGGGTCGGATCGGTCGGGTCGGTGGGGTGGGTCCGGCCGGGTCGGTCGGGTGTTCGGGGCCGGGGCTTCAGCCGCCGCGGCGGCCAACTCCTTCCCCGTGGCCGGGGCCGGCGACGCGATGGTCTCCCTGGTCGGATTCACCACCGGCTCGTTCTTTCGCGCAGCACGGATTTGCGGACCTTGCCGGCCGCCGTCAGGGGGAGCGCGTCGACGAACTCGACGCTCCTGGGCGCCTTGTACCCGGCGATCAGCGTCTTGACGTGGGCCCGGAGCCGTTCGGCGGTCAGCTCGTGTCCGGGGTGCGGCACCACGACGGCGTGCACCCGCTCGCCCCACCGGGGGTCGGGCACCCCGATCACCGCGCAACAGGCCACGTCCGGATGGGCGTTGATGGCGTTCTCCACCTCGGCGCTGTACACGTTCTCCGCGCCCGTGACGATCATGTCCTTGAGTCGGTCGACCACGGTGAGGTAGCCGTCGGCGTCCATGAAGCCGAGGTCGCCGGTGTGCATCCAGCCGTCGCGCAGGGCCTGTTCGTTCTCCTCGGGCCGGTTCCAGTAGCCCGTCATCACGTGGTCCCCGCGCGAGACGATCTCGCCGATGTCGCCGCGCGGCAGCTCGTTTCCATTCGGCCCGACCACACGTACGTCGGCGTGCAGGCAGGGGCGGCCCGCCGAGCGCAACTTCGCCGGGTCGCCGGCCAGGTGGTCCTCGGGCAGCAACAGGGTCGCCAGCGGCGACAGTTCCGTCTGTCCGTACGCCTGCACCAGGGCGACGCCCGGCAGCGCGGCCAGGACCTGGTCCAGGAGCGCGCTGGTGATCGGCGAGGCGCCGTAGGTCAACATGCGCAGCGAGGACAGGTCGTGGTCGGCGAACTTCGGGTGGTCCAGCATCATCCGGAGCATGGTCGGCGCGAGGAAGACCTCGGTGATCCGCTCCCGCGCGATGATCGCGGCGGCCCGCTCGGGGTCGAAGGCCGGCAGTACCACCTGGGGGATGCCGAGGATCGAGGTCATCAGCGACACCCCGAACCCGGCGATGTGAAACAGCGGGGCGGCGTGCAGCACGCGGGCGTTCGGGGTGATCCGGTAGGCGGCGGTGGCGACCAGGCCGCCCATGGCGGAGGCGAGCAGGTTGTCGTGGGAGAGCATCACGCCCTTGGGGAAGCCGGTGGTGCCGCCGGTGTAGAAGACACCCGCCAGGTCGCCGCCGCCCCGCTGCGCGTCGGGGACCGGGGCGGTTGCGGCGATCAGGTCCTCGTAGCCGTGCATGCCGGAATCGGCCGGCGGATTGTTCATGTGCACCACCACGCGCAGACTCGACGAGGCCGCACGCAGCGCGGGGACCAGGGCGGCGAAGGCGTCGTCGACGATCAGGACGCCGGTCCGCGAGTCGTCGAGGGAGAAGGCGATCTCGGCCGGGCTCCAGCGGATGTTGACCGGGTTCAGCACGCCGCCGGCCCAGGGGACGGCGCTCAGGCACTCCAGGTAGCGGGCGGAGTTCAGGGCGAGGACGGCGACCCGGTCGTAGGGGCCGACGCCGAGGTCGCGCAGCGCGCCCGCGAGCCTGGCCACCCGCTCGCGGAGGTCGCGGAACGTGGTCCACGCGGCGCCGTCGACGACGGCTTCGCGGTCGGGGGTCTGCTGGGCCCAGCGGTGCAGCGGCAGGGTGATGCCCATGGGACGACTCCTCGCGCGGGGGAGGGGAGGGTGGCCGACGGGGTGTGGTGGAGGCGGCGGCCGGTTCGGGGGCTCCGGCGCCGGGCGGGAATGCGGCGGCGCGGGCGTGCCGTGGGG
>NZ_JBSHGZ010000064.1:0-2768 GCF_053618075.1 Embleya sp. NPDC055664
GCCCCTGGGGGGGGGGGGTGGGCACCCCCACCCCGCGTTCCCGGGGGGGGGCCCCCCCGGGGGGGGGCCCCCCCCGGGGACGCCCGCCCCCCCCGCCCCCCGGGGGCCCCCGCCCTGCGACACCCACCCGGCAGAATTCCGGTATGACCCCCACCGCGCCGCGCTATCTGACCCCGGCCGAGACCGCCGAGCGCTCCGGCTTCAGCCTGGACACCCTGCGCTACTACGAACGCATCGGCCTGCTCTCCGACGTGGACCGCGCGCCCAGCGGGCATCGCCGGTTCACCGAGCAGGACCTGCAATGGCTCGGCATCCTGCGCTGCCTGCGGGACACCGGCATGCCGATCGCGGACATGCGCCGCTACGCGGAACTCGCCCGCACCGGCGACCGGGAGTCGCTGACCGAGCGGATCGCCCTCCTGGAACGGCACGACGCCTCGGTGGAGGAGCAGATCGCGCTGCTGCGGGCGCAGCAGGGGCACCTGCGGGCCAAGATCGACTACTACCGATCGGTACTGCCGGACTGAACCCGAAACCGGTCGGTCCGGACGGGGTGTGTGTGCTCCCGGCGGACGACGGATGACCATGCGGCGTTCGATGGTCGAACAATCCGTGTCGACAGCGCCGAAACCGGGCGCGATGGTGTGCTCTCCCGATATGGATGTACGGGCATGGGTCCGGGTGCCGGAGCACTCCGGTCCGTCCGGACGCCGGGACAGGAGAGGGTCGCCATGGCCGATACCCACACCGATACCACCACCGACGACTTCGACGGGGACCGGTTGCCACCGACCGTCGCCGCCGACCACCAGACGACGCTCCTGGAATACCGCCGCGCCCGCGGCCGGCAGCACGTCCGCGATTGGTACGCCGGTCTGCGGATCAAGAAGTTTCCCGAGGATCTGCGTGTGTTCGAGCACGTGCTGTGGTCCTCGCGGACACAGGTGGTGGTGGAACTGGGCACCCATCTGGGCGGCTCGACCCTGTGGTTCCGCGACCGACTGCGCACGCTGGCCGGCTACGGCCGCGTCCCCGAGGCGATCCGGGTGATCTCGGTCGACCTGGACCAGTCGCGCGCGGCGGCGCTGCTCGGCTCCGCCGATCCGCACTTCGCGCGCGACATCACCCTCGTCGCCGGCGACGTCCGCGACCCGGGGCTCGCCGAACGGGTCGAGCGACTGATCCCGCCCGGCGCGCGCTGTCTGGTCGTCGAGGACACCCTGCACGAGTACGACACGACCGCCGCCGCGCTGCGCAACTTCGCCCATCTGGTGCCCGACGGCGGCTTCTTCGTCGTCGAGGACGGCATCGTGGACGACCCCGATCTGTGTCCGCCCGACATGCCGGGCGGCGTGGTCCCGGCGATCAGCGACTGGCTGGCCGGCGACCAGGGCAGCGCCTTCACCACCCGCCGCGACCTCGAACTCTACGGCGTCACCAGCCACCCACACGGCTGGCTGCAACGAGTCCGGCGCCGCCCGGCACCGTAACGGTGGGGTGCGCGAGCCGGCTGCGCGGGCCGGGTGCGCGGGAAAAGCGTTTGCGACGGACGGGTGTTGTTCGGTAGAAAGTGCGGCCGGACCCCCAGCGGCAGATCGCCACGGGGGACGTGACGACGAGAGGAGGGACACGCGATGTACGCAGTCATCACCGCGCCCGTGTCCTCCCGGGGGACCGACCGAGTCTGACCCCGGAACGGACGGGCGCTCTTCACCGGAGTGTGCCTTGACCGTGGAACAGCAGGATCCGATCACGCGTGCGATCACCGGACGCGACGAACTCGCCCTCTTCTCCGAACTGCCCTACGTTCTCAACACCGAACTGTCTGACGACCTCGCCGCCGGCCGCCGCCGACCGGAATGGATGTGGGTCGCCCTGCGCGGCGACCGACTCCTGGCCCGAGCCGCATGGTGGAGCCGTCCGGGGGACCGGCTGCCGCGCTATCTGGACATCCTCGACGTCGACGACGGCGTCGACGGTGTCCCGGCGGCGGAGCGCCCGGAGTTCGCGGCGCGCCTGGTGCGCACCGCGATGTCCGACATCCTGCCCGCCGGGACCCGGCCGCCGGAGTACACCCGCTTCGTCCCGCCCGACTGGCGCGAGGACACGCTCGTCGGCCCGGCCGTCCGGGCCCGCATGACGGCACTGGAAAGCCTCGGCGCCCGGCTGTTCGTGGAGCGGCTGCGGTTGGAATGGCGCCCCGGGACGCCGATTCCGGAGCCGCGCGGCCGGCTGATGTTCCGTCCGGTGCACGATGCCGACGAACTGGTGGCGCTGATGACCGGCGTCCTGGCGGGGACGTTGGACGCCCACGGGCGGGACGAGCTGACCCGAATGACCGCGCGCGAATCGGCGGTTGCCCAGTACGACGACGAACTGGCCCGCTACGCGAGCCCGAAGGAGTGGTGGCGCATCGCGACGCTGCCGGACGGGGAGCCGCTGGGATTCGTCGTCCCGGCGCACAACGGCTACAACCCCGTCATCGCCTACATCGCGGTCCTGCCCGCGTATCGCGGCAACGGCTACGTCGACGACATCCTGGCCGAGGGCACCCGTGTGCTGGCCGCACAGGACGTGCCCCGGATCCGCGCGGCGACGGATCTCGGCAACGTCCCGATGGCGAACGCGTTTCGGCGGGCGGGGTATGTCAACTTCGAGCGTGAGATCAACATGACCTGGCGCTGACGGGCCGGGGGGGGGGGGGGGGGGGCGCCCCCCCCCCCCCCCCCCCCCCCCCCCCCCCCCCCCCCCCCCCCCCCCCCCCCCGT
>NZ_JBSHGZ010000064.1:2775-34707 GCF_053618075.1 Embleya sp. NPDC055664
TTGGGGGGGGGGGGTTATGAAAACTTCGTGCTTTACATAAACATCCCGGGGCGCTGCGGGGCCGGGGGGCGCGGCCGCCCACCCCGCCGCCCCCCCCCGCCCGCTCCGCCGGTCCCGGTCGGCCCGGACGATCCGCCGCCCGGGATCCGGTCAGTGCGCGTTGTCCAGCCGAGTGCGCTGATCCGGCGTCAGTTCCAGTTCCACGGCCGCCAGGTTCTCCGCCAACTGCGCGATGGAGGAGGCGCCGGCGAGCGGAAGGATCGGGAGGGTGCCGCCGATCTGCCAGGCGAGCACGACCTGGTTCACCGTCGCGCCGATCTCCTGCGCGACCTCCCGCAACACCGCGAGCCTGGCGGGCGTGCCCGGGTGGTCGTAATCCGGCGGCAGCGGCTTGTCCGGCCGCGCGTACGCACCGCCGAGGAGCGGCGAATAGGCGACCAGGGTCAGATCCGGCTCGGCGCGCAGGTAGCTCAACAGATCCGGACCGGCGTGACCGAGGCTGCCCTCGGGGAAGAGCGCGCCGGGTATGTCGTAGCGCGGGCGAAGATGGCTGTGCTGATACTGGAGCACCTCGTACCCCGGCACCCCCGCCGCCGCGGCGAGCGAACGGGCCCGCTCCACACGCCACGTGGCGTGATTGCTCGCGCCCAACAGGCCGACCGTACCCTCGGTCACCAACTCCCCGAACGCCTCCACGGTTTCCCGCAGCGGCACGGTCCGGTCCTCGATGTGCGCGTAGAGCAGGTCCAGCCGCTCCACCCCCAGCCGCTCCCGGCTCCGCTCCGCCGCCTCGCGAATCGCCTTCGCGGACAGGCCCTCGGGGTTGTCGATGTAGCCGGTGCCCGCCGCCAGCGGCGCCGCGCCCAGTTTGGTGGCGATGACGATCTCGTCCCCGACGCCGCGGCTGCGCCGCCACCGTCCGAGCAACGCCTCGCTCTGCCCGCCGAGTCCCCCGTCGACCCAGAACGCGTAGTTGTCGGAGGTGTCGATGAACGTGCCCCCGGCCTCGACAAAATGATCCAACACCGCGTAGGAGGTCTTCTCGTCGGTCACCGACCCGAACAACATCGCCCCCAGCGCAAGCACACTCACCTCCCGACGTGTGCCCGAATCGACCCCGATGGTGCGGTACTTCATGGTGACCCCCAACGCCGCGGCCCGCGATGTCCCGGGCCCGAGGGCACGAGTCAACAACCTGGACCGCGCTCCAGGTCAACCCGTCGGCGCCGGGGCGGGGGGAATGGCGAATCGCAGTTCCGGGCGTTCCCAGCCGACCCTCGGGGGCGACGGGGCGATGGTGCCCACGCGCGTCGCGCCCAGCCGCCGGTAGAAGGCCTCCGCCGGTGGATGGGCGACCACACGCACGGCGGTGAGACCGGCGCGGCCGGCCTCGTCGATCATGTGCTCGATCAGGAGCCGGCCGACGCCCGATCCCTGCGTGTCGTCCGCCACGAAGGCCAGATCCAACTCCGGCGGATCCAGCACGAGGGCGTAGAAGCCCAGCGGCTCGTCGCCCGCGTCGACGGCCGCGAAGACCCGATGCCGGGCGACGTAGTCGGCCGTGACCCGATATCCGGCGATGATCGAGGCGTAGTGCCCGCGGTAGGCGCCGGAGTGTCGGACCAGCGCCGTGAGCCGGTCCGCGTCCGAGGCGACGGCCCGCCTGATGGTGATCGACTGCATCCGCCGAAGCCTACCGGGCACCGAATCGGCGGCCGCGAGGTCGGTCGGGTCGGGGCCCGCGCCGGTGGGGACCGACCCGGGACCGACCCGACCGCCTCGCGGGTGGTGCGTCAGTCGACCCGGAAGCCGTGTTGGCCGGCCAGGCGGGTCAGCGATCGTTGGCCCGGGATGCCGTTGGCGTCCTGGCCGGAGTAGCCGAGGCGGCGTTGGTAGGCGGCGTAGGCGTGGATCGTGGCGGTCCCGAAGGAGCCGTCGACGTAGGCGGACGCGAGCAGGCCCTCGGCCTGGAGCGCCTGCTCGACCAGGAGCACGTCGGTGCGGTGCGCCGCCGACCCTTGGGGTGCGGGTGGGTCGAGGTGCGCGGAGTCGAGGATGTTGGCCAGGCTGACGGTCGGGATCCCGTCGCCCCCGGACGTACCGCGCGGGTCGTGCGGATCGGCGGTGGGTGGGCAGCCGTCCGGGAAGCGCGGGGCCAGGTAGCCGGTCACCCGCGCGTCGGTGCGCCGAAACGTGTGCGAGTAGACGCCGTTGCCCTGGCCGCCGTCGCCGCCGGTCGGGATCGTGTTGCCGCCCTTGGTGTACACGTGGACGTCGTCGAAGCGGACCACGATCTCGGTGTGCGCGCCGTTGCCGAAGTCGACCCAGGCGCCCCAGCTCGGGTATTCCGACCACTGGTCGTGCGCGCGGGCCCAGTTCGCGAACGCGGTGACGTTGTCGACCTTGGGCACGATGTCCGCGAGGCCGACGTCGTTGTACATGCACCAGTCGAAGATGACGCACCACGGCACGCCGTCCTCGCCGAACTCCCGTCCCCACTTGGTGCGGTTGTCGTAACCGTCGCGGGGGTTCCAGCTCTCGTATACGCCTTCCGGTACAGCTTGCAGATGTGCGATCAGGTCGTCCCATGTAGCCATGGGCGGCCCCCATTTCAGGCCGGGCGGAACGTATCTCGATGGCCGGGGTGGGAGGTCTCGTTCCGGTGGACCCGAGCACACCCCGGGCGCGTTTCGCGGCCGCGGCACGAAACGCGCACTGACGTCGATCGGGGCATACCCACTGACCTGCGACGTGTACCCCGAGTATATGTTCGATGACGTGGTGTAGTCATATGGTCGTATCATCGGACTAAGAGAACGATCACGAGAGTTGCCACCGCGCGGCGGAGTCCTCGATCGCCCATCAGTCGGCCGGCGAGCCGGCGAAGTTCCGACGGAGAGCGGGCGGTTCGTAGCTCCGGTTCCCGAATACCTCCCAGAAATCTGGGATTTCGCCGCACCGTGCACAGTGGCGAGGATGTCGACAGTGCGGTGCACGCGAGCGCGACCGCGCGGTCCGGGCGGCGACCGGACCGGGTGTGTCGCCCGTGGGCAGGCACGGGGGTTGCCGAAGCGGCGGCCTGGGGGGCGGAAGTGGCGCGCGCGCCGACGGGTCGGCGTCGTATCGAACGCGCAGGGGCCGTGCGATCCGACGGATCGACGCCTTCGGGGCGCGCGCCCTTTCGATTCGGGACGCGTGCCCTTTCGATTCGGGACACACACCACAACTTCGTCGATCAGGTCGCCGGTTCGGCGACCTGATCGTTCAGCGCGGCGCGCAACCAGGTGTCCGTGGCCCCCGGGGTGGGTTCGGCCGGGTCGGTCAGCTCGGCGGTCAGTTGCCAGTAGCGCTCGATCCGGGTCTCGCCGACGAGCAGGCCGGCCAGCCGGCGGCGGAAGGCGGGGGTGTCGGCCGTGTCCCACGAGCGGGCGTAGGCCGCGACGAAGCAGTCCAGCGCCTCGCCCGGCCGCGGCGGACGATGGGCGCGCAGCTCGGGTGCGGCGAGGGTGTGGGCTTCGACCAGGCCGCCGAAGAGTACGGCCGGCCGCGGCCCGGTCCGCGGCCGATGCGCCGCCGGCACCCGGCCCCCGGGTCCCGCGCACGGCCGGGTGACGAGCGCGTGCAGGCGGGCGAACGCCAACACCTGGGCCGGCGTCGGATCAGCGGGCGGTTGCGGCACCGAGCGGTCCACGATGGCCGTGACCAGCCGGGCCGGGAGCCGGGCGGGCAGCCAGCCCCGCCAGAACCGGGCCACCGGCGCGGTACTGGGCGGCACGGACACGGCGCCGACCAGCCGCAACCGCTCGGCCCGCTCGTCCGGCGCACAGTCCCGGAGCAGGTGCAGCGCCGCCTCGCGCCAGCGCAGCTCGGCCAGCCGCGAGCCGACCTCCCGGAGCTGCCCGGCGATGATCTCCTCCAGCGTGTCCTCACGATCGAGGAAGCGCCCCACCTCCGGCACCGGCAGGTCGAGACCGCGCAACGAGCGGATGGTCCGGAGCCGGTCCAGTGCCTCCGGACGGTAGCGCCGATGGCCACCGGCACTGCGCGAGGCCTCGGGCAGCAGGCCGCGATCGGAGTAGAAGCGCACGGTCTTGACCGTCACGCCCGCATGCTCGGCGAGCTCTCCGATGCTCCAGGTGTGGTCGGCGGACACGACTTGAACCTCCCTCAGGGGGAGTTCCTACGGTAGCGGCCCGCCCGGACCGGCCCCACGGCCGGTCGGCGCCCCGCCCGCGGGGTGTGTCGAGCGCGGATTCGATACGGAACACGAAGGGACGACCATGACGGCGTTCGTATTGGTGTCGGAGGCCCACACCGGCGGGTGGATCTGGCGGGACGTGGCCGCCCGGTTGTCGGCGGCCGGCGACGAGGCGTATCCGGTCACGCTCACCGGACTGGAGGACCATCGACAGCCGGTGGGCCCGGACATCGACCTGGAGACGCACATCCGGGACGTGATGGACCTGATCGACCGCATCGACGCGGCGCGGCCGGTGGTCGTCGTCGGGCACGGCTACGGCATCCACCCGGTGCTCGGCGCCGCCGATCGGCGCCCGGACCGGGTGGCCCGGATCGTCTACCTGGACGCCGGCCTGCCGCAGGACGGGGACCCGGCGCTCGCCGCGATCGCGGACGTGGCGACGCGCGAACGGTTGGCGACCCTGGACGGGGATCCCGCCCTCCCGGCGCCGACGACGCGCGAGGACTGGGCGCGCTGGGGCGGCGTCGCGGACCTGTCCGACGCGGCGCTTGCCCGGCTGACCCGGTCGGCCGCGCCCCATCCGGTGGGCACGCTCACCCAACCGCTGCGCCTGTCGGGGGCGGCGGCCGGACTGCCGACCACGGGCGTGTTGTGTACCGGGAACGGGGCGAGCATCGCGCTCGTCGAGTCGCTGGTGGGCATGGGGAATCCGGCGCTGCGACGGCTGGTCGACCCCCGGGTGGGCTTCTTCGAACTCGCCACCGGCCACTGGCCGATGGTGTCCGCGCCCGGGGAAGTGGCCGACGTACTGCGCCGCGCGGCGGCCGACGAGGGCCACCGCCTGTCGGCGAAGCGGGAAGAGCCGAGCCACCTCGGGCCGTTCCCGCTGGACGCCCCCGCGTGCGACCGGGAGCGGGTGGGGCGGGTCGACCTGTACCTCCCCGACGACGAACTCCCGTGCCCAGTCGTGCTGTTCGTGCACGGCGGGCCGCTGCCCGAGGGCGCCCTGCCGACGCCGCGCGATTGGCCCACGTTCGTCGGCTACGGCCGGTACGCGGCGAGCGTCGGGGTGGTCGGCGCGACCGTGGAGCACCGGCTGCACCGACCCGGCGACTACGACCGCGCCGCCGAGGACGTGGCCGCGGCGATCGCGACGGTACGGGCACACCCGCGCGTCGATCGGGACCGGATCGCGCTGTGGTTCTTCTCCGGCGGTGGCCTCCTGGCCACGGACTGGCTCGTACACCCGCCGTCGTGGTTGCGCTGCCTGGCCGCGACCTACCCGATCCTGGCCCCCATGCCGAACTGGGGCCTGGCCGACTCCCGCTTCCACCCGGCGAGAGCGGTGCGGTCGGCGGGCGAACTGCCGATCGTGCTCACCACGGTGGGCCTGGAACGCGCCGAAATCGCGGTGACGGTACACGAGTTCCTGGCGGCCGGCGAGGCGGCCGAGGCGAACGTCGAGGTGATCCACCTCGCCGAGGCCCGCCACGGCTTCGAGGCGATCGACCACACCGAGGAGACCCGAGCGGCCATCCGCCGGGCGATGCGAGTCGTGACCGGCCATGTGACGGGCTGACCCTGGGGCGTGTCTTCAATCTCCCGCCGAGCTCCACGACACCCGGCACCGCACCAGCGGCCCCGGCTCTGCGTTTCCGAAGAGCCGGGGCCGCCCCGCACGTTCCTTCGCTCAACCCGCCGAAGCCGCCGAGCCCGACTCCGCCCAGTGCGTCGCGATCGCCTCGATGATCCGCGGCCGCAACTCCCGCGCCTCGATCACCGCGTCGACCGAACCCACCTCCACCGCACGGCGGATGTCGTGGACCCGGTCGAACTCCGCGGCCACCTCGCCCAGTTTCTCGGTCCGTACCGACGAACGCAGTTCGTCCAGCTCGGCGGTCAGCGTGGCCCGCTCCGCGCCGGAGGCCGCCGCCGCGCGCGACTCCAGGTCGCGCACCCGCGGGTCGGCCGCGGTGCGCGCGTTGACGTCACCCGCGAAGACCACCGCCGCCGCGGGCGCCCCGCCGAGGACCGACGCGAACGAGCCTTCGATGGCCAGCACGGTCATGTTCGGGTTCAGCGCCTTGGAGAAGACCACGAACGCGCCGCCGTGGTAGCGCGAGATCACGCAGAACACGATCGGCCCGCGGAAGTTCACGATCGCCCGGCCGATCTCCGCGCCGTACTCCAGTTGCAACTTCCGCATCGACTCCGGCGAGCCGTCGAACCCGGACAGGTTCGCCAGCACCACCAGCGGCCGGTTGCCGGACGCGGCGTTGATCGCCCGCGCGGCCTTCTTCGACGACTGCGGGAACAGCGTGCCCGCCGTGTAGGTGGCCGGCCCGTCCGTGGGCGGGAAGCCGCGCCGCGGCACCGCCCGGGACTCGATGCCGAGCAGGCACACCGGCATGCCGCCCAGGTGCACGTCCTGGACCGCCGCCGTGTCCGCGTCGGCCATGCCCGCCCAGCGCTCCAGGACCGGGTGGTCCTGGTCGGACAACGCGCGCATCACGGTGCGGATGTCGAACGGCTTCTTGCGGTCGGGGTTGGCCTCGGCGGAGAAGATCTCGCCGACCGTGGTGAAGTCGCTGCCCTCCACCACGTGCGGGAAGCTCGACACGTCGCGGTCCGTCGGGTCGGTGGTGCCGGTCCGACGCGGCGCGAGTTCGCCCGGGGCGACATAGGTGTGGTCGTAGTGCGACATCAACACGTCGCGCGCCGCGTTCAGGTCCGGCGCCCAGTACTGCGCCTGCCCGTTCGGGCCCATCACCCGGTCGTAGCCGCCGATGCCGAAGTTGTCCTCGGCCGACACACCGCCGGAGAAGTCGAGGGCATGCTTGCCGGTGAGCACCATGGCCGAGTCGGGGGTCATCACGAGGATGCCCTTGGTGTGCATGAGCATGGTGGCCTCGGCGTTCCAGTACGGCTGTGCGCCGACGTTGATGCCCGCGACCACGATGTTGATCTCGCCGCCGTCCTGGGTGAACGTGACGATCCGCTTGAGCGCGGCGGCCACCCAGTCCATGTTCTCCGTGCCCGACTCCATCGAGATCCGCGCACCCGACGACAGCGCGTACCACTCCACCGGCACCCGCATGCGCTCCGCCAGGTCCAGCGCCGCGATCACCCGACGGCACTCCGGCTCGGACAGCGCCCCGAGCGACTTCGTCGGGTCGCCGAGCAGAACCACGCGGGTGACACCCTCGGGGTGCCGCGCGGTGGCGGTGCGGACCACACCCGCCACGATCGCGGCGGAGTTGGTGCCCTTGGGCCGCTCGACCGGCACGAGGGCGTGCTCGTCGTTCAGGTCGTACTCGACGAAGTCACCGAGGCGGTCGGTGAGTTCGTACGGGTAGACGGTGTTGCGGCTGCTCGCGCGCAGCACCTTCAACCGGTAGCCGTCCAGCGGCTCGACCGGCTCGTCCGACGGCTCGCCGATGGTCAGTTCGGTACCGCCGGCGGCGTCGAACGGGATCCGTACCGCGATCTTGGTCAGCTCGCCGGTCTGCGGGTCGCGCTGACGGGCGATGAACAGGATCTCCTCCAGGCCCGCGCCCGCGGTGGTCGGCCGCACGCGCCCGGCGATCATCTCCATCTCGGCGTGCGTGAGTCCGCTCGGCGGCCACACGTAGACCACGACCCGGTTGGTGTTGAAGCGCTTCGCCGACGGTCGCCGCGACTGGGCGCGGCGGATCGAGTCGAGGCACGTGGCGAGGATGTCCTCGGCGGTCGGCAGTGCGACCAACCTACCCTCGTGGTCCCGGAGTTCGGTGAGGTCGCGGACCTGGGCGAAGGCGACCAGGCGGTCGTCGGCGGGGTTTTCCCGGGCGACGCACTGGAAGAGGTAGACCTCCTCGTCCGAGGACGGCAGCCGGGTGAGGTCGAACTTGCTCAGCCGCTCCAACTGCATACGCTGCGCGATGTACGGGTGCAGGCCCCGGATCAACCGCTCCTCGACCATCCCGGTGTCCGACGGGCGGAACGTGAAGTGGTGGTGCATCACCGCGCCGCCGCGACCGGCCACCGTGGTGGTCAGTCGGCGGACCCGAGGCGGCAGCGGCTGCGCGGCCACCACCTCGTGCAGCGCGGCGGCCGTCGCGTCCGCGCTCTCCGGCTGGTTCTCCCAGGACAGGTAGATGTCCGCGTCGATCGGGTTGCCGTCGGCGGCCAGTTCGGCGAGGCCGCGCAGCGCGCCGCCCAGGGCCTCGAAGCCCACCGCGGCGGAGACCAGCGAGGAGCCGGCCCGCTCGGCGACCACGAATGTGCAGCCCGCGATCTCCCGGGTCCGGACGTCGGTGAGGCCCTTGTTGCCGTAGTAGCGCCGGGTCAGCACCTCCAGCATGGTCGCGTTGTCGAGGTTGTCGCGAACCAGCCGCTGCCCGAGCAGCCGGACCAGGGGCTCGGTGCTGCGCACCATCTCGGCGACCCGCTCGGCGCGGTCCGGGGTGTCCGGGTGCGCGTCCAGGTGCCGCAGGTGCTTGCGCACACCGGCGTACACGCGGGCGCGGTTGCGGCGCAGCAGCGGCCGGCCGAACCAGTCGTAGACCACGCCGCGCGCGAGGTCGGCGAGCACGGGGAAGCGGACCTGGGTCGCGGCGATCAGCCGCTCCAGGGCCAGACCCGCGGGCTCGTGCAGCGTCGCGTCCGGCGGCGCCTCGCGCAGCCAGGAGCGCAACAGGGTGGCGATGACGGCGGCGTCGGCGGAGGCGCGCTGCTGGGCGAGGAAGATCCGGAACACCGCGGCTTCGAGCTCCGGGCACGGCTCCGGCTCGGTGACGCCGTAGTGGGCCAAGGCCTTGGCCAGCTTGGCCCGGAACGCCGGGGGCAGTCCGGCGCGTTCCACGTCCAGGCTCTGCAGGTAGCTGTGGAAGTACTCGCGGGCGCTGTGCAGGTGGCCGTCGCCGCCGACGTCCTCGCCCGCGGGCCGGTTGCGGCTCAGTTCGGCGAGGTCGGTGAACATCTCGATCAGTTCGAGCTCGCGCACCAGCGGGCGGTGGCCGGCCTCGGCGGCGGCGGTGCGGGCGGCGAGGTAGTCGTCGAGCACACGGCGCTCGTCGTGCGGGTCGACGTCGAAGCCGAGCAGCAGGCTGCGCAGGTCCTCCTGGCCGCGCCGGGTGCGTGCGCGCACGGGGACGGTCTCGGGCGCGGCGGGCAGGTCCAGCTCGACGGACGCGCCGGCGGTGGTGTCCTCGGCCTCGCCGTCGTCGTCGGCGAGCGGTTCCAGGCGCAGCAGCGGGGCGCCGGTCTCCACCTGGCTGCCCACGGAGACCGAGCATTCCTTCAGGCGTGCCCGGAACGGTGCGCGCAGCACCGTTTCCATCTTCATGCTCTCCAGCACCAGGACCGGTGCGCCGGCCTCGACCTCGTCGCCGACCGCCAGGGGGGTGGCGACGACCAGGGCGGGGGCGGGGGAGCGTACGACGCCGCCCTCGTCGCGGCCGACCCGGTGGGTGACGCCGTCGACCTCGACCAGATGGGTCGGCCCGTGCGTGGCGGTGAGCAGCCGGTAACGGGTGCCGTTGACCACGATCTGGCCGGTGTGCCGGTCGAACCGGTCGAGCTCGACATCGGCGGTACGCACCACCTCGCCGACCTCGATGCCGACCCGGAAGCGGTGCGCGCCGACGCGGGCGACGCGGACGCGGTAGCCGACGCCGCGCAGCTTCAGGTCGAGCGGTCGGCCGCTCTCGTGCTGGACCTGCGGTCGCCCGCCGAAGGCGGTGGAGAACAACCGCTGGCGTTCGGCACGCTCCTCCTCCTCGTACGCCTCGATGGCGGCGGCGGCGAGTGCGACGGCGGAGTGGCGGTGCGAGACGAGTCGGCCCTCGCCGCGCACGCGGTCGATCCAGCCGGTGTCGGCGCTGCCGTCGATCAGCTCGGGCTGGTCCAGCAGGTCGAGCACGAAGCTCTTGTTGGTGGCGCCGCCCTCGATGATCACCGTGGTCTGCGCCATCGCCCGCCGCAACCGGCCCAACGCCTCGTCGCGGTCGTGCCCGTACGCGATGATCTTGGCGATCATCGAGTCGAAGTCGGCGGGGATGGTGTCGCCCTCGCTGACGCCGGTGTCCACGCGGATGCCGGGCCCGGCCGGCAGGTCCAGGCGGGCGATCCGGCCGGGGGAGGGGGCGAAGTCGCGGTCGGGGTCCTCGGCGTTCAGGCGTGCCTCGACGGCGTGGCCGCGCTCGATCGGCGGGGCGCCTTCGAGCCGGCCGCCGCCGGCGATCCGCAACTGGGCCTTGACCAGGTCGAATCCGGTGGTGGACTCGGTGATCGGGTGCTCGACCTGGAGGCGGGTGTTGACCTCCAGGAACGCGAACAGTCGGTCGCCGGGGTGGTAGAGGAACTCGACGGTGGCGGCGCCGCGGTAGCCGACGGCCAGCGCCAAACGTTCGGCGGACGCCTTGAGTTCGGCCACCTGGTCCGGCGCCAGGACGGGGGAGGCGGATTCCTCGACGACCTTCTGGTTGCGTCGCTGGATCGAGCAGTCGCGCACACCCAGCGCCCACGCGGTGCCCTGGCCGTCGGCGATCACTTGGACCTCGACGTGTCGGGCGCCGGTGACCAGGCGCTCCAGGAACACGATGCCGCTGCCGAACGCGCGCGCGGCCTCCTGGCTGGTGCGCTCGTAGGCGTCGACCAGCTCGGCGTCGCTCGTGATCACGCGGATGCCGCGTCCGCCGCCGCCGGCGGTGGCCTTGAGCATCAGCGGGTAGCCGATCTCGGCCGCGGCGGCCAGGGCCGCATCCAGGGTCTCCACCGCGCCGCGGCTCCACGGGGCGACGGGGACGCCGACCTCTTCGGCGATCAGCTTCGAGCCGATCTTGTCGCCGAGTTTGCGCATGGCCTCGGCGCTCGGGCCGACGAAGGCCACGCCCAGTTCGCGGCACAACTCGGCGAACGCCGGGTCCTCCGCGACGAAACCCCACCCGACCCACGCGGCGTCGGCGCCGGTGGCCACCAGCGCGCGCTCCAGGGCCTTCAGGTCCAGATACGGGCGCGCCGACGCCGGCCCCAGGTCAAACGACAGATCGGCCTCGCGCACGAAGGTGGCCGTACGGTCGACGTCGGTGTACAGAGCGACGGTCTCGATCCGGGTGCCGGTCTCCGCGGCCAGCTCCCGGACGGCGTGGATGAGCCGCATCGCGGCCTCCCCGCGATTGACGATGGCGACACGACTGAACACCCGACCGAACCTCCTGCAAACCAACGATTGTGCTCGCCGCGACGATGCGGCGACCCCCGACAGTGTTCACCATTCCGTGAACCGGTCGGCAACGCCATGTCGCGGGCAGTGCACACTGAGCGGCGCCAGTTGTAGGAAACATCCAAAAGGGCCGAACACCCCCGGCCCGACCGGGGTGGATCCGACGGGCGAAAGATGCCGGTTTCCGGGGTTTGGTCCCTGGCTTGAAGTACACGGTCGATGTGGACTTCGATACATGCGCCGGCGAGGGGCGCCCGGACTCGACTTCGTCCCGTCGGACGGGACTAATCGATGGTGTCGGCGGCGTCGACGTGGCCATCGGCGCCCGCGGGCGTCGAGTGGCGGCGCAGGCCCTGTTGTACCGCGCCCAGAACCACCCGGGCGATCACGCCGACGGCGATCAGGTTCACCACCATCTGGACCATCGCCACCACGCGCGCGCTTTCGCTCTTCGGGGCGATGTCGCCGAAGCCGACGGTCGCGAAGACGGTGAGGGTGAAGTAGAGGGCGTCGGTGCGGGTGAGCGCTTCGGTGAAGGAGTCGGGTCGCTCGCGGCCGATGACGAAGTAGGTCGAGGCGAAGAGCAGGAGCAGGAACGGCAGTGAGACGGCCAGTGCCTCGACGGCGCGCACGCGCGGCCGCTCGGCGTGGGCGATGAGGTTCACCTGCCACACCACGAGGGTCGCGAACACGACGAGTCCGACGGCGAGTCCGATACCGGTCGCCGTGTCCAGACCCCGGTCCAGCGGCAGCACGTAGTAGAGGGCGAGCAGCAGGGTCGACGAGCCCAGCGCGCGCAACCCGCCGAACAGCGCGATGCGGCGCGTGGTGGGGGCTGGGGCGAGGTGCTTGGTGGCGCCTTCGGTCGGGCCGTCGAGCGTCACGATCCGCCTCCTCGGGGCTCCTCCTCGCGGCACACTCTAGATGGGCCCAGGGGAGATATCGGGGCAAAACGCTGCGTGTCGCGAGTCAGGACGGGTCGGCCGAGGCCGGAGCGGGTGGGCGGGGTGCCCACCGGGCGCGGGTCAGTTCGCCGACGACGAAGGCGACGACCGACGCGACGACCAGGACCGGTACCTGATCCGTGCCGTGATCACCGAGCAGCAGTACGGCGAGCACGGTCGCCGAGACCGGCAGCCGCAGTGTGGCCGAGCCCGCCGCCGCCAGACCCACCGCGAGCCCCGGCAGGGTGCCGAAGCCGGGAAGGTCCTGGCACAACAGCGCGGTGGCCGCGCCGAGCAGCAGCACCGGGAAGATCGGCCCGCCGCGCAGCGAGCCGAGCGAGACGGACCAGGCGAGCCCCTTGCACAGGACGAGCATGAACAGTGCGGACGTCGCCCACGAATGCGGGTTCGCCGCCAGCGTGGCCAGCGTCGACTGTCCCGAGAGCGCCGCCTCCTCGGGCGAGCGGCCCGTGCTCGCCGCGTATCCGGCCACCAGCGCGCCGACCACGATCGCGCACATCACGATCCGGCGGGTCGGGTGTGGCACCGTCCAGTCGGCGACGTGGCGACCGAGCGTCATCAGCAGCACCACCCCGCAGCCGATCACCGCCGCCAACGGCACACCCCACAGGAAGTCGCCCGCCCGCAACGGAGTGCTCGGCGGCAACGAGGGCAGCGCCAACCCGCCCGTGGCCAGGCCGCTCCACGCGCCGAACCCGGTGAACACCACCGCTCCGATGCCGCTCGCCAGCAGACACGGCAGGATCAGCGCGATCAGCCGGGGACCGCCGAACCCCGCCGCCTCGATGAGCAGTACGGCCGCGACCAGCGGGCTGCCGAACACGGTGGCGATCGCGGCGGCGGACCCGGCCGCCGCGAGCACCGCGACCATCTCGGGCGCGGCGGCGCGCCGGGCGCTGCGTACGGCGGACAACGCGAGGGCGCTGCCGATCGCCATCAGCGGGCCCTCCGGGCCCAGGACCGCGCCGAACGACAGGCTCGCCAGCGCCGCGACGACCACGCCGGGCAGCGCCGACGGCAGGATGGGCGGGCCGCCGAGCCCGTTCACGGGCAGATGCCCCCCGGCCCCGGGCAGCCGGGCGGCGACCCCGGCCACGACCAGACCGGCCACGGTGAGCAGGGGCAGCGGCCACCACCACGGCGCGACGGAGTAGCCCATCTCGTGCGGCAGGTGCTCCCACAGGCCCTTCTGCATCGCGTGTTCGAGCGCGACGAAGCCGAAGGCAGCCAGGGAGACGGGAACACCCACGACGGCGGCGACCAGCAGCAGTAGCAGATAGCCGGGTCGCAGAACCTCGGGCGACCCCCGCGTCGCGGACGCGGACGGTGCCCGGTCGGGTGGATCGGGTGGTGGCTCGGGCGGGGTACTCAAGGTCACTCCGGGGGTGCGGCAGCGGAACGGCCATGCCCGTCCATGAGTACACACGGTGACCGCTGCCGCACCTCGGAGTGATTCCTTCGGGTCCGTCGGGGCGGGCTCGGGCGCGCCGACGCGCGCCCGGCGTGGCTCAGCCGAGCACCTTCTGCTTCGCCTGCTGGAACTCCTCCTCGGAGATGGCGCCGTTGTTCCGCAGAGCGGCGAGTTTGTCGAGCTGCTCGACCGGACTGGCGCCCCGGTTCGTTTCGCCTGCGGAGCCGGCCGCGTCGCGGATGTACGCCCGGACCGCCGCGTCGTTCTCCTTCGCCTGGGCCACATCGCGCCGGCTCATCGACCGGCCGCGCACGATCAGATAGACCAGCACGCCCAGATAGGGCAGCACGATCGTGAACACGAGCCAACCGGCCTTGCCCCAGCCGCCGAGGTCGTGGCTGCGGAAGATGTCGGTGATCACCTTGAACAGCAGGAAGAACCACAGCACCCAGAGGAAGAGCCACATCATCGTCCAGAACACGTTCAGCAGCGGATAGTCGTCCACGGGAACTCCACTCTTCGCAGTGCTGCGACCGGCGTCGTCGACGCACGGACGCGGGGGTTGCGAGCGGGCATCGATACGGGCTCGCAATTCAGACTTACCACCGCTTTCCGCTGCCGGCATCCCGTACCGCGCCCGGGGCATCTCCTGTCGGGCGTATGGGTTTGCGATCGTGGCCGGCCGGGTGCCGGACGAGTTGCGGCCGGTGGGGCGTACGACCGGCTCGGCGGGCGCGGATCTTCGGCGACGCCTACGCGGACTACGTCCGGGAGTACATCCTGGGCCCCGCCGGGATGACCCGCACCGGGTTCGCCCCGCTGGAGGTTGGCAGACCGACCCGACCCGACCCACGCGCACGCGTACGAGGAGCCGCAGGCGGACGGCCGGCGTCTCGACCCGACCGCCGTCCAGGTCGGCGGCCCGGCGCCGATCGCGGCCAGGGTGTCCTGGTCGGTGGTGAACGTACGGCCCACCACCGGCTCGAACCCGGCCGCCCGACACGCGCCGACGAGCAGGTCGACCAGGTGCGGATTGTGCTCGCGGGGGACGATGCGCAGCGGCAGCGCGACCACCAGCGGGTCGCGCCACACCGGCACCAG
The DNA here is from genome assembly GCF_053618075.1 of Embleya sp. NPDC055664. Lineage (NCBI taxonomy): Bacteria > Bacillati > Actinomycetota > Actinomycetes > Kitasatosporales > Streptomycetaceae > Embleya > Embleya sp. NPDC055664. The sequence continues at coordinate 17,658 of NZ_JBSHGZ010000064.1, forward strand.
GTCCAGGTCCGGCGCCCGGTCCACTCCGCGCACCAGCGCCGCGTCCAGCGTGCCCTCGCGCACCTGGCGCAGCCGGTCGGCCGGCGGCAGGCTGACCAGCTCGACGCCGGTCTGCGGGGCGCCCTCGGCCAGTGCCGCCAACAGCCGATCCAGCCGGGTGCCCAGCCCGACGTTGGTGCCCAGACGCAGGACCGCGGCCTCCTCGGCGCGCAGGGCGGCCATCGCCGCCAGGCCCGCGCGTTCGGCGGCGAGCAGCGCGCGGGCGTGCGGCAGGAACGCGTCGCCCGCCGCGGTGAGCGTGACACTGCGTGTGCTGCGGTCGAACAGGGTCACCGCCAACTCGCGCTCCGGGCGCCGGATCTGTTGGCTGACCGTGGGCTGCACGATGTGCAGCCGCTCGGCGGCCCGCCCGAAGTGCAACTCCTCGGCCACCGCCACGAAGTACCGGATCTGGCGCAGCTCCATGCCCCGTGCCTCCGCACCGCGCGTCGTTCGTGATCGTCGACGAGTGTACGAACCCGGGCCCGCCCGGGCGGCGCGGTCACACGGATGCCGCAGGGGCGGGCATGATCGCCGCCCGGTAGGGAACTCTCCGCACCCGTCCGTACGCGCAATCGCAGGGCGTCCGCGGCGTGGAGCGGGCGCCGGCCGTCGTATCCGGAGGCACACCATGGACACTCGTCGCCGGCTGACCGAGGCATTCGACACCGTGTCCGCGTGGGCCGACGCCCATCGGGAGGCCCCGCCCGACGGGGCCGGCGAGCGCGCCGGGGACCGGTTCGAGGCGCACCTGGCCGCGCTGGCCGAGCATCTGCGCGGCGGCCGGCCGCTCCCGCACCCCGCGTACGCCGGGCACCTGGTCAAGCCGCCGCACCGGGCCGCGGTGGCCGGTCGGCTCGCCACCTCGCTGGTCGGGCCCGAGGAACGGGTGTTCGACGGCGATCCGACCACGGTCGCGCTGGAGGAGGAGGTGATCGCCGACCTCGCCGCGATGCTGGGGCTGCCCACCGCCCACGGACACCTCACCTCCGGCGGGGCCATGGCCAACCTGGAGGCGCTGTGGGCGGCCCGCGAGGCGCACCCCGACCTCGGCATCGCGCACGGCGCCGACATGTACCCCGCGCACGAACACATGTGCGCCGTGCTGCGCACCCCCGCGTACCCCGTGCCGACCGACGCGGCCGGGCGGATGGACCCCGACGCACTGGCGCGGGAACTGCGTCGGGAGCGGGTCGGCACCGTCGTGGTCAGCGCCGGAACCACCACCCTGGGCGCGGTGGACCCGATCGCCGACATCCTGCCGCTGTGCCGGGAACGCGGGGTGCGGGTGCACGCGGACGCCGCCTACGGCGGGTTCTTCACGCTGCTCGTGGACGCGGACGAGCTGCGCGCGACGCCCGCGGCCCGGCATCTGCGCGCGCTCGCCGAGTGCGACTCCGTGGTCGTCGATCCGCACCGGATCGGCCTGCACCCCTCCGGCTGCGGTGCGGTGTTGTTCCGCGAGCCGGTGACCGGGGTCGGCGCGCGGCGGGATCCCCGGGCGGGCGACTTCTCCTCCGACGTGCCGAGCCCGGGCGAACTGGGCCTGGACCGTGCCCGCCCCGGCGCCCTCGCCGCGGCCCTGTGGTTGACCCTGCGCGCCCTCCCGCTCAGCCCCGAGGGGGTCGGCTCGGGGCTCGCGGCGGGCCTGCGCGGCACTCGGCAATGGTGCGAACTGATCGAGGCCGAACCGGAGTTGATGCTCTTCCAGCGACCCGAGCTGGACATCCTGACCTATCTGGCGCTCACCGGCGAGCGGCACCCCCGGATGTCCCAGGTGGAGGCATCCAGCGGGTACATCCTGCGGGCCGGCACCGCCGGTGCCGAACCCCTCGCGCACCCGAGCCACCTGAGCACACTCTCGGTCCGGGTCCTGGACTTCCTGCGCCGCCACCCCCGGGCGGTCGCCGATCGCAACCGCACGCGGGTGTTGCGCAGCGCCCTCCTGGACCCCGCCGCCGAGTCGCGTGTGCACGACCTGCACGCCCGGATCACCGCGCTGGCCGTCGCCGCGCCGCGCCGGGCGAGCGGCCCCGAGCCGGGCGCGGCGGAGCCGGTGACGGCGCTGCCGTAGCGGGTTGCGGTACCGCCGTCGCGCCACGTACGGGCCCTCCCCGCCGGGCCGGGCCGGGCACCGGGACTCGGACCGGGCGCGGGGCCGACCGGTGCGATCCGGGTGACGTGTCGGCGCGGGTGTGACCCCGGCGGGGAGGGCGACTTCGGGCGTCAGGGACGCGGGGGGCGGGGCAGGAGCAGGGCCGGCGGGACGACGAGCAGGATGAGGAAGCCGTCGACCGCGAATGCGGTGTGGTAACCGTCCAGCACGGCGGCCGGGTCGGTCGCGGAGTCCTGGGCGGCGACGGTCACCAGTACGGCCAGGCCGAGCGCGCCGCCGAGTTGGCGGGCGGTGTTGAGCAGACCGGACGCGGCGCCCGCGTCGCGGGCCTCGATGCCGGCCGTCGCGGCGACGGTGACGGGCAGCAACATCAGGCCCACCCCGGCGCCGGCCACGACCGAGCCGATCACAAAGCGCACCGGGAAGCCGCCGTCGGCCGGGAGCCAGGCCAGGAACAGCACACCCACGGCCGCCGTCACCGCGCCGCCGGCCAGCAGCGCGCGCGGGCCGAGCACGGCGATCAGGCGATGCGCGGCCATCCCGGCGGCGAGCATCGTCACGGTCAGCGGCACCATCGCCCCGCCCGCGCGCAGCGCCCCGTAGCCGAGGATGCCCTGGAGGTAGAGGGACATGAAGTAGAGCGTGGCGGTCATCGCGGAGCCCAGCACGAGCATCATCAGGTTGCCGAAGCACAGCGCGGGCAGCCGCCACATCTTCAGCGGCACCAGGGGGCGGGCCGCGGCACGTTCGATCAGGACGAACGCGACGGTGCACAGTGCGGCGCCGGCGAACGTGCCCAGGACGCCCGGCGAGGTCCACGAGTGGGTGGTGGTACGGGAGACGGCGTAGCCGAACAGGCCGGTGGCGCCGGTGACGGCGAGCGCGCCGCCGACGTCGATCCGGCGCCGCTCGCCGGGGTCGGCCGCCGGGGTGGGCGCGAGGCCGAGGCCGGCGGTGAGCAGCAGCGCGACGCCGACGGGTGCGTTGACCAGGAAAACCCAGCGCCAGCCGAACTGCTGGGTCAGCACCCCGCCCAGGACCAGTCCGGCCGCGGCGGCGACACCGCCGGTCAGGCTCCACAGGGTCAGCGCCCGGCCGCGGCGGATCGGGTCGTGGGCGTAGCCGGCGGCGATCAGGCTCAGGCCGTTCGAGGCGAGCGCGGCGGCGCCGAGCCCCTGGGCGACCCGGGCCACCAGGAGGGTAGTGGTGTCCTGCGCCACGCCGCCGAGCACGCCGGCGGCGGTGAAGATCAGCAGGCCGGTCTGGAACATCCTCTTGCGGCCGAACAGGTCGCCCGCGCGGGCGGCGACCACGAGCAGGCCGCCGAGGGTGATCAGGTAGGCGTTGACCACCCACTGCTGCCCGGTGTCGCTCAGGTCGAGCGAGGCCCGCAGGTCCGGCAGGGCCACGGTGACGATGGTCGAGTCGAGCACGACCATGAACTGCGCCACGCAGGCGACCAGGGCGATCACGTCGCGCCGGGCCGGGCGGGTCGGGCGTGGGGCGGGTTTCGCGAGCGGGGGCGCGGCGTCCGGTCGACCGGGACTGTTCGCCATGGGGACTCCTGGGAGTGGTGGATAGCATGGAGGCAGATGGAAACGCCGTTCACCGTGAACGATGTTCACAGTGAACGTTGTTCACGTTAGGATCGGATCACGAGTGCTGTCAACGGCACGGAAGCGGGAGTTCTCGATGTTGCGACGGCCGGATGTGGTCAAGGGCGCGCTCGACCTGCTCGACGCCGAGGGGCTGGACGGCCTCACCATGCGCAAACTCGGTACCGCGCTGAATGTGCAGGCGGGGGCGATGTACCGGCACTTCCCGAGCAAGGAGGCGCTGCTCGACGCGATGGCGGAGCAGCTGCTCGAAGGTGTCGCGGCGCCGTTGCCGGAGGCGCCCTGGGACGAGCAACTGCGGCTGCTCGGCGGCCGGTTGCGCGGCGCGCTGCTCTCCCGGCGGGACGGCGCGCGGGTGGTCGCGGGCACCTACGTGCCGGACGTCAACACCAACTCCACGGGCCGGTTGGCGGTGGAGGTGCTGTGCCGCGCGGGCCTCGCCCCGGAACAGGCCGGGTGGATCACGTTCGCGATGTTCTACTACGTCCTGGGCCACACCATCGAGGAGCAGGCCCAGTCCCGCCTGGCCGAATCCGACGACTGGGCCACGCGCCGGGCCGCCGCGGGGCCCGAGGAGTCCGCCGCGTTCGAGAAGGCGATGTCGGCGCTGGTCGGCGCCGACCCGGCGGAACGCTTCGCCTACGGCCTGGACGTCTTCCTGGACGGCATCGCCCAACGACTGCCCTGACGCCCGAATCGAGCGGTCGAGGGGTCCACGGCGTCCTCTCTGCCTGCCCGAACGGCCCTTCGGTAGATGAGAGTCGTGGATCGGGCGGGCGTCAACCAGGGTTCCGGCATTTCCCGCCGTACGAGTTCGGTATTGTAAATTTATTGTTCACTGGTTAACAGTTGGGAGTGGATGTGCTGCTTTCCCTGGCGGAGGTGCGGGCGCGGTGGGCGGCGGAGCATCCCGGGCTGGATACGTCGCCGATGGAGATCGTCGGGCTGATTCGGCGGATCCATCTGTTGCACGAACGGGCGTTGCGTCCGCTGCACGAGGCCGCGCCGGTGACGCCGCCGGAGCTGGATCTGCTCATTCCGCTCCGGCACGCGCCCGGGCCGGTGATCGCCCGGCGGCTCGCGGCGAATCTGGGCGTCTCGCGTGTGGCGGTGAGCAAGAGCCTGGCCCGGCTGGAGGAGCGCGGTCACATCCGACGTACGCCCAGCGCGGTGGATCGCCGGTCCGTGGAGGTGGTCATCACCGACTCGGGTCGGGCCGCCGTCGACGCACTCTTTCCGCGCCTGTTGGCCCGCGAGGTCGAACTGCTGGCCGGGCTCGGCGAGGACCGCGAGGCGGTCGTCGCCGCATTGACCCGGCTGGCCGAGGTGTTGGCGGCCGCCGATCCCGATCGGTGACCGCTCCTCGCATCCGTACCCCTTCCAGAGACGGGACTTTCTCATGACGGACGAGCGATTCGTCAAGCTCCACCCGGGCGAGCGGCGACCCGGGCGAGTGCCGCTGCCGCCGCCCTTCCGGGTGATGGCGCGGACCGAGGACACCGAGGGACGCCTGTCGGTACTGGAGGTGACCCTGGTTCGGGACATCCCGCGGCACACCCACCACCGCGCCGACGAACTGATCTACGTGCTGGAGGGCGAACTCGGAGTGCACTTCGACGGCGAGGACACCTCCGTGCCGGCGGGGTCGTTCGTCCTCCTGCCCAAGGGAGTTCCGCATGCGCTGAGTCGGGTCGGCCAGGCCCCGCCACGGGTGCTCCAGATGTCCTCGCCCGGCGGGTGGGAGTGTTTTCTGGAGGACATGTTCGAGGCCGGCCCCGACGTGCTGCATGCCGACGGCGCGCTCGACCCGGGCCGGATCAACCCGATCGCGGCTCCGCACGGCATCGAATACGAGGTCTGACGAGGACGCCTCGGCGCGCGGGCCTGGTCAGTGGCCGGCGACGCGGCCGGCGCACTCGTGGTTGGCGGCGGTGATGTCCGGGATTGTGCCGAGGCCGATCGTGGTGAGCAGTTCCGGGCCGAAGGTGATGATTTCGGTGATCAGGCCGTTGTCGATGCGCAGTACGTCGAGGGTCGTCGCGGTGAACACGCCCAACCCCGGCCGGCGGACGTAGTGGCCCACCGCGGGTCGGCGGTTCATCGCCAGCGGCAGCGCCTCGCGGTCGGCATGCCCGGGGGCGTCGGTGGGGATGGGCCGGCGCATCTCCACGATGGTGCGGCGGCCGGTGTACACGAGCCGGGCCGGGGGGATCGCCTGGCGGGCGTCCGCGTGCAGCAGCGCGGCCAGTGCCGCCGGGTCGGCCCGGCGGGACGCGGTGACGTAGCGCTCCAGGCAGGTGAGTTCGGCGGCGTCGGGCCCGGTCGGCCGGTCGCGATTCGCCGCGTCGCGGTCGGGCAGTTCCTCGCGCAGGGTTCGTCGGGCCCGTTGCAGGGCGCTCTTGACGCCCGCGACGTTCATACCCAGCGTGTCGGCGGTGTCCGCGGCCGGCCAGTGCACGACGTCGCGCAGGATCAGCGTGGCGCGTTGGCGGGGCGGTAGGTGCTGGAGTACGGCCACGAAGGCCGGGTCGACGGTGTCGCGGTCGGCGGCGGCCCCGCCCTCGAGTTCGTCCGGGAGGGGCTGGAGCCAGGTGACCTCGGCGAGGGCCGAATGCACCGGTTCACCCGCGCCGTTCGTGGCGATCGCGATCTCCCGTCGGCACTGCGCCAAAGAGGCCGGCGCGTCCAGGCACGCGTTGGTGGCGATCCGGTACAGCCACGACCGGAACGGCGCGTGCCCGGTGAACCCCCGGCGCGCCCGCCAGGCCCGCAGCAGGGTCCGGTCGAGGACGTCCTCGGCGTCGGTGCACGAGCCGAGCATGAGATAGCAGTGCACGCGCAGATCGTTGCGGTGGTACTCCGCCAGTCGTACGAACGCCTCCTCGTCCTCGGCCCGAACCGCTGCCAGGACCCCACGCGCTACATCGTCGGACGTACTCACATCAACCTCACAGCCTCCGCCGACCCCCCTCGGAGCGCCGAACGGTCCAGTCGTGAGCCCGATTTCCCGGCACGCGGCCCCCGCCCCCGACATCCGGTACGCCACGGCCTGCGCCCGGGAGCCGGCGGGCCGGCGGGACCGCCGAAGCCGTCGGGACCACCCGGCCGGGCGGTCGACCCGGCGGGCGGCGGTCTGCGCCGCGCCTGCCGGCAGACCGGCACCCGGCGGCGCCGACGGTTCGATGCGGACGGAACTCCCCCGTGTGAGCTCCGGTCGGGCACACCGGGGGACGGCGGCCCCCAGGTACCGACCGCCCACCGGTGTATGCGCACGACGGTAGGCAACCGACGCGTGTCCGAGCGTCAAACGCTCGGTGGGGATTCGGGGAGTACCAGGGATGCAGAGGTGGGCCGCGACCGTCAACCAGCGTGGTAGGCAAGCCCGGGCGTTCCGGGACGTATCCGTCGTGCTCCCGGCGTTTCCGCGTCCCCGTCGCGCCCGTTCAGCCGCGCCAGTCGGGGCCCTTCGGCGGCAGCGGCACGCTCGCGAACACCCGGAATCCGCCGCCCGGGCACGGGCCGACCTCCAGCGTGCCGCCGTGCAGCGCCACCCGCTCCCGCATGCCCGTCAGGCCGTAGCCGCCGACCACGCCGGTCGCCGGGATGTCGCCCGCGCCGTCGTCCACCACCTCGATCAGGACGCGATCGGGCAGATGCCGAACCTGGACGCACGTGCGCGCGTTGCCCGCGTGTTTGCGGGTGTTGGTCAGCGCCTCCTGGACGATCCGATACAGCGTCAGACCCGTGGCCGGGGGCAGCGGTTCACGCTCGCCGTGCTCGCGGTACTCCACCGGGAGGCCGGCCGCGCGGGACTCGGTGATCAGCCCGTCGATGTCGTCCATCCCGGGCTGGGGCTCGGAAGGTGCCTGCTCGGGACCGTCGTCGCTGCGCAGTACGCCGAGCAGTTGGCGCATCTCGCGCAGCGCGGCGCGCCCGGACGACTCCAGGGTGAACAGCGCCTCCCGGGCGGTGTCGGGCTGACGTTCGAGGGTGGCCCGGGCGCCGCCGGACATCAGGTACATCGTGGTGATGTGGTGCGCGACGATGTCGTGCAACTCCCGGGCGATCCGCCGGCGCTCCTCGGTGACGGCCCGATCGGCGAGCAACTGCCGGTTGAGCGCGACCTGGCCCTGCCACTTGGCGGTGCCGAGTCCGACGCCGACGATCAGGAGGGTGGCCAGCAGGTCGGCGCCGACCATCTGGACGAATGTGTCGGAGTCGTACGAGTCGCGCAGCGCCTGGACGGCCAGCGCACCGCAGCCGGCGATCCAGAGGTCGCGGGTACTGCCGAAGCGGGCCACGGTGTACAGCGCGACCAGAAGGGCGCCGCCGTAGGAGTGTGTGGTCGCGGTGGTCATCACGACCAGGAAGCTCTGGGTGACGACGACCGCGGCGAGCACGCGCATCGGATGCCGGCGCCGCGCGGGCAGGATCATGGCGGCCACCAGGGCCAGCGCGATGCCGACCGGTACGCGCCTGGGCTCCATGCCCTCGTCCGGGATGAGGTAGGCGAGGGTGTCGATCACGCCGGCGGCCAGCGATACGAGCAGGTTCACGCGGTGCCGCACCAGGAAGGCGATCGCACGGTTGGCCCGGAGTCGCTGCCAGGCGGCGGCGCCGGGCTTCGGGACGGTGCGCCGGCGGTGCGCGGGTGCGCGTGGATCGCGCCTCGCGACACCCTTCGTCACGCGCGGTGCGGCGGCGGGTGCCGGCGCGGGGGGCGCCGCCAGGCCGTGATCGGACCCCATGCTCGGGTCTCCTTCGATTGTGCAGGTGGACGGTGAGCGTGGTGGGTGGGGGTCGGGGGCGGGTCGGGGCGTGGTAGTGCGGGGCGAGCGCCGCGCGGGTGCCGGGGCGCGAGTATGGAGCGTCCGTTCCATTTCACCGCCTTCGGCGGCCTCGGCGGGCCGTTCGGCAGACGATCTCGACCCGGGACCGGGGTCCGGCGTCGATGCCTGACCGGGACTCAGGTCCGGGGTCGGGGTCATCCCTGGGGCCGACCGAGGTGGGGTGAATCCGGGCGGATCGGGGTGGGGCAGGGGTACCACGGGCCCGGTCGCTGCCCGCCCCCACCCACCGCCGGCCGGTGTCGTTTCGGTGCCCGCCGAAGTGTTTCCGGGCCACGATGGCCGCATGACGTCGCGAAACCACGCCCTGCTCACCGATCCCGCCTACACGATGCCGGTCGTACCCGACGCAGCGCCTGCGGGCGTCGCATGGTTGCGCGCCACGGTCGCCCGATTCAGCGCCGGCGCCGTGCACGAGCGGCGGCGGGCCCTGGTCGTCGCCGACCTGGACCGGATCGATCCGCAGCACCTCCGGGAGCGGGCCGCGCGGGACGGCCGCGGGCCGGTCGAGGTGTTGGCCGAAGCGCTGGGCCTGCCCGGCGAACTCGCCGCGAGCATCGCCGCCGACGTCGCGGTGGTGGCGACGGCCTACCAGCCGCACACCGCGATCACGGCCGAGGCGGACCGGGCCGTGGCGCGCCTGGTCCGGGTGTGCGGCGGCGTCGCCGACGAGGCCACCGCCAACCGCATCGGCCTGCTCGTCCAGGCGTGCGACGCGACCAAGGCCCTGGTCGCACACCTGGCCTCCGGCCGCAGCGACCCCCCGGTCCCCCGCACCCGCCGGGTGGCACCGGACGGCACCATGATCGAGATCGACCTCACCGAGACCCCCTACGGCCTCGGCCCACACGCCTGCCCCGCCCACACCCACGCCCAATCCCTCGCATCAGGCCTACTCGAAGCCCCCACCCCACAACCCACCGGGCCCAACCCGACCTGACCCCCACCGGCGCGTCAGCGCCCCCGACCCGGACCACCCCCGGGATCGACGCGCGCAGCGCGGAGAGCGGCGGACACGAGTCCGTCCCCCCGACAGGCTCACGCCGCGACCGGGGCCCGCGCGCTCCGACGGCCACGCCCCTGTCGGACTCACGCCCGTACCGGCCTCCCCGGCAAAGCGTCCAGGCACAACGCCCCGTCCTGGACCACCGGCACGCCGCCGACCAGGACATGTGCAAAGCCCAGCGAAGGACGCGTGCTGTGCTCATACGTCGCCCGGTCGGTCACCGTCTCCGCGTCGAAGACGATCAGGTCGGCGTCGCAGCCGACCTGCACCCGTCCCTTGCGGCGCATCGCGGGCACGCTGTCCTGGAGGATCCGGGCGGGCCCGAAGCTGCTGCGGGAGACCGCTTCCAGGAGGGTGAGCGCGTCGAGTTCGCGGACGTAGCGGCGCAGCACCTTGGCGAACGTGCCCGCGGTGCGCGGGTGGGTGACCGCCGTCGGGGGCAACGGCCAGGCCAGCGGGTCGGGTTCGCCGTTCGTCCAGGTCAGCGGCATCGCGTCGGAGCCGACCACGGTCGAGGGGTGGAGCAGGGCCCGGTCGATCAGGCCCTGTTCGAACGGGTCGGCCTCGTTGAGGAAGTGCGCGATGGCCAGTCCCGCCGGGTCCTTGGCGCGCACCTCGCGCAGCCGTTCGGCGTTCGCCATGCGCTCGCCGGTGGCGGCGTAGACGATGCCGTCGGGGGTGAGGCCGGTGGCGGCGAGCAGCTCGGGGGCGAGGAAGGCGGCGCCGATGGCGGTCATGCCCGCGCCGTACGGGTACGCCTCGGTGGAGATCCGGCCGCCCTCGGCACGGGTGTCGTCCATCAGCTGCATGACCTTGTCGCTGTGCAGCCGCGAGGTCGAGGTGATGTGGCAGAAGTGCGCGTGTACGCCGGTCTCCGCCGCGGCGCGGGCGATCTCCTGCGCGCCGTCGATCGCGACGTCCGGGAACTGCTCGACCAGGTCCCGGGCGTGCGTGTAGGTGGGGCGGCCCGATTCGGCGGCCAGGCGGGAGACGGCCAGGTACTCCTCCGGCCGGACCCGCGGCGCGTAGCCGACCACGACGCCGATCCCGAGGGCGCCGGCGGCGAGGTCGAGGCGGAGGAGTTCGAGCATCTCGTCGACCTGGGTCCCGGTGGCCTCGCCCTGCCAGGCGGGGTTGCCGAGCAGGCCGAGGGCGACGTGCATGCCGCCGCCGTGCGGAAGACCGCCGACGGCCGCCATCCGGGCCTGGCACCACGACGCGGAGAAGCCGTAGTTGAGCGGACGGCCCTCGGCGGCGGCCTGGCGGTAGCCCTCGTCGACGGGCGAGAGGCCGGCCTCGAGGTCGAGCGCGGTGGTCACGCCGTCCATGGCCTGGAGCCGGTGGCCGGCCACGTCGTGCGAGTGGCTGTGCATGTCGATGAAGCCGGGCGCGACCACGAGGCCGCGCACGTCGACGGTGCGCCGGCCGACCAGCGGGCGCGCGGACACGGCGGTGATCGTGCCGCCGGTCACCCCCACGTCGGCGAGTGCGTCGTGCCCGGTCTCGGGGTCGAGTACCCGACCACCGCGCAGCACGAGGTCGTGGGTCTGGGACGGTGGCCCGGCGGTTCGCGTCATGGCCACACGCTAGGAAGCCACCGGGTGCGGTGCGTTGTCGGCGACGCCGAAATCTCCCACACGACTTCGTGGCCGGGTACAACGCGGGCCGAGGCGGCGGTGTGCCGGGCTCGGGGCCTGTCCGGTTGGATGGGGCGGTCGAATGTTCGATTCAGTGGTTGCTTGATTCAGTGCGTGCTGTAACGTCTACGCGTGCATACGTACGAAGAGGACGGGCCGGCCGTCGTGGTGGATGCCGCCGCGCTGGCCCGGGTGGGGACCGCGCTCGCGGACGAGAGCCGGCGCCGGTTGTTGCTGGCGCTGTTGGCGGCGCCCGCGTACCCGTCGGAACTGGCCGAGCGGCTGGGGCTGACCCGGGGGAACGTGTCCAACCACCTCTCACGCCTGCGGGACTGCGGGCTGGTACGCACGGTCGCGGTGGGCCGCCGAGTGCGGTACGAACCGGCCGACCCCAAGCTGGCCCACGCGCTCGCCGACCTCGCGGCGCTCCTGCCTCCGGCAGAGGTGGAGCGGCCGTCGGACGGCTTGCCGGATCGAGACGGCTCGGATCACTCGGATGACCCGGATCACTCGGATCACTCGGATCACTCGGATCGCCGGGGTCGTCCGGTCGGGGACGCCGACGACGCCGACGATGCCGCCGACGCGGCCATACCCGCAGGGGTGCTCCGTGGCTGAGACGCACGGCGGGAGCGCCCGCCGCCACGCTCCCCGCCGGGCCTTCTCCCGCCCGGGGTCGTTGCGGGCGGCAGGCGCCCCCTTCGGACAGGTTCCGGGCCTGCTCGGTGTGGATGTCGTCGTTGATCGGCTTGCCTGCCTGTTTGTTCAGTTCTTTCCGCGGATCGCCCTACGCGCCGCCCCGAGTTCAGCCGAGGAGACGCCGATGTCGGTTCCGGTCGGGAAGGTTCCGCTGCCCGTGTTCGTCGGGGGATTCGACGACGGATGGCCGTTGTCCGCGGCCTTCGGTCGCTCGGAGCTTCGGGTCGGGTGGGCGGCATGACGGCGGTTCAGGTTCAGGTTCGGGGTGCGGTGCAGCGGCGGTTGCGGGCCTGGGCCGGGGCGATCATGGCGGCCTCCGGTGGGCTGTTGCTCGCGCTCGCGTTTCCGCCGGTCGGGTTGTGGCCCGCCGCGGCCGTCGGGCCGGCGCTGTTGTTGGCCGCCATTCGGCATCGGCGGGCCAAGGTTGCGTTCCGGCTCGGGACGTTGTTCGGGCTGACGTTCTTCATTCCGCTGCTGTGGTGGCTGACCAACCTGGGCATCCTGCCGTGGCTGGCGTTGAGCGTGGCCCAGGCGTTGCTGCTCGGACTGCTGTGCTGCGCCGTGCCGACCTTCGCCCGGCTGCCCGGATGGCCGCTGTGGGCGGCCTGCTGGTGGGTGACCACGGAGGCGGTGCGCTCCCGGGTCCCGCTCGGCGGCTTTCCGTGGGGGCGGCTCGGCTTCAGTCAGGCCGACGCGCCGACCCTGGGCTGGGCCTCCGTGGCCGGCGCTCCCGGCGTGAGTGCCGTCGTCGCGCTGACCGCCGCCTTCCTGGCCGCGCTGCTCACCGCGCCCCGCGCGTACCGCGTCCGGTTCGGGGCGGGTCTCGTGGTGGCCGGTGCGCTCGCGTCGAGCGGGGTGTTCCTGCTGCCGAGTACGCACGGCGAGCGCACCGCGAAGGTGGCCGTCGTCCAGGGCAACGTGCCGCGTGCCCGCAACATGGAGGAGCAGGCCCGAGTCCAGCAGGTCGCGGAGAATCACATCGCCGCCACCCGCGAGCTGGCCCGCGACATCAAGCTCGGCAAGGCCCCGCAGCCCGACCTGGTCCTGTGGCCCGAGAACGCCACCGACCGCGACCCGCGCACCGACGTCGGCCTGCGCGAGGGCATCTCGCTCGCCGCCCGCGAGGTCGGCGCGCCGATCGTGGTGGGCGCCATCCTCGACGCCTCCCACGACCGGATCCGCAACACCAGCCTGCTGTGGTTCCCCGACACCGGCCCGGGTCGGTACTACGCCAAGCAGCAGCTGGTGCCGTTCGGCGAGTACATCCCGCTGCGCGACCTGATCGGCGGCCTCGGCGATCTCCAGCTGATCCCGCGCGACTTCGTCGCCGGCTCCGGACCGGTGCGCCTGGACGTCGGCCCGATCCACCTGGCCTCCTCGATCTGCTACGAGGTCGCCTACGACGGCCAGGTCCGCGGCGCGGTCCGCACCGGCGCCAACCTCCTCGCCGTACCCACCAACAACGCCACCTACATGCGCAACGGCAGCCTCGCCGAGCCGAAGCAGCAGTTGGCCATGTCCCGGCTGCGCGCCGTCGAACACGGCCGGTCGGTACTGGTCGCCTCCACCACCGGGATCAGTGCGGTCATCGCCCCCGACGGCACGATCGTGAAGTCCACGGACCCGTGGACGCGTACGGTGCTCAACGCGACCGTGCCGCTGCGCAGCGAGACCACCCTGGCCACGCGCCTGGGCGAACTCCCCGAGGGTGGGCTGGTGTTGATCGCCGTGGCGGCGATGGCCGAGGGTATCCGCCGCAGCCGGCGCGACCGGCGCGACGCGACTCCCGCGGCGGCGACCGCCGGCGATGCCGCGCCGACTGCGGACGCCGGCGCCGACTCGGCGACCGTGCCCGCGTCGGTGCCCTCCGCCGCCGCTCCGGAGGGTGCGTCCGGAGAGCGCTGAGTCCGCCGACGGCGCGGGGCGGGTGGTCTCTCGGTACCTCTTCGTACCGAGACCACCCGCGCCGCGTTCCGCGTCCGCTACGGCGTGCAGTTCAGCGTGCCCGCGCGCAGTGCGTGGCCGCCGTCGTTGTCGTCGTCGGACCAGACGACGGGCTTGTGGCCGGACACGCAGGCCGTCTGCGGGGCGATGGCGAAGCCCTCGTTGTTGTAGTTCGACAACCCCGTGGGTCGGTTGTACCCGGCGGTTATCGCGAACCGGCCCTGGGCGTCGATGCCGAGGGTGGTGCTGCGGCCCTGGCAGGTGTTGTCGCAGACCGCCCACAGCCGGCCGGTCGCCGGCTCGAACTGCAGCTCCATGACCGCCGGGAAGCCGCTCGCGAAGGTGGCGACGCGGTGGTATCCGCCGCCGGTCCGGTCGAGTGCGTAGGCGTACACCGTGCCGTTGGCCTCCAGGCCGACGAAGAACAATCCGCTCCCGTGGTCGGGGTAGGCGGCCGGGTTGTAGGCCGCGCCGGTGTGTTCGTCCCGGAAGCCGTGTCCGGTGAGGAAGGTGTCGGGGATCCAGGTGATGCCCTCCAGGCCGCTGTTGGCCTCCACCGCGGGCAGGTCGGCGGTCAGGTTCCACTCGGCGGTCGCGTTCAGTGCGCCGGCCGTCGAGGAGGTGTCGAAGCGGGCGATCTTCGGCAGGCTGACGCCGCTGTCGTCGTTGTCGCGCTCGGTGGCGACGAACAGGCCGTCGGGGGTGAAGGTCACGCCCTCCGCGTCGGGATCGCCGCTGCCGTTGCGGTAGTTCAGCGCCTTGCCCGAGGCCCAGCCGCCGGTCGGATCCGGGCGCCACTTGCCGCCGGTGTCCGGCACGAGGCGGTACAGCGTGCCCGGACCGTTCTTCACCGCCCACAACACGCCGGCGTCCTGGAAGGAGAGGCCGCTGAGGTTGGTGCCGAACACGTTGGAGCCGTCGGCGACGGTGACGGTGCTGCCGCCGGGCCAGCCGGCCCACGAGGTGGGGCACGAGTTCGGCGCGCCCTTGGTCGGTGCGGTGGTGGTGGTGAACGAGCCGGTGCCGTCGGCGCAGCGGCCGTACGTCGTGCCGGCGTGCGCGGTCCACGTGTACGAGTCGACGAGGGTGGTGCCGCCGGGCCCGAACAGCCGGGCCGAGTCGGAGCTGCCGAGACCGAAGGACGGCTCGACGTCGAGCGCCAGGTAGCCGCCGGCGGGCAGCGAGGTGCCGGCGGCGATCGGGTAAGTGTGCGCGTCGTCGTTGTCCTTGACGACCCACCCGGACAGATCCGCCGCGGCCGAGCCGGTGTTGACCAACTCGACCCAGTCGCCCGGGGTGCCGCCGTTCGACTCGATCTCGTTGATCCGTACCACGGCCTGCCCGGCGGCCTGTGCCTGCGGCTGTGTCTGCGTTTGGGCGGACGCCGGCGCGCCCGATAGTCCGAGGGCGACGAACGACAGTGCGGCTACGACGAGTTGCACTCTTCCAGGCAAACACTTTCGCACGATGGCCAGTCCTTTGCTCGGGGATCGGCGGCGAGCGGCGCACTCGCCCTCGGATCGAAGCATGGGGCACATCGGCGGCGGCGCGCTGAACACTTTACGAACGTCGTGCGAAGCACACCGGGCGGGCGTCCGGCGCGGCGGGCCCGGCCTATGACCGTCCGTCACAAAACGGGGGCCTGATTCGTCATAACGGTGATGGAGCGGGACCGCCCGGGCGTGGGGATGCACCGGGGCGGGCACTTCCCGGTCCGTTCCGAGTCCGTTCCGAGTCCGTTCCGATGGATGACCGCACCCGCCCGCCCCGGCGCCCGTCCGGGCGTCGACCCCGAGGAATCGATCATGCACCTCACGACGAATCGACCACGATGACCGCGCCGCCGATTCCGCGCGTCTCCGCGTATTGGGCGCCGTGGGAGCACGCGTTGCATACGTTCCTGGCGCGGATCCACGGCGATCGCCGGTTGGCCGCCCGATTCCTGCCGGCCGCGGCGGCGGAGCCGCCCGTGCCCGCCGTGGAGGCGATCACCGTCCACCTGCCCGTCACCCTCGAACGCGGCCTGGCCGCCCGGGCCGTGCGGCACGCGGTCGCGCTGTACGCGGTGCACCAGGGCTCCATCGCCGGCGGCCTGCACCGCCCGGACGGCACCTCGATCGGCGCCGCCTGCCGTGACCTGGCCCGACTGATCGCGCCCGACCACACCTTGGTGCAACGCCGCGAACGCACCCGCTTCGACGGCGCGGTCGAGGCCGAGACCCTGGACGAACTCTCCACCCGCCTGCACCCGTTGATGGCCGAACTGGGCCGCCGGCGGATCGCCTTGGACCACGTGCGCCTGGCCAAGGACCTGTTGTGGTGGGAAACCCCGGTCGGCCGCCGCTACACCCGAAACCGCTGGGAGGAGGACTTCCACGACCTGGCCCCACAACTCCCGTACCACGAGAGCTGATTACCGCCTCGGCGCACCGGAATGCCCAACTCACCCGCCCACCGGTCGACTTCCCGATCCGCCGCCGCCCGGGAGGCCGCCGGCATGATCGGGCCATGACTGTGATCGAGATCGTGCGGGGTGACATCACGCTCCAGGACACCGATGCCATCGTGACCGCCGCGAACGAGTCGTTGCCGGGTGGCGGTGGCGTGGACGGGGCGATCCACCGGGCGGCGGGTCGACGGCTCGCGGCCGCGGGGGCCGAGATCGGGGCGTGCGACCCGGGCGACGCGATGGCGACGCCGGCCTTCGACCTGTATCCGCCGGTGCGCCACGTGATCCACACCGTGGGGCCGGTCTGGGAGGGCGGCGACTTCGGCGAGGCCGAGATCCTGGCCTCCTGCTATCGGCGTTGCCTCGAGGTCGCGGACGAACTGGGCGCGCGGAGCGTGGCGTTCCCGGCGATCGCCACTGGCGTGTACGGATTTCCGGCGGCGGAGGCCGCGCGGATCGCGGTGGCGACGATCGTGGGGCGTCGAGTGCCGTGGAGCGGGTGCGGTTGGTGGCGTTCGATCGGGAAGGGCGGGACGTACTGGAGGCGGTGTTTGCCTCGGTCGGCGGAGCGTCCGCGTCCGGGGCCGCCGCCGAGCCCCCGTCCTAGGCCGCGTATCCAGTCGTGATCAATGAGTGGTGTGGGTGAGGGCGTTGAGCCAGATCATCGCGGCGCGAAGATGGAGGGCGGCGAGGTAGC
>NZ_JBSHGZ010000065.1:0-32658 GCF_053618075.1 Embleya sp. NPDC055664
CCCGAAAGCTACCTGGCAGGACTCCAATTGCGAAGCTCGATCATCTGGATCCGCAGCCTTCAGCCCATCGGATAGTCCAACTGCGTACAGGCCCTGGGACACCGGGGCCGACACCGAGGGGTTGCGCCCCTTGCGCTTGCCGGTGGGGGATGACCAGGTCGGGCCGGATCTGCTCGACGGACTCGCCGTTCGCGCGGCGCCACAGCACGTTGTGCGGCATGTCGTCGGTGACGACCGGCGGTCGGCCGCCGTGCCTGCCCTCGCGAGAGGAGGTGTCGAGCCCTTCCAGCGTGGACTCGCGGATGTTCTCCCGCTCGGCGCCCCGTGGGAAATGACAGCTCAGCCGGCGCGCGCAGTCCACTGCGGCGGCGTCCACAACCGGGCATCGGCGCTGCCGACCTGGATCAGCGTTCCGGTATGCCGATCCTGACGCGCCGGGCAGAACCCGTCGATCGCGAACACCTGCCGTCCGCTGGTGATGTCGACGCCGCGCAGACCGGCCTCCTCGGCGATCAGCAGATGCTCTCCGTCGGTGAAAAAGCCGAGAACGCCGACCGGCCAGGGGAACGTCGCGACCGCCTCGATCCATCGCACGCCCGGCGAGCGCGGTTCGATCGAGGTGGAGTCGAGGACGTGGACGGTACCGCTGCCGGCATCGTCCCGGTCATACACCGCGATCCGCCCGTCGTCGACCCACACCACCGGCCGGTTCCACCCCGAGACCTCGGGATACACCGCACGGCTGGGCCCGTCCTCGGACTCATACGGGTTGTCGCGCAGCCAGGCGGTCAGGCTCCATACCGCCGGCATCCCCCACGGCTGCCACACCCACCCGCCGTCGTGGACACGAGTCCCATCAGGACTCAGCAACAGCGCGCCGTGGAAGTAATCGAGGTCGTACTCCGCATCCTCCTCGTCTCCATCCCGGCCCTCCCGCGCCGTAAGCACCTCACCGGACGCGAGATCGGTGACATCCAACCGGTTCCAGTCGGTGCGATGCACGACAACCGACCGGCCACCGTGTTCGGCGAACGCCAACGCGAACGGGACGGTTTCACAGCAGTAATCCCCGCCGTCCAACTCCAACGCCGCCGAACCGGTGGTGAGATCGACGACGGTGCCGTACCGACCGCGGTCTTGAACCACCGCCGCCCAACGGCCACATCGAGACACATGAAGCCGCAGCCGAACGCCGCCACCGTATTCGGACGCCGGCCCCTCCTCCCGATACCGGGCCACGTCCCGCACCCCGCCGGTCGTCGGCGTCCACCGCGCCAGCCGTCCGCCCTCGCACAGCACCAGCCACGCCGGCCCCGCGTCACCGAGTGCAGCCGGCAACGCCGCCACATCCACGATCGGCCGCAGCGCGTCGGGAACCGCCACCTCCACCGTGACCGTCGCCATATCGATCCCCTCGGTGCGCCCGTGTGCCCCCACGACAACGTGGACAGCAGGTGATACGGCACCGTATCGGCAAAGCCGGTGAGCGCCGCGATGCCGGTCGCGGCGGTGGGGCCGGCACGGATCCGGTCCATGCCGGGCTCATTCTCGCGCAGGTCCGCTGATCGCCGACCTGCGCGACGCGGCTCTCGACCTCGGCGGGTTCGCCCCCGCCGGCCCCGTCCTGCGGGCATCCCCGGCGGCCGGGACGGCCAACGCAGGGCGGCCCGGTTCCGACCGGCAGCGGCTCGATGGTGCGCCCGTAGTGGTAGACCTTGGCCGGAGGCTGCCACGGGACGGTGCCGGCCTCGGGCCGACGCTCCGGCCACGCGGTACGCCTGCCCATCCGGCCCCGGGGCGGGCCGGCCCCGGCTTTCCCGGTTGGCTGTATATCGGATCACCACCCGACAGACACAGACACCCTCCGGCCCCGACGTGCACCGCGCCTCCGGGCCCGGCGACACCGGGCATCGTCGGCCTCTCCCGGGAAACGTGGACCGACGCCCCCCGCCGGCTGGGATCGGCCACCGCGACCGCCCGCACGTCGAAGAGTCGGGGCAAAACGACGACGGCGGCGTGCGTGTCCAGCGAGTCGTCCGGCCGATCGCATCGCCGAGCAGGCCGGACATCGTGGCCGGGGTTGGCCCGCCGCGTCGATGACCAGGGGGTACCTGTCGGCGGTCGACCTCGCGACCGCGACCGGATCGAGTTCGTCGGTGAGGTTCTTCGGCGCCTTCGCCACGCGCGCGTCCTACCGCCGCCAGGCCGTGATGACATCGTCGGGGCCCCAGCGGAGGCCGATCGGCTCGGAGGGGACGTCGGGGGCGATTCCGGACAGGGAGACCACGGCGAGGGCGGTGGAGCCGAGGGTGAAGCCGGGGACCTGGGGTGCGGCGGTGGCGAGGTCGGCCATGTCGTGGCGGTCGAACGGGCTCGACAGCCATTTGATGGAGCCGATCAGGCGTACGTGGCGGGCCACGGGTGCGCGGTCCGCGCCGACGAGGTCGACCTCGGGGTCGAAGCGGCGGTTCCACCAGCCGCCGACCGCCTCGATGTCGTCCCACGGCAAGCGGCCGTCGCCGGCGGCGAGTTCGATCGCCTCACGCACCAACGGCTCGACGGCCCGGCCGCGCCATGCGGCCCAACGGCGCTCCACGACGCGGTACGCGGCGTCCGGGCGGCCGCGCCGTACCTGCTCCTGTGCCGTGCGCAGGACCGCCAGATACAGCCGCAGGTTGCTGTCCTGGACCCGGTACAGCGCGGGTTTGCCGGGCTGGGTGGAGACGGGCTCGTCCATGGCGAGGACACGTTTCTCCTCGACGAGGCGGCGCAGTACGGGGGACAGCGAGCCGGAGGGGATGGCGCCGCTCCTGCCGCCGGCGGTCGCGGCGATGTTGGCGTGGGTACGGTCGCCGCCGCCGACGGCCTCGAGGACGCGGCGTGCCTGGTCCGGAGCGGGGAATTCGGCCAGGAGGGACGATTCGGGGATGCCGAAGACGGGGGAGGCAGGGTCTGCGCACTCGGCTCGGAGGAACGGGAGCGCGGGGGTGCCGTGGGGCCAGGCGCGCAGGATGCCGGGCAGCCCGCCGCAGACCAGGTGCGCATCGATGGCGTCGGCGGCTTCGAGGCCGAGGGCGTCCGCGGTCTCGGCAGGGTTGAGCGGGCCGAGGACGAGGTTGTCCGCGCGGCCGTAGAACGGCCGGTCGTACGCGGTCAGCCGCTCCATCATGTGCAGATCACTGCCCAGGAGCAGCAGGAGCACCGGCCGCCTGGACAGCAGGCGATCCCACGCGGTCTGCAGGGCTCCGTCGAACAGGGTGTCCTGCTCCGCCAGCCAGGGCAGCTCGTCGATCACGACGACGGTGGGCCGGTCGGGCAGGACGGTGGCGAGGGCCCGGAAGGCGTCGGGCCAGCTGCCCGCCCCGCCGGAGGGCACCAGTTCCGGGTCCCCGGGCAGGGAGGACTCCGCCAGCTCGGTCAGGAAGTCCGCGACCGCCTCGACGGGTGAGGCGCCCTTGGTGGCGGTGAAGAACACGTACGGAACCCCGGCGGTGTCGCAGAACTCCTGCACCAAACGGGATTTGCCGACCTGCCGCCGACCCCGCAGCGCGAGCGCGGCCCCCGCGCCCGAGTCGGCGACGCGCTCGAGGCGCTTGCTCAACAGCGCCAGCTCGAGGCGACGACCGACGAACGACATTCCGCCCTCCATCGAGCTAGAGATGCTCTACAAAGAATGAATCTATGTAGCTAGTGTCTACATAGATTACCTCACTCGGAGCCTTAGGGGATGCCAAGCCCATAGAGGCGCCCCTATTCGGATCCCTTGGCGGGACACTTTGCCATCCCTGCGGCCGGAACTTGAGCGGATCCGCCTGCCCGCAGAGCCCGTACGCAAGGCATAAGTCGGGAGGCGATCAGGATCGGGGTTGACGTCGCCGGCGTGGCCTGAGCGTGGGGTGAGTATCCAGCCGAGCGCGCTTACCTCGGAGCTGCCTGCGGCGCCGGTTGGTCCCGTCGGCAGAGCCGGGCCCTATGCCTCCGGGCCCAAGGCCGCGAACAGCGTGTCGATCCGCAGCCGTAGTTTGGCGTCCGTCGCCCCCGTGACGACGACGTCGAGGAGGCCCTCGTCGCGGGTGACGGTCGCGACGTGGACGTGAAGGGACGCGGTCGTGCCCTCCAGCGGGTGGGTGTCCCACAGATCGAGGTCGTCCTCATCCGTGCTCCGCACGCGCGCCATGAAGGCGTCCCAGTCGGTCGGGACGAAGTCGGCATTCATGAACCCGGCCAGCAGGTGCATGAACGAACCGAGGTTCCCGCGCGATATCCGGCCGTCGAGGGCATAGTCCGGCGGTGGTGTTCCGTCGGTCGAAAGGCCGGGGCGAAGCGCTGCGCTGACGGGCTGTGGGTCGTCGAAGTACGTGCGCAGGCGCACGGTGAGGTCGAGTTGCCGGCACGCGGTCTCGGGGTCGTAGGCCGCGGTGGGCAGTTGGGGCACACGCTTGCGACCGGTCCCGTCCAGCCGGTACGGCTCCTCGAACGCACGCTCCCACCGCTTGACGGCGGGCGTGAAACGCTCGCGTACATCGGCCGCGTCGGTGTCGAGGAAGTGGGCGATGTCCTCCCACGAACTGCCGCGCTCGCGCTCGAAGATCACCGCGCGTTCGAGAAGGTGATCGGCGTATCTCCGTAGGGCGGCGGCCTCGCTGACCCGTCCGCCTTGGCCCGTCGGGTCGTCGAACCGGGTGATCGCGAGGTTCGCCGCCCCCTCGGCGAGCCCGACGCCGGCATCGCTGAGGACCAGGCGTGCCAGTGCCGCTCGCGTAAAAGCGGCGCGTTCGGCGTCGTAGGGGGTGGACTGCGTCAAATCCGCTGCTCCCGTGAAATGGTCCGACGGCCCGGGCTGTCGGGTCCGCAGGACACTGTGACGCCCCGGGCGCGGGGGCGCCACCGGTTTCCCGGCGCTCAGGGCCGAGGGCGCGGGCCGCCGTTCAAACGAGCATCCGTGGTGCCGCGGCCAGGAGTCGGTCGTCCACGGGCGGGTCGGTGTGTCGGGAGAACGAGGAGGTCTGCGAGGTCCGGCAGGAGGGTGCGGGCGGTGTGTGACGTGAGGGTGGGGAGGAGTTGGTCCGGGCACGCGTCGGGGTGCGCAGCGCGAGGCGTTGGTGGTCGACGCGTCGGGTGCGGGCAGCGAGCGCGGCCAGCGCGTCGGGATCGGGGTCGGGCACGGTGATGAGGAGGCGTTCGTCGCCGAGGCGGCCGAGGGCCGGTTGGGCTTGCCTGGCGGTAGGGGCGCCGAGGGCGAGGGCGTGCGGGATGAGGCGCGGCCGGGCTCGGGCCCGAGCCCGGCCGCGCCCGCGAGGAATGCGAGCGCGGACGCTCGTCCGTGGGCGGCGTGCACGGCGGCGTGAGCGAGGAACGGCACGGCGGCCATGGTCGCCGAATACACCGACTCCTGGTGCAGCGCGCTGTTGAACAACTTGCTCAGGGCCTCGCCGGCGCGACCCGCGTCGTTCGCGTACAGCGCCCGTATCCGGTCCGGGACGTCGGTGCCGTCCCCATAGGCCTGGTCCAGCGACCGCCAGTCGATCGTGTCGAGCTCTCCGGGTGGTCTCACGCCGGCGAACTGTAGCCCCGGGGACCGTCATCGCATGGCGCGTGAAGGGCGCGTCGAACGATCTCCGGAGCGCCCGCCGCCCGGCCGGGATGCCGTGAAGTCCGGACACCCCGATGCCGAACCCGCCCACCACTACACCCGCTTCAGGTGTCAGCCCTCGTGCGCCGGTCGATCGAGTACATGTGCGAGGAACGCCGTGTCGAGGGTGACATCGCCCAGGAGTCGCCAGGTGCGGCGTTCGCGGGTGAGGTCTCCGGTGACGGTGAGGGGGAGCTTGGCGCGGTGCGCGCGGATGGCCCAGTCGTAGTTCTCGCCGGTGAGCGTCACGTGGATGTTGCGGATGCCCTTGTCCGGGATGTCCGCGAGCAGCACGACGGTCCCGCGTTCCTCGGTGTCCGTGCCGGCGTTCTCGCGAGTGAGGGATTTGACCGGGCCCACGACGGTCTGTCGGGTGGGTGGTTCCTCGCGGCGGGCCAAGCCCTCGCGGACGCGTGGCAGTTCGCCGATGACGTCGCGGCCCATGAGGACGTGGTGGATCGCGGGCGGCGAGGGCAGGACCGGGGACCACTCGAAGGACAGGTCGAGAGCGCGCAGTCCGGGAGCCCTGGTCAGGTCCTCCAGGGATTCGACGAGGCCCAGGCTCATGCCTGGGGCGTCGCCGCGGGTGGTCGACAGGGCGGCGTCGCGGGTGGTTTCGAGTCCGCGGGCGAGTGTTTCCATGACGCGTCGTGGGAACGGGGGCTCGTCCGCCGGGGGGCCTGCGGGAGCTGGTTCCCCGAGTCGGGTGACGATGGTGAAGATGAAGCTGCCGCGTTTGGTGTGGCCGAGACGGACGTCGTCGGTGAGGAACTCGCGTACGACGGCGGGTCGGCGACCACCGGAGCGGGTGTGTTCGGGGTCGGCGGCGGTCATCGCGGCCGCGCCGAGCATCTTGTGGATGCCCCTGAGGGTTTCGTCGGCCTGTTCGAACGAGATCGTTCCGTCGCGAAGGCTCTGGTCCAGGCGGATGTAGAACAGGTCGGCGCGGGTCGCGGATACGTGTTCGAGGAGTGTTTCCGGGTCCCAGCCGTAGACGCGTCCGATGCCGTACAGGGCCTCGTCGAAGCGGCGGCGGAAGTCCTCGTAGTCGGTGGCGAGGGGAAGGAGGATCCGGGCGGTGAGGCCGCCGGTGTCGTCCTCGAGTCGCCAGAGTTCCTTGACGTGGGCCTGGCGGGCCTCGAGCGTCCATCCGTGGGCGGCGAGGTGGCCGGAGACGACGGCGGGGGAGAGTACCCGGTCGAGTTCGCCGTAGCGGCCGATGGTCGAGGCGCTCATCGCCAGCCTCCCTCGCCGATGTCCTTCATCATCTCAAGCACCGTCGCCGGCCTGAAGATATTACTTCTCGGTAATTTGACGCGCTTCGTCGACTGCCCCTCGGCGAGTGGCGGCCACTCGGCCGGATCCGCCCAATACATGCAACTCGCGGACAGGATCCGCTCCTCGCTCTGATCGAGCCACGTCTCCGCGTCCTTCGGCACGAGCAACACCGCCAGATACGCCCGGTTGAACCGCCTCGGATTCGCCAGATGCCGATACGGCCCCGCGTCCATGTCCCAGGCCAGTGCCTCATCCCGCAACAGATCGACGCGGTCGGTGCACTTCACCTGCAACTCGAACTCGGGCCCCACGTACTTACCGTAGTCGCACGACGACGCAATGGTCATATCCACGCCGTCGTAGTCCGCCGCGTGAAACTTCACGCCACACCCTGCCGCAGCGGCTATGACCTGCACGAAGCCCAGACTGAAGTGCTCTTTTCGCGCATTCTCGGGCAATCCGTCGCGCCCTCGCGCCATTTCGTCACCCACCGCATCCCCCCGACTCCGGCAGCACGCCGAACGTAGCGCCGACCGCACGCCTCGGTCAGGCGTTCGGGGAATTCGGCAGGATCGGAGACCCGACACATCGGCGGGGGTCTAAGCAGGGCGACGGGCCCCTCACGTCACCAACAGTGGCGGCGGGCGGGACTGAACCGTCAGGATCCGTTGTAGAGGCGTTGCAGGTCGACGAGTTGGAGGTCGGGGTTGTCGGTGGCGGCGGTGCGGAGGTCGTCGGTGAAGCCGTCGCCGCTGAAGCAGAGCAGTCGGGTGTGGCCGGCGTCGACGCCGTCGCGGCCGGCGAGGAGTTCGCGGATGCGTTCGAGGCGGGCGAGGTGGGCTCGGCCCATGCGTGCCTTCCACTTGGCCTCGCCGATGGCCAGGAGGGTTTCGCGGCCGTGGTCGTCGCGGCCGAAGACGGCGACGTCGACTTCGAGGCCGGTCTTGGCGACGGGGTTGGGGATGGTGCCGGATTGCACGCGCACGCGCCGGCCGCCGAGGGTTTCGGGCGAGGCGTACCAGCGGGCCCAAGCGCGGCAGAGTTGTTCGAAGTGCGGGCCGACGACCTTGCTCAGGAAGGTGGCCTGCGAGCGTTCCCAGACCTCCGCGGCGTGGCCCGGGCGCTCGAGGTCGCTCCACTCGGGGCGCATCACGGCGTGGTAGAAGGACACGATGGGTTCGGCGATGCGGTAGGCGGAACGTTTGCCGTGGAAGGCGTCCGGGTCGCGGATGATCATCCCGGTGTCCTCGAGCACCGCGAGGGCGTGGCCGAGGTCGGTGGATTTGCGGGCGAGGTAGCTCGCGATGCCGCCGCGGGTGTGGTTGCCGTCGGCGATCGCGGACAGGACGCCGTGGTACAGGGCGGTGTCGCGCAGGTCGGGTTCCTCGGCGAGGAGGAAGCGGGCCTCGCGGAAGAGGGGGCGTCCGGGGTTGAGGACGTTGCGTTGCACCCAGGGGCCGAAGTCGTCGAGGTCGGCGGGGCTGTCGCCGAGGGTGAACTCCCGGGCGTAGGCGGGGGTTCCGCCGACGACGGCGTTGACGAGGACGGCGAGGGTGGGGTCCTCGATGCCCCAGAATCGCGCGGCGAGGCGGTAGTCGAGGGTGGGCACCACCAACTCCAGGCTCGCGCGCCCGCGCAACGGGGCCGTCCCGGTGAGCAGGTTGCCCATGAACGACAGGGCGGAGCCGCACAGCAGCAGCCGGATCGGGGCGCCGTCGCGGCGAGCGTTCGGCCCGAGCGCGCGTTGCAGGAGCGAGGGCAGTTCGGGCGATGCCTTGGCCAGGAACGGGAACTCGTCGATCACCACGGGCATGGGTCGGCCGTCGGGTGCGGGGATGATCATCAGTGTCTCGACGGCCTCCTCCCAGTGCGCGAACCGGTAGGGGATCGGTTGGCCGGTGTGGCGCGCGAGGGCCGCCCCGAACTGGCGCAGCGACTCGGCCTCGGTGGCCTCGGTCGCGGAAAAGTAGAACCCGCCCGTCTCCCGACACAGCGCGTCCAGCAGGAACGTCTTGCCCTGACGCCGCCGCCCGGAGACCACCCCGAGCGTCGCCTCACGCCCGGGGTAGGCGGCGAAGCGCACCAGCTCGGACCACTCGAAGTCACGATCGAACATGTCGGACGGCTTGTGCACGATCCCACCCGGGCGCCGGCAATGATGAACGCATCTATTATAACTATAGTTATCGTTGATTTCGCTTGCGGCCATCTGATTGGACGTTATCGCCCACATCTCGCGTACCTGCCAGGCGGCTGGCCCGGCTCCCGGTGCGAACTCGCGTCCGGAGCGGTGACGGTGGCCACCCCGTCGAATCGTGTCCGGGCGTGCGTGATCCGATGCCCCGTCACCGCGTCGCTTGCCCCCGGCGTGGTCGAGTTCGAGGGCGGCGGCGGTGTGCACGGTCAGGTCTGCGGTCTCGGCTCGTTCACGCCACCACGCCAGGGCCTCGTCTCCTTGCAGGGGGAGGATCTCGCGAGTACGACCCGCGGTGGTGTGGACCCCGAGCTTGCGCGTCGCGTTGGCGGTGATCCGGTACTGGACCCGCAGCCCCGGGCGAAGTCCCCCCAGCATCGGCTTGAGGGCCCGGTGAGGCACGAGGCCGTACTCCGCAGGAAGCCGTGTGGGGTCGGGCTCCAGCACACACTGACAGAGAGGGTCCCCGGGGGCCGTCGTCGACTCGGAAGAGCACACCCGCCCGACTGCGTGCGTCGGTGTCGAGGTCGTCGGGGCACAACTGCATCACGCGATGATGCAACGCCACCGCGCTGCCCTGATCGCGCCGGGCGTCCCGACGACGCGAGTCGGGAATGATGTGCGTCAACCAGAGTGCGCTGGGGGACGGAGGCCACGGCCTGGACAGCTGCTTTGGTTTTCCCTTCGCCGGTGGGGGCGACCACGGCAACGATGCCCGGGCCCTGCAGTTTCGTCTCGACGACCCGCTGCACGGGGAATGGGGTTGTGGCGGGTCCGAAGAGATTCCCGAAACGGGTGTCGCTCGGGGGGATCCAGGGCGTCCAACCGAGTTCGTCGATCTTGGCTTGTTCCCGCTTGCGGGCAGTGCCGACGTAGGAGGCGAGGTCGACGTCCGTGCCGGGCGTGGAGTTTCGTCGGCAGGTCGGAGGCGATCCAGTCGCTGACCGAGGCCAGCCCCGCCAGACCCGTCGCGACGTCGGGCGAAACGTGTATCTGGGACCATGCGCGAGTGTTCGGGTTGGGCAGACCCATCAATTCCACCACTTGGTGAACGAGCGACTCGCAGCCGGCGTCCCAGGAGGCGGTACCCCGTGCGCCGTGTGCGTGCGCGGCCTGCCCGACGGTGGCGTGACTGGGAATGATGCCGTGGTGACCGCCCAGGGCGAAGGCGATCGTCCGGGCCGTGGACCCGGTCGCACCCCAGCCGGAGAGGATGCGCTGGAGGTGATGTGCCGTCAGGACACCGTGATGGCAATCGGTGCGGGCGCGGGGGTCGTACCACCGCGCGACGTGGTGCACGTCGTTCGCCTCGGCAACGGTCAGATCCCGCTTGGCGAGGTCGGGGCGCAGACCTTGGAAGGTGGGGGAGTACTTGCCCAGGTCGTGGAGACCGCACAGCAACGCCACCCACGCCTCCGGGGTTTCGAGAGGCGCGAACGCCTCGCGCAGCCGCTCCAAGAGGCGTGGCCCCGGCAGGATCGTGACGAGGATTTCCGCGGCCGCGACGGTGTCGATGGCGTGACAGATCAATGGGTGCGGCTTGCTCCCCTGTTTGGCCTTGCCCCGGATGCCGCGCGTGTCTACGGGAGTACCGCCGTCAGTTCCCACGGAATCAGCAAACCGCACGCGGGATGGGCAAGTCCAGGTGAAGTACCCGCTCCCGACTCGATGTTCACCGGTACACCGATCCGGCAAGGGGCGCGATGTCCTCGATCAGCTCAGGAGCGTCGCCCCCGTGTCCAGGGAATCCCTCTTCACGCAGAATGCGCTCAGTGGGCATGAGCCGCACATCGGGTCGGATTCGCGGCAGTAGGAGCTGCCGATAAGTCGGATCGCCGCCATGCGCAACGGTGCCTGTTCGCTGGCTCCTATGATCTTCGAGAGGTCGACACGTCCGTCGCTCAGGCGGTTCGTCCGGTCCGATGCCGAGCCGGTGACGCGAGCGGCCACGCGTAAGGAGCCCTGGCCGACCAGGAGCAGGTCGTCGCCGGTCAGCAGGCGATAGAGGGAATGTTCGCCGGGGCGCATGTTCAGGGCCCTTGGGAGGTCCGTCTTGGTGATCGACCTCGGGCGCTCCTGCTTGCGGGCCAGCAGTTCCTCGATCCCCTGGCGTACCCGGTCGCCGTTGACGACGGCCGACACGGCGAGCAGATCGCGCTCCGTCAACCGTTGTTTGCCCCGCAGCGGCGCCAGTTGCCTGCCGACGAGGGCCGGAGCCGTTCGGGCGGCGGTCATCAACGCCGACAGGGCCGCTGCCGCAGGGATGACCTCCGACCCCGGCAGTACGGCCCAGTTGGGGCCGGTGGACTCGCGTACGGCCCAGGCGGTCAGTGCCTCGCGGACCCGCAGCCAGTAGGGACGCGCCTCGGGCTCGGGCGGGCCCGCGGACGTGCTCGTGTCCAGGGGCAGGAGGGCTTGGGCCGCCGCCTCGCCCAACAGCGGTGGTACGGCGTTGCCGATCTGGCGGAAGGCGTCGCTGCGGTTGCCGGCGAAGCGGAATCGGTCCGGGAAGGTCTGTACGCGTGCCGCCTCGCGCACGGTCAGCGTCCGGAGTTGCTCGGGATGGATGTACCAGTAGCCGTCCTTGGCGATGTGTGCCGTGATCGTGCGGCTGAGTTCGTCCCAATCCAGCTTCTTGTACTTGTCCTTGAAGTGCTCGGAGTCGTAGCGCCGCAGGTGCTCGGGGATGTCGCGGTACAGCGACTTGGAGTCCATTCCCGCGAAGATCTCCCGGTCGTCGTCGCGGACCGGGCGGGTCATGTGATCGTGGACGCGCCCCACGGGGGCCCCCGATCGCATGCGGCGCGCGAACTCGGAGAGATTCGCCTCTGTGCGGTAGGCGAACTCTCGGCGTCCGGTGCTTCCTTCGGGGAGAGCGGGCAGGTCCTCTATCGCGTCGCGAAGGGTGGTGCGACCGTGGGGTCGCGGCCACGGGAAGGTTTCGGCGTCGCGTCGTGCCAGCAGTATGAGTCGCTTGCGGTGCTGGGGGACCTGGTAATTCCAGGCGTCCACCAGGCGAACCTGGGTGTAGTACCCCGCGTCTTCGAGTTCCTGCTCGATGTTGCGGATGACGAAGAAGTCGTCGCCCAGACCCATGTCGGGGACGTTCTCCATCAGCACGGCGCGGGGACGCACCCTGAGGATGACGTCGAGGTAGGCGCGCCAGAGTTCCCTGCGCAGATCCTTCGCTTCCCGGACGCCCTCGCGTACCAGGCTGCGGATCTTGCTCCGTCCGGCACGACTGAACGGCTGGCACGGGGGGCCTCCGGCCACCAGGTCGATCCGGGCGTGACTCAGGAGTTCGACGAGACGGTCGCGTTCGTCGGGGTTGCCCAGGTCGGTTCGCAGGGACAGACCGGGGAAGTTGCCCGCGTGGGTCTCGCGGGCGCGGTCGTCGTAGTCGGCGGCGAGAGCGACCGTCCACCCGGCCTGCTCCAGCCCCAGACTCAGTCCGCCGGCTCCGGAGAACAGGTCGACGGCCAGCCGTTCGTGGGGGGATCGTCGGGCGAGCCATTCCGGGAAGTTCTCCGGCGTGCAGGCGTCCGGGTGTGGAGCGAGCTTCAGATAGTCGCTGCGCTCGAGGCGCACCCCGTAAACCACGCTCCCCACCCTTCAACGATCACCGACGTCGAGCACAGATCACACGCGAAGAACCCGGTCTCCGTCGAGTCCGCAGGTCAAAGAGTGTTCGGAGAATGGTCGCACCGCTCGCGCGCGATCGCGGGAATGCCCCGTGAACGAAACGATCTCCGAGACATGCAGTATCCCGCATACGGGCCGCGTATCGATACATGGTCCGGGTTCGGACGCCAGGAGACGGCTACCCCAGGAACGTCGGGGGAAGTTGCCAGTCCGCACCGACCACACTCTTCCAACATTCTTCCTTCTTGCACCATTCGGTGACATTTGCTCCCCCGGGCGGTTGTGTCAGGATCGGACGTATGGCGGAGAGCAGTCCGGGCAGCAGTGCGGCGATGTGCTCGGGCAGCGATTGCAATTTCCAGACACGATCCAGATCCACCGCCCCGCCCGCGCGGTCGACGAGAAGAGCGACCGCGTAGTTGGTGATTTG
This sequence comes from Embleya sp. NPDC055664, assembly GCF_053618075.1. NCBI lineage: Bacteria > Bacillati > Actinomycetota > Actinomycetes > Kitasatosporales > Streptomycetaceae > Embleya > Embleya sp. NPDC055664. The sequence continues at coordinate 13,177 of NZ_JBSHGZ010000065.1, forward strand.
GGCGAGGTATCCCTGGTGATCGTCGGCGGCATTCAGACCACGGATCACCTTGCGCGATTCCTCGAAGAGGATCGACTTGGCGACCAATTCCCTGAAGTAGGCGGCGGACGGCGGCGACTCGTAGGCGCTTACGACATCCGATGTCCAGATCTGGAAGCATTTCTGACCGCCGCGACTCACGACATGCGGATGCCGAAGGTACAACATCTCGTACTTGGCCACCTCGGTCTTGCCGAACCGCTGGGTCGAGGGATGCTCTTGTCGGAACTGTCGCTTGCGGGCGTCCGTGCGCTGCTCGCTCAACGCGACCTGGTACTGCCCGCGAACGCGTTCGTAGTACCAGCGGGTCTGCCGGGTGCTTCCCCCGACGGCCGGCGCCCACAGGGCGCGCGACAGCCTTTCCAGCTCCACGTGAAAGGGACTGTTCGCCTCGAAGTCGGCTTCACGGATGACGTTCTGCGAGTTCGCGTACTTGGAGATCTTCGGCACGAACTCGTCCAGGGCGTCGGCCTGCCGGACGATGGTGAACTTCGCGGGCACTCGGACGTCGCTCAGGTCGGCGCGATCGCGCAGCGACGTGTGATGCAGGGACGCGGTGGTCTGACCGCCGTTCACGATCTGGAGGTCCACGATGCGGGACAGCATGATCTGGCCGTCGGGCCCCTCCTCCAGCCCGATGTCGGTTGCGGTGGCAGAGATGCCGTTGTTGTACGCAAGGAACCGTCCCGGGGCCTCGCGAACGGTTTGGCTGATGGCCTTGTTGACCTTGCCGCGCGCCTGCAGGTAGGCACGAACGTTGCGTTGGAGCAGCTTGCCGCCATAGGTGTCGTACAGATCGGCCAGCAGTTGCCCGGGCAGCACCGCCAGCAGGCAGTGGTACTCGCCTCCCCGTAGTGCGGGCAGGCATGGCACGGGGCCGCCGAAGTTCGCCAGTTCGATGACGATCTGTTCCTGTTGGCGGCCCGACGTGGCGAGACGGAACAAACGTGCGATGTCCCAGAGTTCGTAGCTGGTCGGCAGGCCGGCGACCGTCTTCGCGGCGACGTGGGCCAGCGTGGTCCGGCCGTCGGTGAGCAGGAAGATCCGCATGCGTGCGAGGCGCGGCCACGCCTTGTGGATGGTGTCCGCCATGTCGAACGCCGGACTGGTGTCCTCGAGTTCGGCGAGAGTACCGGCGGCGCACTCCTCGGCGAAGGCTTCGACGGCGTTGAACATCGCCTGGACGTCCCTTCGGGCCAACGCCGCCGCCCCGAGGTCGGAACGCACGATGAACAGGTCCAGCGAGGTCCCCTGGTCGCTGATCTCGTAGCCGTGGACCTCCAGCGTGCGGCGACGAACCTGCTTGCGCAGGTAGCACGGTGTGACGTCCTCGACCACGCCGTCGTTGACGAGGTAGTCGCAGACCACTTCGAGGAAGGCGTTGCGCCTGCGTTCCGCGGACTCCTCGGGGACGCGATCGACCACGGCGGCCTCAAGGGATCGCGCGAATCCCTCCCACTCCGGTTCAGCCACGGGAACACCCCCGGTTCGGAGGCGGCGCCAGGATGTCGCCCATGGTGGGTTCGTCGACCAGCGCGTGTGCGCAGGTCGACAGGTCGATCGAGTAGGACACGTTCAATACTCCGTGCGGAAGATCGGTCGGGGTGAGCACAGGAAAGTCGTCACGTACGCGATGGCAGTACCGGCGGGACAGGCGGTAACGATCACGTTCGTACCGCTCGCGGTGCGCATCCATCCATCCGGCCCGAAGGAGCAGGTTGTCCAGCACGAGACGCTCCGCCCCCAGCGAGGGATGCGCCCTCACCTCCTCGACGAGGGTGCCCAGGGTCATGCCGAATTCGTCGCGCGAGAGCACCTGATACACGAGGACCAGCTCCCGCAGGCCGTAGCGGTCCAACTGGTCGGCGCCGTTGATCGTGCAGCGCTGGGTGTTCACCGAGACGGACTTGACCTCCAGTGCCCAGTCGTCGGCCCTGAAGTCCTGGGCGGCGCCCGTGGGCCCGGTCCACGCATGCGCTGCCGCGGGCCCCTTGAGGGGGAGCACGACATCGCGGAGAACGAGCAGCTCCCCGAGCAGACCGATCGACTCCTCACGGCCGAGACCGTCCCGCGGCGCTCGTCCCAGCATCGCCTGCCATGCCGTGAGCCTGGCGACCAAGGCGGTCGCGGCTCGATGCGGGGCCCATCGCAGATGCTCCAGAAGATCGGCGAGCAGGACACAGAACATGTGTCGATCGGTGGTCGGCTGCGCGACGACCTCGAGGCTTCCATCGCGGCAACGACACGTCAGCCCGGCGGCCAGGACCAGTTCACGATCGCCCAGATTCTCGGTGCTCGAGACCAGCAACGCCCATTCCCCGTCGGGGAATCGAACCTCCACGAAGATGTCCAGATCGTGCTCGGGCAGAAGACGGCGCCGGGTGCCGCCGGCGCCACGGAGCTCTCCCGCCCGGGCCGCCTCGAACATCGCCGTCAGTGCGGCCGGGGTCAGTCCGTCCATCGGTCGTCCCCTTGTGGATCCTCGTCCTCGAGCGTCAACATCGCGACCAGCTCGCGCAGATAGGTCTCGGTCACCCGGTAGGACAGAGACCGTGCCGTCGGCGAGGACGGGAACGACACCGCATAGCCCACGAGCGGAAGCCCCTCCGGGGCGCCTGTGACGCAACCGGTCGTCTCGATGGGGTAGATCAACAACAAGCCTTCGGCAGGGTCTCGCCGTCGCCGCAGTTCACGACCGCTGGGACGACTCTCCCTCGTCTCGCTCCGACGAGGGGGCCGGCGCGTCTCGTTCGAGGCGGACGAGGCGTTGGTCATCTTGCGGGCGTCGTCGTATTGCTCCCGAGACAGACCGATCGCCTCGTGCACGGGACTCACCAGGACGCCGACCTCGAAGTCGCGACCGACCTCGACCACGCCCCCCACGGGCTTGCGTCGCACTTGGCGCACGGATTCGCCCGCGATCTCCAGACGTTGTTTGGAGCTTCCGCCGGTGATCGCCACGGTCCACCGCACCAATTCCCCATGAGCGTTCTGGCCGTGGATGTAGTCGATGAGGTTTTTCGGATTCGCCTGGGAGACCCGTCCCGGGCACGCGAATCCGTCCAGAAAGTTGATCACCGCCTGAACCGGGACGTTTCGACGCATGAATCCTTGGCCTGTGTCCGGCGGCCGGAGCTCCGGCGGAACAACCTCGCAGGGCGCCATCGCATCGATCAGCGCGTCCAGGCGCGCCTTGTTGCCGCGCAGCGCCTCGGGGCGCGTGAGCATGTGCAGGGTCTCCGCGCGCCGTTCCGCGAAGGTGAGCCAGATGCTCTTGGTGTTGCGCATCTTGGCGGCCGCGGTCACCTGGAGGTGTTCGTGACCGTCCCGGATGCGTAGCCCGACGTCGAGTGGTTTGCTGCCCGTTTCGGCCAGTACCGAGATCAGGTCCATGAGTTCGCGGTTGGCGCGGGTGACGTGGACGTACGACTTCACGAGCTCGGGGGTGGTGTACAGGCGGGTGACGTCGAGGTATCCGGGTCGGTATCCGAACCAGCGTCCCATCTGGAGCAGCGTGTCGTAGGTGCGCGAGGCACGCAGGTAGTACGAGACGCTCAGACCCTCCAGCGTCAGGCCCCGTGACAGTTTGTCCCCGCCGACCGCGACCACGGTGGCCGGGGCGCTCGACTCGTACTCCAGGACATCGGATGCCTGGCCGTTGACCGCCTTGACGCCCTCCGCGGCGTCGGAGAGCACTTCTTGCACGTGCATTTCGACGCGGTCGTAGTCGATCGCGGGGCCGATGACGCTGCCCAGATGCCCGTGTGCGGCGGTCAGCTCCTCACGCGTGGGCACGAAATCTTGTTCCCATAAGGACCGAAGGCGTGCCCGTAACCGCGCTCCCGCCCCTCCGCGGTCGGACCACGCGTCGTCCATTTCGCGCAGTCGCCCGCGGAGTTGTTGCACAACCGCCGTCTGGACATCCGTGAACCGGGTGACGTGGACGAGCATGGTGGCGTGCCCCTGTCGCGCCGTCGTGAGTTCCGCTCGGGCACGTCTGGCCGCGGTGGAGAGCACGAACGCGTCCAACGCCTCGTTGAGGGAGGCGGGCAAGGACCTCGGCGGCACCCATCCCTTGGTGTGCCCCTCGGGCATCCACCCCTCGTGATCGGTCACCGGGCGGTGCACCGGAAGCGGGTGGGTCTCCAACGCCGCGTCCTCCGGCACCAAGCCGAACACCACCTCGGGTCCCGTGTAGTTCGAAGGCGGGTTCAACGCCACCATGAAACTCTCGGGGAACAGATCCTCACCATGGGTGGGATGATCTGTTTCGGGAGATATGAAGATATTGGCAAACGGCGTTGCGCTATAGGCGACGTAGGTACGTTTCTCGAACAGCCCCAAGAGCTTGCGTATGGCCTGGTTGATCCTTGTCGGATCGTGCTCGGGGTCGCTTTGCGCGCGCTTGGAGCGAGGTCGCTTGGTGTCCACCGAGGCGTAGTCGGCCTCGTCGTCGATCACCAGCACGGGAAGGTCCGCGAGCCGCCCGTCCGGAGTTCCCTTGGCGAAGTCGCCCAACCACTTGGCCAGGTTGTCGAGGATCCTGGCGTTCTTCTTGACCACCGCCAACAGCCGTACCTGGCGCAGATCCACCGGCGTGCTGCGGAAGACCGCGGACTGAAAGTCCTTGTCCCGTGAAGTGATCGACAGACACAGGGGTGGACTCTTCATGCTCAGCGTCCCCACGCCGATGTACTTGGACTCGGCCGTCCGCTGGCGGGTGACGCTCGTGTTGAACCCGAGGAACTCCGCGTCCAACCTGGCCTGGGTCTGATGCCGCAGGCTCTCGTGCGCGCCGGTCATCACGATGACGGCCCGGTAGCCGGCGTCGACGGCCTTGCAGATCAACCCGGTGTAGTTCGCGGTCTTCCCGGACTGCACCTGACCGTATACAAGCCCCTTGCTGCGCCATTCTCCCGGACGCATCGGGTCCTCCATGAGCCCGAGGACGGTGTCGGTCGCCTCGTCCAGGGCCTCCACGGCCGGAGGCTTCCAGCCCGATCCCTGGGAGAGCCAGGTCTTGTAGCGGTCCCAGTACGTCCACTCCACGTCGTACCTGCGCTGGTTGAGCCAGGCATCGTGGTCCTGGGGGTCGAGCAACGAGATCTCGCGTGGTACCCACACATCGAATCGGGATTCGAGTTCGCGAGCGATCCGTTCCGGCGAGACCTCCGTGTCGACGGCCGCCATCATCACCTGGACCTGACCGGCGATCTCCCGGATTCGCTCCGGCGTTCGATCGCGAGGGGCGACTTTCAACAACATGCTCTCGGCGAATTGGAGTGCCAGGCTCCCGGATTGTGGGGTCATGGGTGTCACACTCCGTCTGCCGGGTCGGGGGCGGCAATTTGCGCCAACAATGTCGGGAATCGGTTGAACGGCTCGGAGGTGGCGAGGACCCCCAGGACGGCACGCCTCATGTCCGGTTCGGACGGGAGGGCCGCGAGCATGGCCTTCAAATCCTCTCGGGCCTGGTCCTCGGTGGCGCCCTCGAGGGATGCCTGGGGTACGCGACTCATGTCGGCCTGTGCCTCCAACGCGATGTATCCGATGGGCAGCGACGCCTCGACGAGTCTCAGCACGGCCTCCAGTGCGCCCGCGCCCGACGACTGCAATGCGGCCGCCGTCAGGGGGTGTCGCCGGTTGACGGTGTAGTGCACCCGGCCGTCCGGACGGCGTACCTGTTGCCACACCACGGCGACCTCGGCGGCGTCCGAAGCGGCGGAGGAGCCGGGCTGACGCCGGCGAAAGACGCGACGTGAGGCCTCGCGCGTGTGCTCGGCCAGGGCGAAGAGGCGACTTTCCAGCTCTGCCGGCGGGTGGACCCGCGACTTCCTTACGTCCACCTGCCAACGGGCGTCCGCAGACGGGGAGATGTCGACGGCGATTCGCGCCAGGCGCGTGGTGGGTGTTTGCGTCAGATCACGCAGTCCCAGCCATCCGCCCCCGGACACCATGCGGTCGCCGCGGTATACGTAGAAGCCCTGTTGCGCGTTCCAGCCGCGCGGACCACTGCCCGTGGCCAGCTCCGACTCGGTCAGTTTCGCGGGATGCGGGAGAACGTAGGGCGTCACCCGCACCAGTTCGTCGGCACCGCCGAGAAGTTCGGGGCCGGCGTCCTGGGTGGCCATGAAATCCCGCATGAAGGGATCCCAGGCCACGCTCTCGCGGCGGCCGTACGAAATCCGGAGGCGCCCCGACTCCAGGAAGCGATGGAACCACATCTCCATTCGCGCCCTGGTCCGTCCGAGACGCCTCGCCAGGACCGGGCCGTCGCCGGCGCGGTCCAGCCGACGCCAAAGAACCATCGTTCCCGTGCCGGCGAAACCGACCTCCTCCGCGATGCGAACGGCCTGCTCGTCCGCAACCGTCAGAACGCACCAATCCCCCGTGTCCCGGACGAGATCCATGTCCCAGGAACGTACCGAGACCGTACCGTCGAGGGTTCGGCTCATCACCGTCAGATGCCTGCACTGGGAGAGCGAGGCCGTTTTCAGCCCCAGACCGAAACGCCCCAGGTCGCCCTTGTCACGAGGCCGATCCGGGCCGAGCCCGCCGAAACGGACGGCCTCGTGCAACCGGCTCTCGGTCATGCCGCAACCATCGTCCACCACCGCGACCCAGGCGCTACCGGGGTCGGAGGAAAACTCCACGCGCACTTCCCGCGCGCCCGCCGCGATGCTGTTGTCGACCAGATCGGCGAGAGCGGTCGACATGTCGTAGCCGAACGCCCGTAACGACTCCATCAGGGCGGACGGGTGCGGCGGCAACGCTTGACGCCCATCCGTGCCCGGCACGTCCCCCCGCTCCCCACCCGATGCCCGACGGCACCACACGCGCAACTACCGCGGTGTGCGAACGTCAGTCATAGAACCCGTCCCCGGGGTAGTCAACTGGTTGCACGCGAAAAACGCCATACCGTCGACGATTTGTACCCTCCTACGAGCCCGATGTACATGATTCGGGCACGATCGGAGGCCGAATTGTTGTGTGTTCGCACTCAATCGGTTGCGAGGGAACAGCATCCTCGTGGCCCGGTGGGAGTCTCTTGCGCCTCGTCTGCGGGATAACTGTGCGTCCGAGGCATGCTCCCGGTAGGGCTCGCTCGGGATGGAACACCGCCGACCTCGCGTCGTGCCCGCGCCTTGTGTTCGTCTTGTGCGGATTGCCGGATTTTCAGTTCGCGCACCCGGGTACACGATCCGCACCGAGCGGCTGGGCGGAAGGCGTGCGCGCGTCCCCGACCGGAACGTCTCACAGGTCTGCCCTCCCCGTGCTCCTGGCCCTATGGCGTCCGAGGATGGCAATTCGGAGCGGGGTTTGCGTCGACTATTCTGGTCGTGACTCGGAAGCCGACATTTTGCCCGAGAACGCCATTTCCCGTCGAGGCAATTGTCCGGAACAGCGCATTGTCATCCGAATTCAGGAGCGGGCGGGGTTCTTTCCCTCGGATTCGAGCATTCTTTCGCCGGAAGGTCGCGTTCGATGATGTGAAACTTTTCGCTGCCGCGCGCCTCCGGTTCTTCTTGGATCGCGGCGACGAGGAGTGATGTCGTGACCAGACTCTGTTGTCCATCGACGACGGCCAGCGCCGACCGCCACCTCGTCGTGAGTCCGACACAAGCCGCACCCGTGCGGCAGCGGCGGAAGTCGTCAACCCGGGACGAACAACCCACAGCGCTCGTTGCTTCTGAGAGAAGTGATTCAACCTCGAATACGTTCGGATTCGCGAGCCCGTGCACGAACTTTCAGGTCCGGTGAAAACGTATTTACCGGACCCGAACTATCGGGCGGTCCATCGGACGACGCAACATGTGCGTGGAGGTCGATCCAGGGGGACCGTCCGAGGGGCGACACGGTCGTCCCGACTCGGATAGAGCGCGAGTCGCGTCCTGGAAGTCCCGGGTCGCGAGCGTCGCCGGGCGGACGGGGGTGCCGATTCCGGACACCACGACCGAACTCAAGGTGATCGATGATCACCAACGCGAGCGCGCCGTCCGGGGGTTGGCCAAGCGCAAGGTCCTGCCCCCGCACGATCGGGTGATCCTGGTCCTGGGTTTCACCCGGAGGCGTGGGAAGCGGCCCCGCATGCTTGCCTGACGGGAAGGCCCTGCGTCCTGTGCCCTGCGCACGTGTTCCTGACGCGTACGCACATCCGCCCTTGAGCGCCGCGTTGAGCAGCATTCGTTCGTGCGTGCCGGCTTCCGGAAAAAGGGTGGCCCGGACCGAAGTCCGGGCCGTGGGTCGGGACTACTGCCCTTACCACCAATTCAGCAGGATGCCCGCAAGCAGCTTGCCGACGAAAGATGCGGCGACCTGCTTGAAGAACCAGCTGCGACGGTTTTGGGACTCGTTCATGTAGACACCTCGGAGATCGGTGCCACGGGGCCGGCCGGACCCGCGGGGCGGTGTCACCAGCCGTGGGGACGCATCCCCTGCCATGTGGTGCCGATCTCCTCGACCCACCATCGACTGTACGCCAACTACTTGCCGTTCGCCGCCGGTTGGCGCATAGCTGCTGCTACAACACTCGCATGGAGACCAGCACCGAATTCGGGCTCGGCGCCGAGAACAACCGCTGCCGCCACGGCAATCCCCGGCTCCTTGACGTCCGGCTGTGGGGCAAGGAGCAAGGGATGAAGCCCCCATACCCGGTGGTGTGCCATCTCGTCGACACCGGCGCTTACTTCGCGGCCTTGTGGGAGTCGGCTGTCGGCCCGCGTATGCATGCCCGGGTCGCTCTGGCCTTGGGGTTGTCGGAGCTCGATGCCATGCGAGAACTGGCCTTTTGGGCGGCATTACACGACTTGGGGAAGATTTCACCGTCGTATCAGCACTCCGTGCGGAGGGGGTACCCGGAGTGCTTCGAGAAGACATTCGTCAACCGTTGCTACCAGCACGGCACGGGCGGCACCGACAACCGCGCCGGGCCGCACGAGCGGATCACGCACTGGACCCTGCCCGGCATTCTCGAACAGCTGGGCTATCCGCCGGGCGATCCCCAGGGGCCCGTCGGCGACCGGGTCGGTCACGCCATCGGGCAGTTGCTCGGCGGGCACCACGGGGTCTTCCACCCGCGGATGGAGCGTCGGCAGTTGAAACATCCGGCAACGTTCCTACCCCAGGCCGGGAAGGGCGAGTGGCCGGAGCAACGCCTGCACCACGTCCGCGTATTGCGCACGCTGATCGCGCCCGACGTCCCGGTACCCACCGGGACTCTCCCGGCCGAGCTCGCGGTCGTCGTGCTCGGCGCGGTGATGGTGGCGGACTGGATGGCCAGTGACAAGGAGTCGATCAACTCGGTGCGGTGTCTCGAGGATGAAGAGTGCTGCTGCAGCGAGGTCCTTGAGGAGCACTGGAAGCGTGCCCGGGAGGTGGCCCGGACCGGGATCGAGCAGCGGGCTCTGGGGCGGTGCGGATTCGCCGCCCCGGCGAGGGAGAAGCTGTTGAGTGCCGCCGGATTTCCGGCCGGCTCCGTGCACGGTCGGCTCGCGCAACAGCTGCTCACAGCGGCCGAGCCCGCCGGTCCCGGCATGCTGCTGGTGAGTGCTCCGGCCGGGCCCGACCGCCGGCGGCTCGGGCTGGTCGCGGCCTCGCGGTTGGGCCGGGCGTCCGGGGCTCGGGGTATTGCTCTCGCCCTGCCGGAAGAGCTTCACCTCGATGAGGCGTCGGGAGAGTTGGCGTCGCTGGCGGGCATGCTTCTGGAGGGCTCCGGCACGCTCACCCGCCTTCACCGGATGGCCTTCGACGGCGATCCCGAGTCGGCCTCCGAGGAGATCCCCGAACTCAGCTTCGACACGCCACAGGCCCGTGCCGTCGCGCAGCAGTGGCTCACCCAACGACGCCGCGGGCTACTGGCCCCCCTCGGGGTGGGCGCCCACGACCAGTTCCTGCCGGCCGTCCTGCCCGTGCCGGACAACGCCGTACGGCTGTTCGCACTCAGCGGGAAGGTCCTCGTGGTGGACGACGTGCGTCCACAGAAGCCTCGGCTGCATCAACTCCTGTGCCTGCTGGTGGAGTGGCTGGCGGCACTCGGGGCATCCGTCGTGCTGCTGACCGACACCCTGGCCGGCGCGAGTGCCGACCGCCTGGTACAGGCCTACCAAAGGGGCGCGCGACTGGCTCGGGGGGCGCGGAGCCGGCAGGCGGGCGCGTGCTCGTCGGCGGAACTGCCACAGCCGGGTTGGCTGCATGTCGACGGACAGGACGGCGCGGTCACCAAGTTCGCGATCGATCCTCCTGCGGACTCGGTTCTGCGCGTCTCCGTATCCGAAGTCCACCCGTGCCCCGACGGCGCAGACACGTACGTGGACGCCGTCATGCGCGAAGTCGGGGACAGCGGCTCGATCCTCGTGTGCTGCGGCAGCGAGGAGGAAGCCCAGCGGACCTTCCGTGCCCTCGAACATCTCCGTCGCCGGCGCGCGATGCCTCGCGAACTTCGGCTGCTGCACTCGCGCTTCCCCCGATATCGAGTCCGCGAACTGGTGGCGGAGTGCACGACAGCTCACCAGTACCCGGCGCGGGACGATTCGGTGCTCGTCACCACCGCCTCCTTCGCCGAACATCTCCCCTTCCGCTTCGAGTGGGTCGTCACACCCGTGGTTCCGCTGCCCTCGCTGCTGGCCCGCGCCTCCCGCGGCCGGCATCTACTGCTCCTGGGAAGCGAGGAACAGGCCGACTCGCCGATGGACCGAGCGCTGAGGCAGCGCACGGTCCAGGCACTCCGTTCCCACGGTCCGGAGCTTCTTCTCCCCGATCACGTCGAGCAGCTGATCCGCCGGGTGTACGACTCGGACAGCTACCTGGCCACTCTCGACGACGTATCGGCGGTGCGGCAGCGCCGACTGGACACCGAGGCCCACGGCCACGAGGCCAGGTTGCTGCACGACGCCAGGCTCACCGGTATCCCGAGCCCGGCGGACGTTCACGACGACCTGTACGAGCTGACCCGGGCCGAGCGCGGTCTCACCGAGGAGCACCTCGCGGTCACGATGGGGTTCGAGCAGGCGTATGTGCTGTGCGTCCACCTCCGGGGCAAGACCGCGTACCTGGATCCGGAAGGGACGGAAAAGGTGCCGTTCGTCGGGCTCAAGGGGCGCAGTGCGGCCGTGGCCGCTCTGGCCGAACATGCGATCTCGGTTCCGCCGCACTGGGCGCCCGAAGGTGGGATCTCGGCGCAGATCGGCCGCGATCGATTCGACAACATCAAGTACAACCACTGGAAAACGCGGACATGGCTGAACCACGTGTACCCGGTGGTGCTCAGCGGAACCGCCGGCGATGCCTACACCGGACTCCTCGGGAGCATGCGGCTCGAACTCACCAGGACCGGCCTGGCCAGGCTCGGTTGATTCCCCGAAAAGGGCCGCGCTGCGAGCAGTGACCGCCTACGATCGCCGACAACCCACGGCTACGGAAGGTGCCTTCGACAGCACCATTGGTGGTGCGCGTCATTCCGACGGGACGGACCTGCCGTGCGGCCTCGCGGGACGGAACCGAACAGGAGACCGGGAGAACTGTGGAAGCGCCACAGGCGATGAACCTCTTCGACGAGCCGTGGATCCCCGTGCGCTGGCTCCCCGGCCACGACGGCCCCGAGTCCGTCGGTTTCCGGGCGCTTCTGGAGCGTTGCCGGCACATCGAAGCCCTGGATGTCCCACTTGCCGCCGCCCAGTCGGCGCTCCTGCGAGTGCTGTACGCGCTCACCGCGCGGGTCACCGGGCTCGACCAGGAGCGGCGGTACTACGAGGATCAAGATGACCAGGATCGGGACGACCAGGATCAGGACGACCGGGATCGGAACGGCGACTGGATGCACCGGCGCGCGCGCATCCTGAAGGACTACGCGCTGCCCCAGAACGGCATCGAGAAGTACGTCTCTCGTTGGCACGATCGATTCTTCCTTTTCGACGACGCCACCGCCCGTCCCTGGCTGCAGGACTCGCGTCTGGCGGACGAGTGCACCGAATCGACCGGCGTGAACAAGCTGGTGATGACCCGGCCTTCGGGCAACAACCACTCCTGGTTCGGCCACGTTCGCGACAGCGCCCCGCACCCGCCCTCCGCGGCCACGGCGGTGCCGTACCTGCTGATGTGGCACTACTACGGCGCCCCCGGCAAGTGCACCGCCCGCGCACTCCACGGGGAGCGGATCTCCGAGGCCAAACGCGGACCGCTGTTCAGCTCGCTCTCCTACCACCCGGAAGGGGAATCGTTACTGGTCACCCTGCTCGCCGGGCTCGTGCGACCGGGGACAGAGGTGCGGCGCGAGAAGGACCGGTGTCCCTGGGAGCGGGACGAGCCGACCGACCCGGCGGGCGCTCCGCCCGTGCCGGTCGGCCCCTGCGGCTGGTGGACGGACACCTCGCGGCACGCACTCCTGCTCCGACCCGATCCTCGCCGAGAGCGCGTCACGGACGCCCGCATCACCTGGGCCTACCGCCTCCCGGGAGCCCCCGACGACCCGTACCTCATCTGGGAACGCAGGCTCGACAAGAACAAGCCGGGGGAGGAGATTCGCACCCCCCGGCGGGCCAAGGCGAACCGAGCCCTGTGGCGGGACCTGGACGGCCTGCTGCTGCACCGACCGCCGGAGGCCGAGGGCGAGGAGACCACGCTGGAGCCACCGAAGGTGTTCGCGACGGCGTTGGAGCTCACCGACCAACTGCGCGTGCGGGCACTCGGCTTCGACCAGAACAAGGCCAAGAACACCCAGTTCGTCAGTGGCCTCACCGCCGCGACCGTGGGCCACCTGTCCGATCGCCGCCCCGCCGCTCAGGTCGCGGTCGGTCGACTGCGCAGGCTCGGCGAACGCTACGGGGAGAACCTCACCGAAGCCGTACGCAAGGCCTGGGCGCTGTACACCAGGGGCGACCCCAAGCACGCGGGCAAACTCGTCCCACAGGCCGAGGCCCTGTACTGGCCCGCCGCCGAACGCGAATTCTGGATTCGCTTCGACCACCTCGATCGCACCGGCCAGGACGATGACGGCGGCTTGGACATCCGCGCCGCGCGCGACGCCTTTCTGGGACTGGCCCGGGATGCCTATGCGCGCACGACCGAGCCGCTCACCCGCACCGTCCGCGGCAACCAAGCCGTGCTCGACGCCCGTGGCCTGCTGTGGATGACGCGCCCCGAGCGCAAGAAGAAGTAGTCACCACCACGCCGATCGGAAGGTGCCCCATCCCCATGACCGAGGTCCGCGATGCCGCCGCACGGGCGCGCCGCACCGAACACGTGAGTTTCGTACGGGAGATCCTGCGGTTGTGTGCCGACAACCCCGGGGTACACGCGCGCCTGCGCCGCGGCGTGGGCAAGGACATCGACCAGGTCCCCGGGATGCACGAGTTCGTCGCGCACTGGCTGCCGGACAAGCGCAACCGGGAGCGGGACCGGGCCTACTACGCGATCGCCGCGCTCATCGCCGACCAGCCCCGCCACGTTGTCCGCGGCCGGCCGGCGGATGATACGGAGGCGGACCAGCCGATCGCCACCTACGGCCCCAGCTTCGGCCACACCCTCGCCGAGGCCGTCCTCAAAGCTCCCGCCCAAGAGCGCGCACGTCGGCGCGACAGTACCCGCAGGCGCCTGGACCTCCTCGTCCGGCAGAGCCCCACCGGGCTGCACCGCTACCTCCCCCCGGCCACCCGCCTCCTGCGCCAGTACGAGGTCGAACCCGACTGGGCCCAATTGCTGAACGACTTGACCCGCTGGCCGTGGAACGCAGCCGACATCGGAACCCGCTGGCAGCAGGACTACTTCCGCGCCCTCCACCGTGACGAGTGGAAGACGAAGGACCAAACCGACGTCGCCCAGGCCGTGCCCCAGCCCGGATCCTCGTCCACCGCCTGACCGCCCTCCTCGCACACCACTCCAGAAGGAGTCCTCCGTGCCGACCGCGCACCTGCCCGCCTGCTTCGTGGACGTACACGTCCTTCAGAGCGTCCCCGTATCCACGCTCAACCGCGACGACCTCAACGCCGTCAAGACGGTGGACTACGGCGGCGTACGGCGCACCCGCGTCAGCAGCCAGTCCTGGAAGAGGGCGCTGCGCCAGGAGTTCCAAAAGGAGATCGGCCAGTTCGCCACCCGAACTCGGCGGATCGGCAGGGCCGTTGCCGAGGTCCTCGAAGAGAAGCATGGCTGGGATCAGCAGGCGGCACGTCTGGCCGGCGCTCACATCGTGGCGGCCTCCGGCATCAAGTTCGGCATCGAGGGGAAGCCGGACCAGGAGGACTACGAGGCCGTCACCAACGGACTCGTGTACCTGTCCTCCGAGTCGATCGAAGAACTCGCCGACCTCGCCGCCGAACACCCCGACAAGATCAAGAAAAAGAAGATCGAAAAGGCGACCGACAAGTCGCCGCTCCCCGCGGCCGACGTGCAGGAGATCATCCGTCGGGGCAACGCGGTCATCCATACCTTCGGCCGCATGCTCACCGAAGTCGAGGACGCGGACGTCGACGGCGCGGTCCAGGTCGCGCACGCCTTCACCACTCACCGCAGCGACGTCCAGGTCGACTACTTCACCGCCGTCGACGACCTGAACGCGGCATGGGGCGACACCGGCAGCGGACACCTCAACGAGGCCGAGTTCTCCGCCGGCACCTTCTACCGCTTCGCCACCATCGACGTGCGCGAACTCGTCACCAACATGGGCAAGGTCCACACCTCCTCCGACAGCCCCCGGGACGTCTCCGAGGACGCCCGCAACGAGGACGCGCGCAACATCGCCGGGGCTTTCCTCTCCTCGTTCATCCGTTCCCTGCCGCAGGCGAAGAAGAACTCCACCGCGCCGCACACCGCACCGGACCTCGTCCACATCAGCGTCCGCAGCGACCGCCCGCTGTCCTTCGCCGCCGCCTTCGAGACCCCCGTGCGCTCCGCGCAGGGCGGCGGACACGGCACCGCCTCCCGGGACCAACTCGTCGAGTACGCACAGACCGCCACCACGCTCATGGGCACCGACCGCATCCTCGCTGCCCACTGGGCCGGCACCGGTCGGGAGATCGACGGACTGGGCACCCGCCTCGACACGTTCGACGCACTGGTCGAGGCCGGTGTGGCGGCCGCGTTCGCCCCGCTGGAGGGCGGCGCGTGAGCGCACCGCAGCCGTCACAACCGCTCCGGCCGCTCCAGGAGCCCGAACCGCCCCAGGAGCCCGGGCTGCTGCTGCGCCTCGCCGCGCCGCTGCAATCCTGGGGAGAGCGCAGCCACTTCACCGAAGAGCGTGACACCGCGGCCTTCCCCACCAAGTCCGGTGTGCTCGGCCTGCTGTCCTGCGCGCTCGGCCGACATCGCGGGCAGGCCAACGACGACCTGCGACGACTGAGACTCACCGTGCGCATCGACCGCGCCGGCTACGTGCTGCGCGACCTGCACACCGTCGGCGGTGGCCTCGCCCCGAAGGACACCGTGCAAACGGCCAAGGGCGGCACGCGCGGCGCCAACACGTCCACCGTGTACGGCCACCGTCTCTACCTCGCCGACGCCGCCTTCGTCTGCGCGCTCAGCGGTCCGGAGGAGGGGGTTCTCGACCGCTGCGCCGAGGCGCTGGCCGCGCCGCGCTGGCCCCTGTACCTGGGCCGTCGAGGCTGCCCACCCGAGGGGCCCGTCCTGCTCGACCGCAGCTCCGACGTCCTCGGCGGCCTCCTTCGAATCCCCTTGCCCGCACTGGCCCCTGCCCCCGTGGTGACGCTGCTCGCCGACAGCCCCCTCGGATGGCTCCCGCTCCGTTCCGACGATCCCGACGACGGCACTCGCCCCGCCTCCGACGTCCAAGACGAACCGGTCGATACAGCCCTGCAGCGGCGCACCTTCCGCACCCGCCGGCTCTACCGAGGTTCCTGGCGCCCGCCCGAGCACCTGTACACCGGCGAACTCGGCAACAACTACCTCCAAGCCCTCGCCGCCCATCTGCACACCACCGCCGTGCCCTCGCCTGACAGTCCGGAGGCCGCCGTATGACCACCTGGCTCGCCCGCTTCACTCTCGACGCTTCCCGGGCCGACGTACGCAAGGAACTGCGCGACGCCGTCGCCATGCACCGGCGCGTGATGTCCCTCTTCCCGGACCTGCCGGAAGTCGAAGGCGCACGAAGCCACTTCGGTGTGCTGCACCGGGTCGAGCAGGCCGATCAGGCCGAGCGACGGGTCGTACTCATGGTCCAGAGCAACACAAAAGTTGCTCCCGAGCGGCTTCCGCACGGATACACGGTCGACTCGGCTTCCCGCGACATCGAACCGCTCCTGGACGCCTTCGCCCACGGCCGCCGCCTGTCCTACCGCTGCGACGCCAACCCCGTCCGCCGCCCCGGCCACACCACGCGGGAGGTGTACAAGAACCTGCCTCCCCTCGTCGCCCTCCACGGCCGCCACGCCGACGACTGGTGGCACCGCCGGGCGGGCCTCGCCGGTCTCAAGATTCACACCCACCTCTCCCACCCGCTGGACGCCGCCGTCGGCCGCGGCGGCAAGGATGGTGCCACCCAGAAGGTGCGCCACCACCGAGTCCGCTTCGAAGGCACCGCGGAAATCGTCGACCCCGACGCGCTGCGGGCGGCAGTGGTCGGTGGCGTCGGAAAGGGACGGGCATACGGCTGCGGGCTGCTGACGATTGCGCCCCTTCGGCCGACGGAGTAGACACCGCCTGGGTCAGGCACAGGGCGAGGATCACGAGGCAGTCTCCGGGGGCGCGGGCCACGTTGCAGGCGAGGAGGTTGCGCGTCTCGTGGCCGGTGGCGAAGGCTTTGACGGCGCCGGTGTCCGGGATGATCACGCGAGAGGTCTTCCGGGCCTTCTCAACGGCGATCCGGTGGATGTTTCGGTTGCCGGCCCCGGGGTGGGGTCGGCGAGCCCCGGTTCGGGACGATGCGCAGATGAACGATCAGCCGCGAGTGCCGTCGTCCGATCGGGGTGTCGTCCTGGTCGAGGAGGAGAACGCGTTGGCCCGCGCCGGGGCGGACGTCCGCGTGTACAACGTCGGCGGCGCGATGGTCGCTCTGGGAGCCCTCGCGGTCGTGGTGATCGCCGAGGTGGGGGACGATCTTGCGACCACTGGTGTGCGTGACGAGTGGACTCTCCAACTTGTCGACATCGGTCCGCAGGAAGTCACCGAGCGCTTGTTGGGCCCGAGTCCCGACGCTCCGGGCTTTTGGAGCTTCTCCGACCGTCGGCCGATCCATCTTTTCGTGCGCACCCCACAGGGCCTGATCGACCTGGGAACCGGCAGCGTCACCGGCGGAGGGGCGCGCCAGGAGGGCTTCGTCGACTGCACGTTGCGGATCGAGCGTCCGCTGGATCGTGACGTCCTGGACGAGGTTCGCCCACCGGGCCCACCACCCGTCGCACTACCCGACGTGGCGTGGCTGGACCACATGCCGAACGACCGTGACGCAGCCCTGCACATGTTCATCACCGGCTGGCACCCGCGAAGTCCCCGTACGGCGCCTCTCGTGCCCGCCGCCGGCCCGCCCGTCGAACTGCCCCGGGCCCTGGCCGAGTTCCACCGGCTCGCCGAGGACCGGCCCGAAATCCTGGGCGTCCAGGACTTCATCGATCCTCCGGGCGAGGTTCGTGTCGATCCCGCCACGGGATTGATGTGGTTCGGCCGGGAGAATCAGGGCGGCTTCGCCTGGGCCCTCGACCCCACCCGACCGGACCCGCCCGTCTGGCTGAGCGAGGACTTCGAACACTGGTACCCCGAACGCGAACCCCTCAGCGGCTTCCTGCTCCAGTACTCCCTCCAGGAAGCCGCCATAGGCGCGCCCTACTCGGTCTGGTGCGACCGCGTACCCGTTCCCCTCCTCGACACCTGGCTCGACACCCTGACCCGAGTACCGTTGCGTACCTGGGCATGGCACACCAACCCCACGTCCTTCCACGTCGCCCCCGGCCTGATCGCCATGATCCAAGGCGAGACCGACGACCACACCCATGGCACCATCTGGATCGGCGCCAAACACCGCAGCCTGCTGCGGCCGCTGGGTGACTTGGGTATCGGCTGAACCACGTTCGATGGCTGAACGGCGTACATCGGCCACAGCCGAGAAGGTGGCTGGTCGACGTGATGCCCGAGGCTGGTGTCCGGATACCCTCGCGCCTTACCCGAGGGAACCGGCAACGTCGGCCAGCGGGACCTTCTTTAGATCACGACTTGGCAAAGCCCATACGAACCTGCAGGTCAGCAAGGGAAGTCCTCACGCAGGTGGGGGTGAGCCGGTTTTCGCGGCGGCGCGGACCATGGTGTCCACGAACGTGCGGCTTTCGCCGGTCACACCGGCGCGTTCGGCCGCACCTTCCCCCGTATGGATGTGCAGCGATGGGGACGCGCGGATAAGCCGTTCCGCTCAGGGGCGGGATACGGTCCCGGGCCCCGTTTCGGCGCGCGCGTCGTTTCGCTCGTTGCCCGTGGGGGCGCGTCGAATCGCCGGGGATGCGGCGGTGAGGGGCTCGGCGTCCGTCGGCGTCCGCCGCCTGCTGCTCGCGGGTGGCGGAGCCGGGTCGCGGTGGTGTCGGCGTTCGTCGTCCTGGGGTCTGGGTTGGTCGGGGGATGCGACTCCGGTGGGCCTCCCGTGCCGGCGCGCGCCGGCACGGGTGTGTCCGCGGCATCTGCTTCGCGTGGGTCGGCGGTTCGGGATTCGGGGCCAAGATCCGGTGTGGCGCCGCTGTCCCTGCCCGGGCTGGGCGCGGAGGCGGCCTGGTCGATCGCGATGCCGCCCAAGGGGTACGAGGACGACGCGCCGCAGGTCGTCGTCGTGGGCGCGACGGTCGTGGTGGTGACGCCGACCGGTCCGGCGTCCGGGGGATACGAGTACGGCGTCCCGCAACGGGCAACTCGGCCGCAGCGGGTCGAGTTGCGGGATGCGGCGACCGGCGTGGTGCGGGCGAGCTTCGCGGTCGTGGACGGCTGGGTCGTCACCGGCGTCCACGACCGGGGGCGTCGCGCGGTGCGCATCTCGGCGGCGGGCGGCGGCAACACCGGGGTCACGTTGCCGTGTGCACTCGGCAACTGCGATCCGACCGCGGGCTACTCGGAGTCGCCCTTCGTAGTGGGCGACACGGTGTTCCTCCCCGACCAGAGCGGGCCCGAGATCGACGCGCCGGGACGCGTGACGGCCTACGACATCGCGACCGGCGCGCGACGGTGGTCGACCGACGGCGTCACCGGACCGGCGGGCAGCGATCCGAACGCGTACCCGCACGGGATGCGTCCCGCCGTCGTGGGCCGGGTCGGCGAGCAGGTCGCGGTGGCGTGGCGAACGAGTCCGCGCGGTACGGAGGTGGTCCTGGGCCTGCACGACCGCCTCACGGGGGCGTTGATCGCGACCGGGCCGCGCGTTCCCGACGGCGTCTAGGCCGCGTATCCAGTCGTGATCAATGAGTGGTGTGGGTGAGGGCGTTGAGCCAGATCATCGCGGCGCGAAGATGGAGGGCGGCGAGGTAG
>NZ_JBSHGZ010000066.1:0-22058 GCF_053618075.1 Embleya sp. NPDC055664
TTCGGCGCCGTCAAACCATTGCTGGCACCGTCCTGATTCACCGCCGAACCCCTGATCACCGCAAGCACGGTATGACCGTTCCGTTGGGCGTCCGAGAGTCGTTCGAGCGCGAGCATGCCGACGCCCTCGGCCCAGCCGGTGCCGTCGGCGGCGCCGGCGAATGCCTTGCAGCGGCCGTCCGTCGACAGGCCCTGCTGGCGGCTGAACTCGATGAACATGCCGGGTGTCGCCATCACGGTCGCGCCGCCCGCGAGCGCGAGGTCGCATTCGCCGTTGCGCAGTGCCTGGCTCGCGAGGTGGATCGCCACCAGCGACGACGAGCAGGCGGTGTCGACCGTGATCGCCGGACCCTCCAGACCCAACGTGTACGCGACCCGCCCCGACGCCACACTCGTGGTCGTGCCGGTGAGCAGGTGGCCCTCGTGCCCCCGGGCGGGTTCGTGCAGCCTCGGGCCGTAGTCCTGGGCGGTCGCGCCGACGAAGACCCCGGTACGGCTGCCGCGCAGCGAGTCGGGGGTGATGCCGGCCCGTTCGACCGATTCCCACGCGGTCTCCAGGAGCAGGCGCTGCTGCGGGTCCATCGCCGCCGCCTCGCGCGGCGAGATCCCGAAGAAGCCCGCGTCGAAGTCGCCCGCGTCGTGCAGGAAACCGCCCTGCCGGGTGTAGGTCCTGCCGGTCCGGCCGGGTTCCGGATCGTAGAGATCGCGCAGGTCCCAGCCCCGGTTGTCGGGTAGGTCCCCGATCGCGTCGACGCCGGCGGCCACCAGTTCCCACAGGCGCGCGGGCGAGTCGGCGCCGCCGGGGAATCGGCAGGCCATCGCGATGATCGCGATCGGCTCGTCGGCACCGCCCGTCCCGCCGCCGGCCACGTGTTCGGGGCCGGCCTGCGACGACGGGTCGCCGAGCAATGCGTCGACCAGGTAGCGGGCCATGGCCACGGGGGTCGGGTGGTCGTAGACGAGTGAGGCGGGCAGCGAAAGACCGGTCTCGGTGCCCAGCCGATCGCGCAGTTCGACGGAGGTCAGCGAGTTGTGACCGTGCTCCTTGAAGGACAGGTCCGGCTCGACGGACTCGCCCGCGTCGTATTCCAGCACCTCGGCCGAGTGCGCGCATACCAGCTCGACGACGAGCGCCCGGCGCCGTTTGTCGTCGAGGGGGCGTAGCCGACGCACCCACTCGCCCCGGGCACCGCTCTCCTCCGCCTCGTCACCATGGTCCTGTTCGGGATCGACCGGATCGACCGCGTCGACGGGGCCGAAGGCTCCGCCCGGCACAACCGCGGCCCCGTCCGCGCCCGGCCCCGGCGTCGCAACCGCAACCGCAACCGCAGCCGCAGCCGCGGGCACCGGCCCGCCCACCCAGTGGCGCCTGCGTTGGAAGGCGTACGTGGGCAGTTCCACCCGCCGGACCGGCTCGCCGCCCAGCAGTGGGCTCCAGTCCACAGGGACGCCCGCGCCGTGTACACGGGCGACGGCGCGACCGAAGGCGAGCAATTCGCGCTGCCGTGCGGCGAGGATGCCGATCAGCAACTCACCGGCGCCGTCCGAGGCGAACGTGTCCTTCGCCAGGCCCGTCAGCACCGGGTCCGGGCCGAGTTCGACGAAGATGGCGACGCCCAGTTCGCGCAGCGTGCGCAGACCGTCGTGGAAACGCACCGGCTCGCGAACGTGCCGTGTCCAGTAGTCGGGCGAGCGCAGCAGTTCGGCGTCCGCGAGTCGGCCGGTGACGTTCGAGACCACCGGGATGGTCGGCTCGTGATAGGCGATGCTCGCGGCGACCTCGCGGAACTCGGCGGACAGATCGTCCATGTGGTGCGAGTGGAACGCGTGCCGGACCGCCAGTCGTTTGGTCCTGACGCCCGCTTCGCGGAATCGACCGGCGAGTTCCTCTGCGGCGTCCGCGTCGCCCGAGACGACGACCGCCTCGGGGCCATTGACCGCCGCCAGGCCGAGGGTGTGCGGGTGATCCCGGAGCGCCGCCAGCACCGTCTGCTCGTTCGCGTTGATCGCGAGCATCGCACCGCCCTCGCGGGCGCGCTGCATGAGCCGGCCCCGGGTCGCGACGAGAAGGCACGCGTCGTCCAGGGTCAGCACGCCGGCCGCGTGCGCGGCGGCCAACTCCCCCACCGAGTGCCCGATCAGGTACCCGGGGCGCAGCCCGAAGGACACCGCGAGCCGGAACAGCGCGATCTCCAAGGCGAACAGCGCGGGCTGGGTATAGGCGGTCCGGTCGAGCAGTTCGGAGTTTCCTTCCCCGAACATGACCTCGCGCAGCGGCACATCCACGTGCGGGTCGAGCCGTGCGCAGATCTCGTCGAGCGCGTCGGCGAACACCGGGAAGGCGGCGTACAGTTCGCGTCCGGCGCCGACCCGTTGGCTGCCCTGACCGGTGAACAGGAAGGCCGTCGAACCGGTTCCGACACCGGTGCCGCGTACCGCTCCGGCGCCGGTGCGGCCGGCCGCGAGGGTGGTCAGGCCGCGGAGGAGTTCGTCGCGGGTGGTACCGACGGCGACCGCCCGCTGCTCGAACGCGGTGCGGGTTTCCAGCAGGGAGTGCGCCACGTCCGCGGGGTCGACGTCCGGGTTCGCCTCGACGAATTCGGCGAGCCGGGCCGCCTGTCCGCGCAGTGCGGCGGCGGTGCGGGCGGACAGCGACCACGCGAGCAGCCGCGGCCGCGCCGGCCGGGTGCGGGGGGCGCGGGCGACGGGTTCGGGAGCACCGGCCAGCACGAGGTGGCAGTTGGTACCGCCCATGCCGAACGACGACACGCCGGCCAGGCGGGGCCCGGATGTTTGGGGCCAGTCGGTGATTTCGGTCTGGACCCTCAGGCCCAGCCGATCGAGGGGGATGTCCGGGTTGGGGGTGCGGAAGTTCAGACTCGCGGGGATGCGTCCGTGGTGCAGGGCGAGTGTGGTCTTGATCAGGCCGACGATTCCCGCGGCGCCTTCGAGGTGCCCGACGTTGGTCTTGGCCGAACCGACGAGCAGGGGGCGGGCGGGGTCGCGGGTCGCGGCGAAGACCGCGCCGAGGGCCGCCGCCTCGACGGGGTCGCCGACGGCCGTACCGGTGCCGTGCAGTTCGACGTAGTCGACGTCGGCGGGGTTGGTGCCGGCTCGGGTGTGGGCGAGTCGGATCACCTCTTCCTGGCCGGCGCTGCCGGGCACGGTCAGGCCGGGGCCCGCGCCGTCGTTGCCGACGGCTCCGCCGAGGATGACGCACAGCACGTCGTCGCCGTCGGCGGTGGCGTCGGCGAGGCGCTTGAGGACGACGACGCCGCCGCCTTCGCCGCGGACGTAGCCGTTGGCCCGGGCGTCGAAGGTGTAGGAGCGGTCGTCCGGGGAAAGGCCGCCGAAGCGGTCCACCGCGAGGGTGCTCTCCGGCGCGAGGATGAGGTTGACCCCGCCCGCGAGCGCCATCGACGACTCGCCCTTGCGCAGGCTTTCGCACGCCTGGTGCACCGCGACCAGTGCGGACGACTGCCCCGAGTCGACCACCAGGCTGGGGCCGTGCAGGTCGAGCGTGTAGGAGACGCGGTTGGCGATGATGCTGCGGTGCAACCCGGTGGAGGTGTGTGCGCCGATCGCGGCCGGTCCGAGGCGGTGCACCACGGTGGCGTAGTCGTCGAGGATCGCGCCGATGAACACCCCGGTGCGGCTGCCTCGGATCCGGTCCGGGATCCGGCCCGCGTGTTCCAGCGCTTCCCAGGCCAGTTCCAGGATCAGCCGCTGTTGCGGATCCATCGCCGCCGCCTCGCGGGGCGAGATGCCGAAGAAGCGAGCGTCGAAGGTCTCCACGTCTTCGAGGTATCCGGCCTGCCGCGCCCGGATCGCGCCCGTCGCGGCGCCGCCCCGATCGGGTGGCCCGGCCGGGTGCGGGCGTGCCTCGGGGGCGTCGCCGATGGCGCTCACGCCGTCGCGCAGGAGTTCCCAGAACGATCGCGGGTTCGGGGCACCCGGGAATCGACACGCCAGTCCGACCACCGCGATCGGGCCCTCGCCGGCCACCGCCGGGCGGGTGTGGGTGTCGGTGCCGGCGGAATGCATGTCGTTCGCCATGGGGCGTCCTCACACTGTGCTCGGTGGAACCGGTCACTGGGCACCGGTCCGACGGTGGGCGCGGCCGGCGCCCGGGTCGTCGCGGGGCGGTGTCGCCCGCGCCCGCGGCGGGCTCCGACCGGCGGGGCGGGTCCTGTCGGGCGACCCGCGCCGACTCCGGTCGCCGGGGGGCGTCCGGACCGCGACACACCCGTGCCGGGGAGTCGGGCCAGGGTGTTCGGCGGGGCTTAGGACGACCTTTGTCCGGGCTAAATCCGCTGGTGGTCCCGGATTTTCGCGCGCGGACGGCGCGCCGAAGGGCACGGCGGGAGGCACAGCGAGGGTTAAGCGTGGTTTAAGCCGGTACCCGAACCGTGGGGGTTCGGCCCGTTCGGACCGCGCTTTCGCCCCCGGCCGTTCGAAAGGTTTTCCTTCCGTGGTGAACAACGAGGACAGGTTCCGTGACTACCTCAAGCGGGCGACGGCGGACCTGCGTCGGACCCGCCGCCGGTTGGAGGAGGTCGAGGAGCGGCAGCACGAGCCGATCGCGATCATCGGTATGGCCTGTCGCTATCCGGGCGGCGTCGACTCGCCCGAACAGTTGTGGCGGCTGCTGGCCGAAGGCGGCGAGAGCATCGGCGAGTTCCCCGCGGACCGGGGCTGGGACGTGGCGGACCTGCACGATCCGGATCCGGCGGCGGTGGGCAAGTCGTCCACCCGCAACGGCGGTTTCCTCTACAACGCGGCCGATTTCGACGCGGAGTTCTTCGGCATGGGTCCCCGTGAGGCGATGACGGTGGATCCCCAGCAGCGGTTGCTCCTGGAAACCGCGTGGCGGGTGTTCGAGGACGCGGGGATCGTGCCGGAGTCGTTGCGCGGGAGCGACACGGGGGTGTTCGCCGGGATCATGTACAACGACTACGGCGCGCGGCTTCGGCCCGCTCCGCGGGAGTACGAGGGATACCTCGCGAATGGCAGCCTGGGCAGTGTGGCGACCGGCCGGATCGCCTACACGTTCGGCCTGGAGGGCCCGGCGGTGACGGTGGACACCGCGTGCTCGTCGTCGCTGGTGGCGCTGCACCTGGGGGTTCAGGCACTGCGCCGGGGCGAGTGCGCGCTCGCGCTCGTGGGCGGGGCCACGGTGATGTCGACACCGCACACCTTCGTGGAGTTCAGCCGCCAGGGCGGCCTGTCCCCCGACGGACGTTGCCGGGCCTTCTCGGCGGACGCGAACGGCACGGGCTGGAGCGAGGGGGTCGGCCTGCTGCTCGTGGAGCGGTTGTCGCAGGCGCGACGCAACGGCCATCGGGTGCTGGCGGTGGTTCGCGGTACTTCGGTCAACCAGGACGGCGCCAGCGCGCAGTTGACCGCGCCCAACGGCCCCTCGCAGGAGCGGGTGATCCGACGGGCGCTGGCGGACGCGGGCCTGGGCACCGAGGACGTGGACGCGGTGGAGGCGCACGGTACCGGGACCAGGCTCGGCGATCCGATCGAGGCCCGGGCGCTGATCGACGTGTACGGCGCGCGGCGCCCGGCGGATCGTCCGTTGTGGCTGGGCTCGCTGAAGTCGAACATCGGGCACACCCAGGCGGCGGCCGGGGTCGGCGCGGTGATCAAGATGGTGTTGGCGCTGCGGCACGGCCTGCTGCCGCGCACGCTGCACGCCGAGGAACCCACTCCGCATGTGGACTGGGACGAGGGCACGGTGCGGCTGTTGAGCCGCGAGCAGCCCTGGGAGTACACGCCGACGCGGCCCCGGCGCGCGGGTGTGTCCGCGTTCGGCATCAGCGGGACCAACGCGCACGCGATCATCGAGGAGCCGCCGGTCGGCGATGCGGCCGACGCGCCGGCCGACCCGGAGGTCGCGCCCACCGACGAGGAAGCGCCCGGCGGTGGCGGTGGCGTGGTGCCGTGGCCGCTGTCCGCTCGGACGCCGGCGGCGTTGCGGCAATCCGCCGAGGAGCTGCGGCGGTTCCTGGCCGAGCATCCCGAGTCGGATCCGGTGCGGCTGGGCCGCGTGCTGCACACCTCCCGGACCGTGTTCGAACACCGCGCGGTGCTGCTTGGCACGTGCCCTGCGGAGTTCTCGGGCGCGTTGTCGGCGCTGGCTCGGGACGAGCCGTCGCCGCGGGTGGTGCGCGGCGTCGCGGCGCCGGCTCCGCGCATCGCGTTCCTGTTCACCGGTCAAGGCAGCCAACGGCTCGGCGCGGGGCGCGAACTGTATGCCGAATTCCCGGTGTTCGCTCGGGCGCTGGACGAGGTGTGCGCGTTCCTGGACCCGTTGCTGCCGTTGCCGCTCAAGCAGGTGTTGTTCGCTCCCGAGGGCAGCTCCGAGGCGGGGTTGTTGGATCGTACGGTGTTCACCCAGGCGGGCCTGTTCGCCGTGCAGGTCGCGCTGTTCCGGCTGACCGCGCGCTTCGGGGTCGGGCCGGACGCGGTTTTGGGCCATTCGATCGGGGAGTTGGCCGCGGCGCATGTGGCGGGCGTGCTGGATCTGCGGGATGCGTGTGTGCTGGTGGCGGCCCGAGGAGCGTTGATGCAGTCGGCACCGGCGGGTGGCGCGATGGTCGCCGTCGAGGCGTCGGAGGAGGAGGTGCGCCCGCTCCTGGCGGGACACGAGGACAGGATCGCGATCGCCGCGCTGAACGGCCCGGCGTCCACCGTGGTCTCCGGTGACGTGGACGCGGTGGAGCGTGTCGCGGGCCACTTCTTCGCGGCGGGCCGGCGGACGTCGCGGTTGAAGGTCGATCATGCCTTCCACTCCCCGCACATGGCGCCGATCCTGGCCGACTTCGCCAAGGTTGCGGAGGAGTTGACCTATCACGAGCCGTCGCTGCCGGTGATCTCCGATGTCACCGGACGGGTCGCCGAGCCCGGCGAGTTGAGCGATCCGCGCTACTGGGTGCGGCACATCGTCAGTCCGGTGCGCTTCGTGGACGGGGTCCGGGCGCTGGCCGACTTCGGGATCACGGGCTACCTGGAACTGGGGCCGGAGCCGGTGTTGACCGCGCTCGCCCGGCAGTGCCTGGAACAGGCGCCGGGGGAGCCGGTGTTCGCGTCCACGTTGCGCGCGCGGCACGGCGAGGCGCATACCCTGCTCGGTGCGCTGGGCACGCTGCACGCGCACGGACGGGCCGTGGACTGGGAGGTGTTGCTGCCGGCGGGTGGGCCCACGTCGCCGCCCGGGTTGCCCGACGTGCGGGAGTCGCCGGACCTGTCGGGGTTGCCCGGCTATCCGTTCCAGCGCGAGCGCTACTGGCTCGAACCGGTGCGTGGCGCGGGCGATGTCGCCTCGCTCGGGCTCGCCGCGGCCGGGAGTCCGCTGCTGGACACCGTGATCGATCTGGCCGACGGCGCGCTGCTGTGGACCGGGCGGCTGTCGGTGGCCGCGACGCCGTGGCTGGGCGACCACCAGGTGGTCGGCGCCACGCTGTTGCCGGCGACCGGTTTCCTGGACCTGATCCTGCACGCGGGCGCGCACGTCGGCTGCTCGGGCGTGGACGAACTCACCGTCGAGGCACCGCTGATCCTGCCCGAGGAGGGCTCCGTCGCCCTGCGGCTCACGGCGAGTGCCCCCGACGACACCGGGCGGCGCGCGGTGGAGGTGCACACGCGCGCGGACGCGGCCGGGGCCGACGCGGTGTGGACCCGGCACGCCACCGCGAACCTGATCGCACCGGATCCGGTGGCGCCCCACTCGGTGGCCGGCCCCTGGCCGCCGCCCGGTGCGAGCGAGGTGGACCTGAGCGGTGTCTACGACGGTCTGGCCGAGCGCGGCTACCACTACGGCCCGGCCTTTCGCGGACTGGGCGCGCTGTGGCGGGCGGGCAACGACCTGTACGCCGAGGTCCGACTGCCGCACGGCATCCCGGCGGGCGGGCACACGCTGCATCCGGCGCTGTTCGACGCCGCGCTGCACCCGCTGGCGATGGTCCGGGCCGAAAGCGGCGGCGACGGCTCGGCCCAGGTCGCGCTGCCCTTCCACTGGGCGGGGATCCGGCTGTACGCGAGCGGCGCGAGCGAGGTCCGGGTCACGCTGACCCGGACCACCGAGGACACCACCACCATCGTGCTGACCGACCCGACCGGCGCCCCCGTGGCCGCGGTGGACACGCTCACCACCCGGCAGGTGCCGGTGTCCCGACTGGCGGCCGCGCGGCCCGCGTCCGCCGGTGCCCTGCACGTGGTGCGTTGGACACCGGCGGGCTCGGACACCGAAGGCCGCGCGAGCGCGTGCGCGGTCGTCGGGCCGGACCCGCTGGCGCTGGCCGCCGCCGTGCGCACGCCCGGGGGGCCGGCGGTGCCGGTGTATCCGGATCTGGCCGCGCTCGGCGCGAGTATCGAGGCGGGCCTGCCCGTACCCGATCGGGTTCTGGTCACCGTGGGCCGTCCCGACGCCCGGGTGGACGACGACGCAAGCACGCCGGACGCGGTGCGCACCGCGGTGCACCGCGCCGCCGAACTCGCCCGCGACTGGGCCGGCGACGACCGATTCGCCCGCGCCTGCCTGGTCGCCGTCACCCGCGGCGCGGTGGGCACCGCCCCGGGGCCGGAGATCCGCGATCTGGCCGGCGCTGCGGCATGGGGCCTGCTGCGTTCGGCCCGTACCGAGAATCCGGGCCGATTCGCCCTGCTCGACGTGGACCGCCTGCCCGCCGCGGCGCCCGCGGACCCGACGGCCGCGCCGTCTCGGGACCGGGAGCCGGACCCGGCGCTGCGGGCGATCGTGGCCGGCGACGAGCCGGAGGCCGCGCTGCGCCAGGGCACCACGTACGTTCCCCGGCTGGTGCGCGCGGACACCGTGCCCGACGTGCTGACTCCCCCGTCGAATTCACCGGCCTGGCACCTGGCCACCACCGACAACGGCACCCTGGCCAACCTGGCCCTGGTGGACGCACCGCAACTCGCCGAGCCCCTGGGGCCCGGTCGGGTGCGGGTGACCATGCGGGCCGGTGGGCTGAATTTCCGGGACGTGCTGATCGGGCTCGGCATGTATCCGGGCGACGAGGCGCGGATCGGCGGCGAGGGCGCGGGCGTGGTGGCCGAGGTCGGCCCCGGGGTGACCACGGTGGCTCCCGGGGATCGGGTGATGGGTCTGTTCCCCGAGGGCGGCCTGGGTCCGGTCGCGGTCACCGACCACCGGCTGCTCTCCCGGATGCCCGAGGGGTGGTCGTTCGGGCGGGCCGCGGTGGTGCCGGTGGTCTTCCTGACCGCCTATCACGGCCTGGTCGACCTGGCCGGGGTCCGGCCGGGCGAATCGGTGTTGGTGCACTCGGCCGCGGGTGGGGTCGGCATGGCCGCGCTGCAACTGGCCCGGCATCTGGGCCTGGAGGTCTACGGCACCGCCGGTCCCGGCAAGTGGGACGCGCTGCGCGCCCAGGGCCTGCCCGACGAGCGCATCGCGGGCTCTCGGACGCCGGCCTTCGAACACACCTTCGCGCACGCGACCGGCGGGCGCGGCGTGGACGTCGTGCTCAATTCGCTGTCCGGGGAATTCGTCGACGCCTCGTTGCGGCTGCTGTCGCCGGGCGGGCGCTTCTTGGAGATGGGCAAGACGGACATCCGTGACCCGCTGCTGGTCGCCTCGGCGCATCCCGGGGTGACCTACACCGCCTACGACCTGAACCGGGTCGCACCGGAACGTATCCAGGAGATGTTGACCATCCTGGTCGAGTTGTTCGAAAGCGGACGACTGGCACCGCTGCCGATCACCGCCTGGGACATCGCCCACGCCCCCGAGGCGCTGCGCTTCCTGTCCCAGGCCCGCCACATCGGCAAGACGCTGCTGACCCTGCCGTCCGGGCTCGACCCGGAGGGGACCGTACTGATCACCGGCGCCACCGGCACCCTGGCCCGGCTGCTGGCCCGCCACCTGGTCACCCGGCACGGCGTACGCCGCCTGGTGTTGGCGAGCCGCCGCGGCGGGCAGGCCGCGGGGGCGGGCGAACTGCTCGCCGAATTGGCCTCGCTCGGCGCGGAGGTGCGCCTGTCCGCGTGCGACGTCGCCGACTTCGACGCGGTGGCCCGACTCCTGGACGGGATACCGCCCGAGCATCCGTTGACCGCGGTGGTGCACACCGCCGGCGTCCTGGACGACGCGACGGTGGACGCGCTCACGCCCGCGCGGATCGACGCGGTGCTGCGGCCCAAGGTCGACGGCGCGTGGCACCTGCACCGGCTGACCCGCCGACTCGACCTGGCCGCGTTCGTGCTGTACTCCTCGGCGGCGGGCGTGCTCGGCAACCCGGGACAGGGCAACTACGCCGCCGCGAACACCTTCCTGGACACTCTCGCGCACCACCGCCAGGCGCTCGGCCTGCCCGGCATCTCCCTCGCGTGGGGACTGTGGGGCGCACAGAGCGCGATGACCGGCCGTCTCGACGACACCGCGCTGGCCCGCCTGTCCCGGGGCGGCATCGTGCCGTTGTCCGTCGAGCAGGGTCTGGCCCTGTTCGACGCGGCGCTCGAACAGCGGCACGCCGCGCCCGTCGCGGTCGGGCTGAACCTGCCCGCGCTGCGGGCCCGCGCCCGAGCCGGGGAATCCACGCCCCTCTTCGCCGCGTTGACCGCCGTCGAGCCCTCGCGTGCTGCGGTCACGGAGACCCCGACCGCCGGGGCGCGGACACTCGCCGAACGGCTCGCGCCGCTGCGCCCGAGCGCTCGGCGGCAGTTGTTGAAGGACGTGGTGAGCGGCCATGTCGCCACCGTCCTGGGACACTCGTCGGCGGGGGCGATCAACGGGAAACGCTCGTTCAAGGAGTTGGGCTTCGACTCGCTGTCCGCGGTCGAGTTGCGCAATCGGCTCAACGTCGACACCGGGCTTCGATTGCCCGTCTCCCTCGTCTTCGATCACGCCACGCCCTCCGCGCTGGCCCGGCATCTGGAGGAGGCCCTGGCCGTGCGGGCCGAATCGGCCGCGCCGGCGGTCGCGTTGACGTCGCTGTTCGCCGAACTGCACCGGGTCGAACTCGCCGTGGCGGACGCCGCGGTGACGCAGCCGGACGCGGATCGGCTGGCGGAGCGGCTGCGCGAACTGCTGGCTGCGCTGTCGACGCCGGCACGGCGACCCGCGGGCATCGGCGAACCCGCCGCGTCCGCACATCTCGCCCGAGCGAGCGACGACGAGATCTTCGATCTCATCGACAACGAACTCGGCCTCGGCTGAGCGCTCCCCGCGCCGGATCGGTGCCGCGTTCCCCGTCGGCACCGGGCCGGTGCGGCGCCGAGGACGTATCGGGCCCGACGCACATGGCTCATCCGCGCGCCGCTGATCTATACTTGCGTCGTCCACATTCCCCCAGTAGGGGAACGCTGGTCGACGAGGGGGAACAACGCGCAGGACGGTCCCGGGTGACGGGTACGGGTTCGCAGACGGACACCCGAAGACGGAACCGTGGGGCACGCTTGGCGTCGGGCCGTGCATCGTCCGCCGGATCCGCCGCCATCCCGCGCCGGTCGCACCGACGACATCATCCCGAGTCGGCTTTCACGCACCAAGTACCGCATCGCGGTACTCGATTGCAGGACATACGGGGTGAGTTCCACGAAATCTCCATTGCGTCCGAATGCCGGGACCGTTCGTCGACACGAGATACAACGACTCGTCACCTCGCTCGATCGATTACCACGACAACGGGGCATGGTGATCGAAGTCGCCGGCGGAATCGGCAGCGGCAAGAGCAGACTTCTGGCGGAGTTCGCCGCCGAGGCACACGAACGGGACATTCCCGTGCTGCACGCCCGAGGCACCGCCTACGGGCAGAACAACGCCTTCCACGTCGTGGTGGCGGCCCTGCACAGCGAGCTGGTCTCGCAACGTCTGGACCACCTTCCCACGCACACCGCGGCCTCGCTGCGCCGCGTGCTGCACGCGCCCACCCACC
Source organism: Embleya sp. NPDC055664 (assembly GCF_053618075.1). Lineage (NCBI taxonomy): Bacteria > Bacillati > Actinomycetota > Actinomycetes > Kitasatosporales > Streptomycetaceae > Embleya > Embleya sp. NPDC055664. The sequence continues at coordinate 11,918 of NZ_JBSHGZ010000066.1, forward strand.
TCGATGCCGCCGACCCCGATGCGGGGCCCGCCCAGGTCGGTTCCCATCGGCTGCGCCTGCTGCTGCGACACGTCACCCACGACGGCCTGGTGATCATTCTCGACGACATGCACTGGGCGGACCCGCAATCGCTCGCGTTGATCGACCAGTTGATCTCCTCGCCACTCGACGTTCCGCTGCTCGTGGTGATGGCCGATCGCCCCCGCCAGGCCCCGCCGCAACTGCGCGAGTCGCTCGCCCACGGCCTCGTGCAGGGCACGGTGGAACGCATCGCCCTGCCCGCCCTCACCCGGGAGCAGTGCGCCGAACTCCTCGGCATGGGCGTGGAGGATCCGCGATTGCGCGACCTGTGCCGGGAATCGGAGGGCAACCCGCTGTATCTGCTCGCCGCGGCACACTGCGGCGACCGCGGTACGCACGGCCCGACGGCACATCCTCCGTCGCCCATCCCGGCCGGCCACGTCGACGATCTGCAAAACCAGTACGCCGCCCACCTGTTGGCCGAGATCTCCGGGTTGTCCGGCGTCGAGGCGCAGGTGCTGCACGCGGCGGCCGTCTTCGCCGAACGCTTCGACCTCGTGGCGGTGGCGGCGGTGGCCGAACTCGACATGCGTCAGGTCTGCGCCGCCACCGACCGTCTGGTCCGTCGCGATCTGCTGCGCGTGGTCGACGCCGGCGTGCAGTACTCCTTCCGCCATCCGATACTGCGCCGGCTCGCCTACACCGAAAGCGATGCCTGTCGGCGGCTGCGCCTGCACCGCAACGCGCTGGCCGTACTGGTCGAGCGCGATGCGCCGGCCGCCGCGCGGGCCCCGCACATCGAGCACTCCTTCACCGGCGAGGACGCGCGCGACGCGGTCGCGACACTCGTACGGGCCGCGGACGAGGTGATGCGCTCCGCGCCTCGCCAGGCCGGCCAGTGGTTGCGCCTCGCCGGTTCGCTGATCGACCGCGACCCGGGGGTTCGGGACCAACGCACCACGGTGTTGGCGAAGACGGCGCACGCTCTGTTCCTGGAGGGCAGGCCCGCGGAGAGTCGCGCACTCTTGGAGGCGGCGCTCGCGATCCGATCGGGCGAGGGTGTCGAGGACCGCGTGCGGCTGATCAAGCAGCGCACGATGATCGACCTGTTCCTCGGCAACCACACCCAGGCGTGGGCATCGTTGACCTCCGAGATCGCGGCGCTGCCGCAACCACGCTCGGCGACCGGCATCCTGTTCGTCCTGCGCACCGTCATGGGCGTGGTGGGCAGCGGCATGTGGCCCTCCTCGGAGGAGTTGCGCACCACCCTGCGGTCCGCCGGCAGCGGCCCCGACGGGGATCTCGAGGGCAGTGCCCTGGCGCTGTACGGGCTCTACGAGGTGATCGCCGGGGACCGGGCCGCCGGAGCCCGGATGATCGACCGGTGCGCGACCCGGCTGGATCAGATCCCGAACGACGCGCTGGTCGACGGTCTGGAGGTGTTGCCGCTGCTGGCCTGGGCCGAGATCTTCCTCGGCCGGTTCACCGACGCCCAGCGGCACATGCTGCGCGGACTGGGCATCGCGTACGCCACCGGCCAGGTGTACCTCCTGCCGATCATGATCGACGGCCTGTGCCACATCTGCCTGTTCGTGGGGCCGACGGCGGGAGCCGAGCCGATCATCGACGAGGCGTACGCGATCGCCGAGCGCATCGACTCCGACGAGGTCCGCGGCCTCACGCTGGCCCTCAAGGCCCTGCAGACGTCCTGGAACGGCGCGCACGACACCGGCCGACAGCTCGCGGAGCAGGCGGTCGCCGCACTCCAACCGGGCAGCCTGTGGCGGGTCAGTGCGGCCCTGGCCCTGGCCCGCGCCACGGTGGTGGCCGATCCCCGGCGCAGCCGGATGCTGATCCTCGACGTCGGACGCGGGCCCGACCTGCTCAACCTGCCCGCGATGCTTCGACCGATGTGTCATCGGATACTCACCGTCGCCACGATCGCGGCGGGCGATCCCGACGCGGCATTGTGGGCGAAGCGGGCCCGGGACGCGGTGCGCGAGTCGGAACTGTCGTTCCAGCACGCGGAGGCGTTGCTCGCCGAGGCCGAGGTGGCCCGGTTCGCCGACGACCCGGACACCGCCTCGGACCTGTACCAGCACGCCGCCGACCGACTGGCGGCGGCCGACCTGACGCTGCCGCGGACCACGGCGCTGCTGGACGCCGCCGAGTGCGAGGCCGTGGCCGGCCGGGTCGACGACGCGACGAAACTGCTGGTCCTCGCCCGCGAACTGGCCCGCCGATCCGGCGCGGACACGCTGTATCGCCGGGCCGAGGAGCGTCTGGCCGCGCTGGCTTGGGCCAAGGGGTCGACCGAGCCGGGCGCCGCGACGGCGCTGTCCGTACTGACCAATCGCGAGCGCGAGATCGCCGATCTCGCGGGAACGGGCATGCGTACCCGTGAGATCGCCCAGGTGTTGCGGCTGAGCCCGCGCACCGTGGACGCCCACCTGGCCCACATCTACCGCAAGCTCGACCTGAGTTCGCGCGCCGAACTGGCCCATCTGGTCACCGGACTGCAGAGCGGACCGGCTCCGCCAAGCTCGGCTTTAGGTCTGTCTAAGTGCGGCCCCTGAACATCGCAGCGACGGCCGGGACCGCGCCCGCGCACCGTGCGGTGCCCCCTCGACGTCCCGGCCGGACGAGCGAAGGGGAAGATCATGGCGCACCCGACGAAATGGTCCCGCGCCCGCAGTGCGGCGCTGGTCGCGCTGTGCGTGACCACCACTGCGACGGTGATGGCGTCCGACGCGTTCGCGGCGGACGGCGACAAGCGGGGCAATCGATGTGTGGAAGTCGGCGGAGTCACCGAGCAGACGGTCAAGTACAGCACGGTCGGCTCGGCGAACCCGCCCATGCAGCAGATCGGTGACACCGCCACCTACTACGACGTGATCTACGACAAGCAGGACAACATCATCGGCGACGCGGTCGGGTTCGTCACGATCACCGGCCGCCGGCCCTCGGACGGCCACCTGATCAGCGAGTACCACGAGGCCGTGCATCTGCCGCAGGGCACCTTCCGGGACTCGGCCACCGGCATCGACCGGGACGGGATGATCGCGGGCGAGTGGCTGCACCTCAAGGCGATCGGCACCGGCGGCTCCTTCGCGGGCAAGCGCGGATACCGCCGCTGGCACCTGATTCCGCCGCTGTCCAATCCCCCGGTGCCCAGCGAGCGGGCGGCCGTGGTCATCCGGCTGTGCGGCTGACGTGGACGGCGACGTCCACATCCGGTCGATCGGCACCGCGCTGCCGGGTCCGGCGATCGACAACGCCACCCTGGGGCGGCGGTTGCGCATGGGCGGGCAGTGGGAGCAGTGGGTCGAGACGTTCATCGGCACCAGGAGCCGGCACCTGTCGATCGACCTGGACACGGCCAAGCCCGCGCACTCGTTGGCGGACCTGTGCGAGACGGCCGGCCGACGTGCCCTGGAGGGCGCGGGGCGGGCCGCCGAGGACGTGGACCTGCTGGTCCTGGCCACCGCCTCACCGGACCTGTTGATGCCCACGACGGCGAACGTGGTCGCCGACAGGTTGCGGATCAACGGCGTGCCCACGTACCAGATCCAGTCGGGCTGCTGCGGCGCGTTCCAGGCGCTGAGCCTGGCGCAGCAGTTGCTGGCGGGCGGCGAGTATCGCAACGCCCTGGTCCTGGGTGGCGACGTGTCGGCCAAGTTCTACGACTTCGACCTGGATTTCGCGACGCTGCCGCCCGACCAACTGGTGCACTACGTACTGTTCGGCGACGGTGCCGGCGCGGCGGTCCTGGACCGCACGTCGGCTCCCGGCGCGTCGGTGATCCGCCAGTTGTTCACCAGGCTCACCGGCCTGGACCGCGAACCCGGGCAGACGCTGGACTGGTACGGCCCGGGGGATCGGGGCTCGGATCGGCCGCCCGCGATCGAGGACTACAAGGCGATCGAGGAGCGGGTGCCGCTGATGTCCGCCGAGATCCTGGACGAGCTCCTGGACGACACCGGGTGGCAACGCGACGAGATCGACTACCTGTTGCCGCCGCAGTTGTCCGGGCGGATGACCACGAAGATCGTGGATCTGCTGGCGCTGCCCGGTGCGTACGAGATCAGCCGGGTGCGCGAGATCGGCAACAACGGCAACGCCACCCCGTTCTTCCAATTGGAGAGCGCCTTCGAACGGGCGATCCCCGGTCAGCGCCTGCTCGGCATCTCGGTGGAGTCCAGCAAGTGGATCAAGGGCGGTTTCGCCGTCGAGACCGTCTGAGCACCGCCATCGACCCGGCCCGTGATCCCGTCATGGGGTCCGCGGCCGGGACCCGACCTCGCGACAGCGTAAGGAGCCCCTCGTGCGAAGCACTCCGGTGCCCCGGGAGCGCCGCCACACCCTGTACTTCCTGGAGCAGACCCGGGGCTTCGCCCCGGTGTTCCTGGACACCGACGTCGACATGTCCCGTGTGCGCGAACACCGCGCCGGTCGCCGCGAGGCGGGGCACTCGTACTCGCTGGTGTCCTATGTGGCCCTGGCCGCCGGCCGCGCCCTGGCCGCGCATCCCGACGCCAACGCCGCCATCCGCGGTCGGCTGCGGCCGAGGGTGGCGCACTACCCCACGGTCGACGCCAAGATCACCCTGGACCGGGTGCTGAACGGACGAAGGGTGGTGCTCGCGACGGTCGTTCCGCGCGTGGACACCGCCGGTATCGACGAAATCCAGGACCGGCTGCGGCCGTTCCGGGACGGGGATCCGGCGCAGATGCCGGAGTTCGCCAAGGTGCGCCTGCTGCATCGGCTGCCGATGCCGTTGGGGCGCTTGGCGTTTCGGCTCGCGACCCGCCCGCTGGCGCGCCGGGCGGAGTCGTTCGGCACCGTCGCGATCACCTCGCTCGGTCACCGCCCCGTGCACGGCTTCCACTCGGTGGGCGGCACCACGATCACCCTGGGCGTGGGACAGGTGCGCGACGTGGCGGTGGTGCGCGACGAGCGGGTGGTGGTCCGCCCGGTGATGCGCCTGAGCCTCGCGTTCGACCACCGGGTGATCGACGGGGCGGAGGCGGCCGACGTCCTGACCGACATCAAGGACAACCTCGAAACGCTCGCATCCGTCGGGGAGGGCGAGACACGGTCCGAATCCGCCGAGGACCGACTCCTCGACGCGGTCGCGCGGGAGGCCCCCTCCCCCGTCGACACCGACCCGTCCGTCCTGGCGCGGGGCACGGGCTGACCCGAACCGACCCGGTTCGAGGGATTCGACGCGACGACGTCGCCGCCGGCGGGAGATCCCACCGGCGGCGACGTCGTCGTATGCGGTATGCGCCCTACCCCTCGAATCCGCCGACGACCTCCTCGACCCGGTCCCGTTTGGCGTACATGTCCCAGAACCGATCCGCCAGATCCTCGGGCCACACGCGCACGACGCCCTGCGCGGACGTGAACGCGGTCTTGGCGTCGAACTTCTCCTGGGCCTCGCTCTTTTCGATCAGCGCGCCGATGGTCAACGCGCCGGCGTACACACCCTTGTCCGCGAGGGAACTGTTGAGCGTGTAGATGTAGTTGCGCAGTCCGGCGAAGGCGATGCCGACGTTGCTCATGAAGGACACCGGCTGACTGCCGACCGAGCCGAGACCGAACAGCAGCCCGCCCTCGCCACGTTCGATCATGGCGGGTAGTACGTGCCGCACGAGCACGATCGGCGCGAGCAGGCGCACGTCCAGCTGTGGTTGGAGGTTGTCCAGGTCCAGGTCCAGCGTGGCGACCGGCTGTTCGGTGATGCCCGCCGGGCTGTACTCGATCACGTCGATGCCGCCGAGCGCGGAGCCGATCTCGTCAACGGTCGCGCCGAGCCGGGTGTGGTCGGCGAGGTCGGCCGTGAAGGTGTGCGCCTCCACGCCCTCGTTCGCCAACGCGGCACGCAACTCCTCCAGCCGTTCCTTGCGTCGGGCGACGAGTGCGACTCGATATCCCTCGGCTCCGAAGCGCCGGGCCACGGCGAGTCCCAGGCCGCTCCCCGCCCCGAAAATGGCGATGGTCTTGGACATTGGTGTGGGAACCTCTCTGCCGAGCCGAGCGCGCCGATGCCGACGGCTCGGGAACGGGAAACATGGGGGTACGGGGGTAGGGCGTACACGGGAATCACCGGCGCCGAACGCGCACCGGGGCACCGGGTCGCCACCTGGCTACCGGGTCACCAGGTCACCAGGTCACCGGGACTTCGTGGATCCCGTACATGATCGTGTCGTTCTTGAACGGCAGTTCCGCCAACGGCACGGCCAGTCGCAGATCCGGGATGCGTTCGAGGAGGGTGCCGAGCACGATCTCCAACTCCAGTCGGGCCAGGTTCTGTCCCAGGCACTGGTGGATGCCGTATCCGAAGGCCAGGTGCGGTCGGGCGTCGCGGTGCGCATCGAACTCGTCCGGGTCGTCGAAGACCTTCGCGTCCCGGTTGGCCGCGCCGTTGGACAGCAGTACACCCTCTCCGGCCCGAATGGTCACGCCGTCGATCTCGATGTCGGCGAGCGCCACCCGGTTCGTGGAGTGGTCGGAGATGCTGAAGTAGCGCAGGAACTCCTCCACCGCGTCGGGGATCAGCGTCGGATCGCCCCGCAGTTCGGCGAGCCGGTCCGGGTGCTCCAACAAATAGGTGACCGCGAGCGAGATCATGTTCGCCGTGGTCTCGTGGCCGGCGACCAGGATCAACAGCGCCATCCCGGCCAGGTGTTCGTTGTCCTCGACCCCGGCCTCGCGATACTTCACCGCGAGCCGGCTGAGCACGTCGTCGGTCGGTTCGTTCTGCTTGGTTACCACCAAGTCGCTCAGGAACGTCCGCAGTTCGGTCATCGAGCCGAGCCGCTCGGGGCCGCCGGCATTACGATCGACCATGATCCGGGCCCGGGTCTGGAAGAACTCCCGGTCCGCGTACGGCACTCCCAGCAGGTCACAGATCACCAGCGAGGGAACGGGCAGGGACAGCGCTTGGACCAGGTCGACCGGGCGGGGGCCCGCGAGCAGCCCGTCCACGTGCGTCGTGACGATCTCCTCGATCCGCGGTCGCAGGCGCTGTACCCGCCGGACGGTGAACTCGCTGATCACCATGCGTCGATACGTGGTGTGCTCCGGCGGGTCCATCCACGGCAGAAAGCCCGCCGGGTTGATCCCGCCCTGCCCCGCCAGCAGCGCGGGGAAGCCGGGATGCACGCGGTTGGCGCTGAGGTTGGGGTCGGTGAACAGTCGGCGTACCGCGTCGTGCGCGGTGACCAGCCAGGCCCACCGGCCGGTGGGCAGCCGAACCCGGGTGATGGGTTCGCGCTCGCGCAGCTCCGCGTACTCCTTCGGCGCACCGAAGGGGCAGGCGCGCGGCATCGGGTAGGCGAGCAGATCCGCCACTCGGGGGTCGCCGGTTTCGATGGTGACGTCGTTGTCGCTCACGTGGCGGCTCCGTTCGGGGGTGCGTCGGGGATGGACGGCTCCGGTGCGGGCGCGGTGGTGAGCGTGATCGCTCGGGCCGGACAGCGCAACACCGCGTCCCGGACGGCCCGCAGGTTCTCGGGCTCCGACGCGCCGGGAAGCACGAACGACAGGCCGTCCTCGTCCCCCTGATCGAAAACATCCGGTGCCGCGAGCACACACTGTCCGGCACCCACGCAGGCGTCGCGGTCCACTTCCACACTCATCGCGCTCCACTTCCGCTCGGTCGCGCTCGGGCGCTCGGGGCCGTCCCGGTGCCCCGCGGCCGGGGACCGGGTCACCAGGTCACCGGTACTTCGTGCACGCCGAACATGATCGCGTCGTTCTTGAACGGCAGTTCCGTCACGGGCACGGCCGTCCGTAGTCCCGGGATCCGGCCGAAGAGCGTGCGAAAGACGATCTCCAGTTCCAACCGGGCCAGGTTCTGCCCGAGGCACTGGTGGATGCCGTATCCGAACGCCACATGTGTGCGGGTGTCCTGGTGGATGTCCAGCACCTCGGGATGCGCGAACACGCTCGGATCCCGATTGGCCGCCGCGTTCGACAGCAGCACGCCCTCGCCCGCGCGGATGGTCACTCCGCCGATCTCGATGTCGGCGATCGCGATCCGGCTGGTGACGTTGTCCGCGACGCTGAAGTAGCGCAGCAGTTCCTCCACCGCACGCGGTGCCAGTGTGGGGTCGGCGAGCAACGCGGCCACCTGGTCCGGGTGTTCCAGGAGCGCCACGGTACCCAGCGAGATCGTGCTCGCCGTGCTCTCGTAGCCGCCGACCAGGATCAGCAGTGCGAGCCCGGTCAGGTGCCCGTGGTCGTCGCGGCCCTCGTCCCGGTGCTTGACCACCAGCCGACTGAGCATGTCGTCCTGCGGCTGCTTGCCCTTGATCAGCAACAACTCACCGAGATAGGTGCGCAGTTCCCGCAGCGCGGCGGCGCGTTCCTGGGCGGTGTGGATACGACTGACCATGATCATCGCATGCCGCTGGATGTGGTCCAGGTCCTCATACGGGACGCCGAGCAGGTCACATATGGTCAGTGACGGCACGGGCAGCGACAGTGCCTGGACCAGGTCCACCGGCCGCGGTCCGGCGAGCATCGCACTGACGCAGTCGTCCACGATCTCCTGGATGCGCGGGCGCATGCGGGCGATCCGACGCACCGTGAACTCGTTGATCACCATCCGCCGGTACGTGGTGTGCTCCGGCTGGTCCATCCACGGCAGGAAACCCTTCGACTGCTCGTCGAAGGACTGCTTGCGCGGAGCCAGTGCCGGGAATTCGGGATGCGCGCCGTTGGCACTGAGATTGGGGTCCAGGAAGAGTCTGCGCACGTCCTGATGCCGGGTGATCAGCCAGGCGGCTTTTCCGCTCGCCAATTGCACCTGCGTGATGGGCCGTTCGCTCCTCAGCTCGGCGTACTGCGGCGAGAGGTCGAACGGACACGATCTCGGCATGGGAAACGTCGGCAGGTGTGCCGAGGCGGTCTCTGTCACGATGCAACTCCCTTACCGGCAAGTCATGAGCAGCCAGTGTCGGAGTCCGCGCTTAAACGCCCCTTAGCACCTTCTTAAAGGCGACGGCCTTGGCCCACGGCCCCCATCCGCCGCGAAACCGCAGGCCGGAGGATGTTAAGGACGTTTTAAGCGCCCTCTAAGCACCTCTGCGAACGCTGAGCGGCACGGTGCCCGACTGCTGCTCCGGTCGGCGAAACGTACGTTCTCTCCCACCTGTTGAGGCTGATACCGGATGGCGAACGAAGACAAGCTGCGCGACTATCTGCGGCGGGTGACGGGCGAGCTCCAGGAGACGCGCGACCGGCTGCGCGAGCTCGAAGCCGGCCGGTCGGAACCGATCGCGATCGTGGGGATGGGATGTCGCCTTCCGGGCGGCGTGCGCGATGCCTCGGACCTGTGGCGACTGGTTCGCGACGGCGTCGACGCCATCTCGGCGTTTCCCGACGACCGGGGCTGGGACCTGGATTCGGTCCACGACCCGGATCCGGACGCCATCGGGCACACCTATGTGAGAGAGAGCGGTTTCCTGCACGACGCGGGCGACTTCGACGCGGGCTTCTTCGGGATCTCGCCGCGCGAGGCGACGGCCATGGACCCGCAGCAGCGCCTGTTGTTGGAGACCGCGTGGGAAACCCTCGAAAACGCCGGGATCGCCCCGACCGCACTGTTCGGGGGCAACACCGGGGTCTTCACCGGGGTGATCGCCCAGGAGTACGTCCCCGCCGGCCGGGACGCGGTCACCCGGGCCGGGGAGGGCTACTTCCTGACCGGGAACACCGTGAGCGTGGCGTCCGGGCGAATCGCGTACGCACTGGGCCTGGAGGGCCCGGCCGTCACCGTCGACACCGCCTGCTCGTCGTCCCTGGTCGCCCTGCACCTGGCCTGCCAGGCGCTGCGCAACGGCGAATGCGATCTCGCGCTCGCGGGTGGCGCGACGGTCCTGCCCAGCCTGAACCCGTTCCTGGAGTTCAGCCGCCAGCGCGGACTGGCCCCGGACGGCCGCTGCAAGCCCTTCGCCGCCGGCGCCGACGGCTTCGCACTCGCCGAGGGCGTCGGCCTGGTCCTGCTCGAACCACTGAGCCGGGCGCGCGACAACGGTCACACCGTGCTTGCGGTGATCAGGGGTTCGGCGGTGAATCAGGACGGTGCCAGCAATGGTTTGACGGCGCCGAG